>CAMEPU010000038.1 GCA_945932315.1 uncultured Clostridia bacterium
CAATTCAAAGGCATTGCTGCCAGCGATGTGCATCCAGTAAAACTCGACATAGTTCGCAGTGCCGTAATACTGCGGATACGTCCCATCCATCAGCAGAACATCGCCCGATCGCGCCGTGTATTCCTTTCCCTCATATTGAACGAACAGCTCCCCCTGCTCGATATACATGAGCAGCAGGCTGTCCATATGATTGCGCCGCACCTTATATCCCTGTTCACAATGGTAATGTCCGCAGGAGTTGATATAAAAGAACAGGCGGCGGGTCGCCGCGTCGACCGTGTGCAGGAACAGTTCCGAGCCCGAGAGGACGCCGGTCTCATTCTGACAAAGCATGCGCGTTCCCTCCTTCCTCCATTTCAGCATAGCCGGTTTTCTTCGTGCCGTCAATCTCTATAGCACAAATAGCACAGAATTGCAATCAGGAAAAATCGTTTTTTCTTTCTGAAAATGATCATCTTTTTTGTGGAAAAATTTTTTCAACCTTTCGCGCTTTTAAGCGCTGTGAAAATCATCTGCGCATTTTCATGAATTCTCTTTTTCATTTCTTCCATTCTGTTGTGATATCGCTGTATTTTTATATAATTGTTTCTCATTTTTCCCTCTTTCCTCCGATATACAAAATCAACAAATCAGCACAAAACCGCGCGCTCCGGCATTTGCAGCCTGCCGTTTTCTATGCTATTATATGGCCAGAAAGAAATCTGCGGCTCCAATAATTGCGCAAAACAGGCATATTCCAATCCCATCACGGAAAACGACTTCAACCGAATTGAAAGGAATTGTGATCAGAATGAAAGTTGACGAATTTGTAGGCGCAAACCGAATTGACCAGGGCCAGGGCGGCAACCTGATGGTGCACGGCTGGCCGATCGAACAGTGCGTCGTCTCCGAGCATGACAAGGCGATCCTCCGTAAGCTGGGTCTGCGGCTGCGCGCGCTGGCTGAGCGTCCCTATGAGCAGGAGAAGAAAGCGCTGTGGACCGCCCACAACGACCTTCAGACCGAACAGCCGGTCATCTTCATCGACTGCGAGAACGGCTGGAACGAGATCTTCCCCTGGCACACCACCATCCAGTGCGAGGGCGAAATGGCTGCCGACTGGGAGATGTGGCTGCGCAAGGAGATCTACTGGGCCGAGGTCATGCGCGACGACAAGGTCGTCGAAGCCAAGCTCTATCTCCCCTATAACGCGGTGGACACCGGCTGGGGCATCTCCGAGGAACGCATCGGCGATCCCACCAAGGGCGAAGCCTATGTGTGGAAGTCTCCCCTCGCCGAACTGGACGAGGACGAATTCGAAGAGCTCGACCTCTCGACCATCATCAAGACCCCCGAGATCCACGTCGACTGGGAGGCCTCGAACGCCGCGTTCGCCGCCGCACAGGAGGTCTTCGACGGCATCCTGGACGTTGAATTCCGCCACAAGTGGTGGTGGTCTCCCGATCTGTCCCTGTCCTATTCCAACCTGCGCGGCATGGAAAATATGATGTGCGACTTCTACGACTTCCCGGACAAGGTGCACGAGATGATGCGCCTGTTCACCGACGGCTACCTCGCCAAGTTCGACTACCTCGAGAAGAACGGCCTGCTGCCCAACAACTGCGAGGGCATGTATATCGGTTCGGGCGGCACCGGCTGGACCAGCCAGCTGCACGCCACCCCCGGTCAGGTCAAGCTGATGGACATGTGGGGCTTCAACGAGGCACAGGAGACCAGCGAGGTCTCGCCCGAGATGGTCAAAGAGTTCCTGCTCCCCTATCAGCATGAGCTCGCCGAAAAGTTCGGTCTCAACTACTACGGCTGCTGCGAGGGTCTCGACCGCCGCTGGGAATATGTCAAGGAAGCGATTCCGCGCCTGCGCCGCGTATCGGTTTCCCAGTGGGCCGACAGCCGCAAGATGAGCGAGTACCTGCAGGGCGACTACGTTTATTGCTACAAGGTCAGCCCGACCGACATCGCGGTTCCCAACCCCGATGAGGATTACATCCGCCGCCGCCTGAACGCCGTCCTCACGTACTGCAAGGAGTGCGGCAACAAGGTCGAGCTGCTGATGAAGGACAATCACACCCTGGCCAACCATCCCGAGAACGCGTCCCGCTGGGTGCAGATCGCCCGCGAGGAGGTCGCCCGCGTTTACGGCTAAAGAGCGCAATCACCTCTTTTTTTCATCTTTTTGTCCCGCGCGGCATGCCGCAGCGGGACAAAATCTTTTTTACGCTCTGATTTGGACAGGATTTTTTCCGTGTGGAATTTTGTCCAAAGCCGTGAGGCAGCAGGATAAATTCGTCCAAAACCTGTGCAACAGCGTGCAAGAACTTTTCGGCTGAGTCCTGTATGATAGAGACATGGGAAAGAGCGGCATCGACTTCCGCGATGCGCGCAAAGTATTCAAAACGAATCATTGAATAAAAGGAGTTTTTACGATGAGCATTCTGAATGAAATCAGCTCGTGGCTGCAGCAGGGCCGCGCACCCAAGGTAAAGGCATGTGTACAGCAGGCTCTGGATGAGGGCATCCCGGCTGAGCAGATCCTGAACGAAGGCCTTCTGGACGGCATGAACATCATCGGCCAGAAGTTCAAGAACAACGAAGTATTCGTACCCGAGGTTCTGATCGCAGCGCGCGCGATGAGCAAGGGCACCGAGCTCCTCCGTCCCTACCTGGTAGCTGACGGCGTCGAGGAGAAGGGCACCGTTGTCATCGGCACCGTTAAGGGCGACCTGCACGACATCGGCAAGAACCTGGTTCGCATGATGATGGAAGGCAAGGGCCTGAAGGTCATCGACCTGGGCGTTGACGTACCGGTTGAGAAGTTCCTCGAGGCTGCTCGTGAGAACAATGCGCAGATCATCGCCTGCTCCGCTCTGCTGACCACCACCATGGGCGAGATGAAGAGCGTCGTAGAGGCTGTCGAGGCTTCCGAGCTCAAGGGCCAGGTCAAGGTTATGGTCGGCGGCGCGCCGATCACTCAGGCATTCTGCGACAGCATCGGCGCCGATCGCTTCACCGCGGACGCCGCTTCCGCCGCTGATGCAGCGCTGGAAATCTGCACCGCCTGCTGATCGATTTCATCCATATATCAAAACACTCCGACTTCCGCGGAGTGAATCAACCTTAAAATGATGGGAGCCCGCCAGGACTTACGAACTGGCGGGCTCCTTTTTTATTTCTTCAGATATTTTTCTGCAAACGCTGTGATCGTCATCGGGCGGTCAAAGAAGAAGCCCTGACCCAGGTCACAGTTGAGCGCGCGCAGGACTTCGAGTTGGTCCTGCGTTTCGATTCCCTCGGCCACCGAGGGCCGGATTTCAAGCTCCGCGCACATATCAATGATGTGCTGCGCCGTAATGCGGGATTTGCGGTTCTCCGAAATGAAGTCAATCAGGCTCTTGTCCAGCTTGATCTCGTCAAAATCGATCGTGGTCAAAATCGAAAGGTTGGAATAGCGCGTGCCAAAGTCATCGAGTGAGATGCCGAACCCAACCGCCTGCAATTCAGAGACAAGCCGGGTCAATTCATCGGTTTCCATCGTACCGATTCCCTCTGTGACCTCGATCTTGAGCCAGGTAGGCGGCACATGATACTCCTCGCAGACAGAGAGCAGCTTTTCGAGAATCCCCTGCTCCATCAACGTCACGCGGGAGAGATTGACCGAAATTGCGATTGGCGGATATCCCTTCGCATGCCACTCCTCCAGCGTGCGGCAGATGACCGACAGCACGTAAAAATCCACATACCGGACAATTCCCTCAGCCTCATACAGCGGGATGAATTTCTGGGGCAGCAGCAGCTCCCCGCTTTCGGATATCCGGCGCACCAGCGCTTCGGCGCCCGACAACGCGCAGGTCGCCAACTCCACCTTGGGCTGCAGATAAACCGTAAAAACGCCTTCGTTCAGCTCGCGCTGCAGCTTCTGTACCTGCTCGGTGTGATAGAAGCTCCGGCTGCCGGCGTCCGCGCTGTAGTGCTTCTGCTTGTCGATGTACATCAGCTCGTCGGCATGCATGATCATGCGGCGGACATCGGTGTCCGCGCGGTCGCTCCAATTTGAGCCCAGCGAAATATTGCACTTGCTGTCCCGCTTAATCCGGGTATACAGTGCAGAGACTTTCTCATCGAACAAAGATCGTGGAATCTCCGGAATCATAACGACGAATTCATCCCCGCCGATGCGGTAGACAAATTCTCCAAACAGCGCGGTCAGCACCTCGGCGGTGTAGGTGATCAGGTAGTCCCCGTATTGGTGTCCATACGTGTCGTTGGCGCGTTTGAGGCCATTGATATCGGCAAAGACAACACCCAGATTTTTCGGATGGTGAATATCAAACTCGCTCAGCTTTTCCTTATATTTATTGCGGTTGTAAACGCCGGTCAATGTATCGGTATAGCACAAGTATGTGAGCTGATCGGTCATCTTGCGCCGCGCGATGTCCTCGTTTGCAAAATAGGCGACCGAGCGGAGCAGGACGGCCGACTCACAGTGCCGGGTCGGATCATCCACGCCCAGAAACCCGACCACCTCGCCGCCTGTGACCATGGGGGCCGCGACCAGTCTCTGTATGCCGATCTCCCGCATCAGGCGCAGCGTGTCTGAAAAAGTGCTGTTTTCCGCATCGTCAGACCGAAGGAACAGCTCGCCCTCCAGCTCAAAAGCCTTAATCCATGGCGCGCAAAGATCCGCAGTCAACCGGCCTTGCGATCGCAGCAAGGGGTCTTTCGGATCGCGATACCATTCAAAGGTTTTCTTCATGTGCTGATGGTCTTCATCAAATTCATAAATATAGCCGCATCTGGCCTGATGATAATCACAGAGGATGCGCAGCAGATCGAGGACAGCCTGATGCATGTCCTGAGTCTGGTTGAGCGTTTTGATGCAGATGTTCAGCGTTTCCTCGGTCAGCAGCTGTTGCTCCAGGTCGCGGGCCACCTCTGGCCACGAGGTCACGTCGGTGGCAATCTCGAAATGCACCGTCCGCCCGTCAAGCTTGATCAGCTTGTCCCGAGCGAGATAAGCCCGCCCCACAACCGAATTATAATGCTCCCACTCGTAGACCTGTTCAAAGCGCAGCTTGCTGTTCGGGCAGAACGGGCAGGGCGTATTCCTCCCCTGCAGCACCTGATAACACGGCTTTCCCTTCCAGTCCCGTTCGGCCGGATAGTTCAGGGTACGCAGGCAGGCACGGTTCAAATACAGAAGCTCATATGTCTCAAAGTCCGCCAGATAGATGATTTCGTTGGTCTCCTGCGCGAGCAAATCATTCACAATCCGCTCCTGCTCCAGCCGCGTTTGCTGCATATCCTTTTCCTCACCTTCTGCCTTGGATTATTTCTATTTTAACATATCTCATCTGTAATATCTACATTTTTATAAAAGGAAAGGAAGCGGATTGCCGCTTCCTTCAGTCTGCTGCGCATGTGAAATTTCAGCGGCGAGGCCGCGATTTCGGACTGGGAATGCTCTAAATTCCTCGTCTCATTGACTCAATGGCTGCCGCAGGAATGTCCGCCGCAGTTGTGGCCCTCGCCGTGATCGTGGTGATGGCTGCAGACAGTATCCGGATTGTACAGCAGCGAATGATTGAGAAGCGCCGCGACACAGGCGTCGGCTTCGCCCTGCACGCCGGGATACAGCTCAATACCGGCCTCAGCCAGCGCGGTGCGCGCACCCGCGCCGATACCGCCGCAGATAAGCGCCTGCACGCCGTGCTCTTTCAGAAAACCGGCCAACGCGCCATGACCCGCGCCCCCGGCCGGAACGACCGCGTAGGACTGCACCGCACCGTTTTCGACTTCATAGATTTTAAACGCTTTGCTGTGGCCGAAATGCTGGACCACACGGCCGTTTTCATAGGTCACCGCAATTTTCATGACAAAATACCTCATTTGCATCATTTGGAGAGTGTTGTTGACGCTCACAGCCGCCGCAGCTCCGTCCTCTGCAGCGCGCGCGCCGGCAGGCGCGTTCCCCGCAGTTCTTCCCGCAGCAGTCCTGCGCTTCCGGGCAGATCTCATAGCTGCCGCCTGCGACTGTGAGCATTTTTCCATTCACCAGCGCATCAGCCAGCTTGTGCCGCGCGTTGTCATAGATGGATTGAACGGTCGTGCGCGCGACATGCATCTGCTCCGCGCATTCCTCCTGCGTGAAACCAAGCAGGTCGACCAGACGGATGACCTCATATTCATCGACAGTCAGCATCAGCTGCTCGGCCGCACCGCATGGATGCGGGCCAAATTCGGCCACGCGCGGCAGGCCGCAGACCCGTCTGCGCTTGGTAGGACGTGCCATTTCTATTTCTCCCCTATTCTGCTCTTATTATAGTTCCATTTCTGACATAAGTCAATAATATTTTGGATGAAGCCTTTCTTCTCCCGTTCATGCTCAGTGTGCCAGGCATATCACGCGCCCGAAGCTGAGCATGCTCAGAGTAACATCGTGCTCAAACGATTATCGGCAGGCTGCAAGCAATGCATTCATATCTTTCTGGATCAACGGCGACATGCTGTCCTTATATCTGGATAAATCGATCGATGAGACTTCGGCTTCGATCTCTCCACACAGCTCCGGGCGGAATAAAGCTACCTCATGCAGAGCCGCGAGACATTGTCTTACCACGGCGGGTTTCTCATCGCGGAGCAGCAGAAGCATTGCAGGGAGCGCCCGCGCCAATTTCCCGGACACATCCCACCGCGCCTGCGCGCAGCACAGAAGGAATCCCCTCGTTCTCACATAAGAGCTTTTTGCGGTGAGCAATCCGGCAAACGCATCAAAATAAGGATAATATTCATCCGACGCAGCCGACTGCGCACAGAGTTCCAGCAAAAGCGCATGCGCTTTTTTGTGATCCTTGTCTTGTAAAGCTTCAATCACATGGCTCATCCCTGCGCCGCCTTCTCAAACAATACCGTCTGTTCTTTCATCGAAATTTTTCCGACCCGATACCCGTATTTCAGCAGTTCCTTTTTGTATGTGAGAAACGAATGGTCAATCGGAAAACCGGCGATCTGTTCGATCTCGGCAAAGGTCAGCTTGAAGCGATCCGAACCGTTCAACCGAATCCATTCCCAAAGCAACTCATACTTTCCGCTTGAAGACATCAAAACACCTTCTTTTCACCGATCAGACCGTAACGCTGGTAGAGATCCAGCATCTGTTTGTGCAGCATGCGGCTTGCAAAATACTGGCGGTAGGTCGCAGATTTTTCCCTGCCGGCAGCCTTCAGCGCATCCATTTTTTCGCGTTCCATTTCAGATTGTCTGACGATGTCCTGCAGCATCGCCTCAAACGCATCCAGACGATCCATTTCAGTTTTTCTCCTCTGTGCCATCCCGCGACAGCAGAACGACGGTCTCCACATGATGGGTACGCGGGAAGAGGTCGAAGGCGCGGGCGCGGACAGCGGTATAACCGTGTGCGGCCAGGCGCTTGACGTCGCGCCCCAGCGTGGCCGGATCGCACGAGACATAGACCACGCGGGGCGGCGACATGCGGCCGATCGCCTCGATGGCCGCCTCGTCGAGGCCCTTGCGCGGCGGGTCCACACAGATGACGTCGGGCCGCTCCCCCCGTTCGGTCAGCATGAGCGCGGCCTGCCCGGCGTCGGCGCAGAAAAAGGATACGTTTTCAATCCCGTTGCGCGCCGCGTTCTCCCGCGCATTTTCAACTGCCTCGGGCACGATTTCCACGCCGATCACCTGACCCGCGCGGGCCGCGAACGCCAGCGTGATCGTTCCCGCGCCGCAATAGAGGTCGAGCACGCGCTCCGTTCCGGTCAGCCCGGCGAAATCGAGCGCACAAGCGTAGAGTCGCTCGGTCTGGTCGTGGTTGACCTGATAAAACGCATGGGGCGACAGACGGAACACATTGCCGCACAGGCTGTCCTGCAGCTCGGGCGCGCCCCAAAGGGTGACCGTCTTGTCTCCCAGGATGACGTTGTCGGTGCGGCGGTTGATATTGAGCACGACGCCGGTCAGTGACGGTTCGGCTTCACGCAGGCGGGCGATCAGCGACTCCTGCTCGTGAAGCTTCGCGCGCGCGGCGATGATGCACAGGTGGGTCTCCCCGCTCGCCGCCCCCGTGCGGACGTAGATGTGGCGGACGACGCCCCGACCGGTCTTTTCATCATAGGCCGGGATGCTGAAGTCGTTCATCCAATCGCAGACTGTTCGGGCGATCCGGTCGGCGCGCTCGCTCTGGATGAGGCAGCGCTCGGTGCGCACGATATCGTGACTGCGCGGGCGGTAAAAGCCGGTATACGCGCCCGATTCGTCCTGTCCGACCGGGTACTGTGCCTTGTTGCGGTAGTGCTCGGTAGACGGCGCACCCGTGATGCCCTCAAGAATGCCCTCAACGCCGCCCAGGCGGCGCAGCGCGTCCGCGACCTTTTTCTCCTTGGCGCGCAGCTCGGCCTCGTAGCTGATGTGCTGATAGCAGCAGCCGCCGCACTTGCCCGCGACCGGGCAGGCGGGCTCGATCCGGTCGCGCGAGGGGATGATAATCCGCTCGATGCGGCCGAACGCCATGTTCTTGTTCACCCGGACGATTTTAATATCGGCCTGATCGCCGACTGCGGCGCGGGGCACAAAGACCGCCATGCCCTCGATGCGGGCGACGCCGTTGCCCTCAGCGGTGAAATCGATGATCTCGGCGCGGTAGATTTTATTCTTTTGCAGTGCCATAAGCGGCTCCTTTACAAATTTAAATGATAATTGATTATATCACAGTTTTTCCCGTATGAAAACAAATCGCTCGGGAAAAGCTGAGAGCAAAGGAGGCGATGCGCATGGCAAGACCCGGAGAGAGCTGGGAGGAACTGCCCAGCGGCCTGCTGGCCCGGATGGGGCACAATACGCGGGCAATGGAGACCTTTTTCTCCTGTGACGATGCCGAACGGCAGGCCATTCTCGACCACATCACGAGCGCGACGACCGGCGAGGAGGCCAAGGCCCGCATTGAGCATACCCTGCACGAGCTGGAGCAGGGACGGCCGGACGTGCGATAAAGCAAAAGCGCCCCGCAGGGCGCTTTTTGTGTGTTTACTGAATGATTTCTGCCGCTAAATCGAACAAAGCATCGGGTTCAAATACATTATCATAATCTGCGATAAAGTAGCAGATATCGTTCTGCTCCCAGCTGACGAAAGCGAACCAGTCGTCCTCGACCTCGTCCGAGCCGACCGAGTAAATGATCTCGTGTGCCTCCTCGGCGGCAAGCTCCTCCTCGGTGAATTCATAGCCGACAGGCACCGAGCGGTAATGGTCGAGCGCATAGGTCACGTCCACGCCGTTCACCTCGCGCACTTCCTTTCCGTCCGTGCCCCAGGCTTCGCCTTCGACCTCGGGGTCAAATACATAAGCGTTCAATTCGATCCTGCTGCCATCCAAATCATAGGTCGCAGTCAGCTCATGGAACGTTCCCAGACTGGTTTGGTTTTCGCCCAGCTTCTCAACGACGTCGACGTAGCCCTTCCGGAACGCCGCGTCGCCCAGTGTCTCGGGGAAGATCACATCTGCGCTGACCTGCTGCTCGACCTGCGCGGCCAGCGTATCATAATCGTCTGTCATTTTGTTGAGGCTGATCGCCGAACGCAGGCCGGTTACGCCGCTCGTCGCGACCGCGCCCGTGATCGCGAGCGCCGCGGCAACTGCGCAGACCACAACAGCCCGGCGGAAGGGCGAAACGTGCTTTTTCTGTCGGGGCTCGGCGTTCGCCAGCACCCGGGTGCGCAGCGCGGGCGAAGGCTCGACGGCATCGCCGCAGGTGCGCAGGGTGTCATGAATCATCTGATCCAGGTTGTTGTCTTTCATAAATCGGGAACCTCCTGTCCTGTCTCATACTCGTCTCCGAGCGCGCTGCGCAGCGCCCGGCGCGCGGAAAATAATCTTGATTTGACCGTGCCCTCGAGGCGGCCTGTGATCCGCGCGATCTCGCGCACGGACAGGTCGTTGAAATAGTAGAGCACGATGATCGTCCGCTGCTTATCGGGCAGCGCGCGGATCGCCCGGTAGAGCTGCCGCTCGTCCTCCCGCCGCAGAACTGCGTCCAGCGAGGACTCGCCCGTCTCCCCTTCCCACAGCTCCTCAACCGGCATCTCCCGCTTCCGTTTTTGATCGGCACGCCAGGCCGACCGGGTGAGGATGGTCAGCAGCCAGCTTTTCAGTCGGGTCGGATCGCGCAGCGTGCCAATCTGCTGCCAGCAGCGGAGAAAGCACTCCTGTGCGAGATCCTCGCCCTCCTGCCGGCTTCCGGTGATCAGCGCTGCCGTGCGCACGATCAAATTTTGATATTGCTCATACAGCGTTTCGAACGCGACTGGGTCCCCCGCCTGCAGCCGCCGCACGAGCTCTTCATCTGTCATGGTGATCTGTTCTCCTTTCCGGTGCACCTGACAATAAGAGGACAGTGCACGCCGATCGGTTCAGAAAAAAAGGCGTTCCTCCCGAAAAATTTTGGAGGAACGCCGGATGATTCATCAAGCCGCTTTCTTTTCGGGCTCGAACTTGCGGTGGAACAGCGCGCGGACGCGGGGACGCACCACAAGAAAGCAGATAAAATGGACGAGGAAGGTCAGCAGCCAGGAGACAGGATACGAATAATAGAGGACGGAAAGCGAGCGCGTCCACGCAAAGACCGTATGAATCCATACAATGCGGAACAGGCAGGCGCCCGTGAGCGAGACCAGCATCGGCATGACCGAATAGCCCATGCCGCGCATGACGCCCATCGCCGTATCCATCAGGCCGCAGAGGAAATAGGTGGTGCAGGTGATGCTCAGGCGGGCGACGCCGGCGGAAATGACGACCGGATCAGACGAATAAATACCGATCAGGAAATCACCGAACCACCAGGCGCCGAACCCCAGTACCAGCCCAATACCGGTGACGAGCGCATAGCAATCGAGCGCGATCCGGTCGATGCGGCGGAACAGGCCCGCGCCGAAGTTCTGGCTGGTGAAGCTGACCGCCGCCTGATGAACGGAGTTCATCGCGGTATATACAAAACCCTCCACGCTCTGCGCGGCGGCGTTTCCCGCCATTGCGACCGATCCAAAGCCGTTGATCGAGGACTGGATGAGCACGTTGGAAAAAGAGAACAGACTGGCTTGAACCCCGGCGGGCAGACCGATGCGCAGGATGCGCAGCAGCTTTTTCCGGTTGATGCGCAGCGCGCGCAGATTGAGGTGGCACGCGCCGTCCATCTTCACCAGACAGCGCACGACAAGTACCGCCGAAACCGCCTGTGAAATGACGGTCGCGATCGCGACGCCGGCCACGCCGATTTTGCAGACGATGACGAAAAACAGGTTGAGGGGCACGTTGATGCAGCCCGCAGCCGTCAGATAATAGAGCGGGCGGCGGGTATCGCCCAGCGCGCGCAGCAGCGCACTGCCGAAATTATAAACCATGGTCAAGGGCATGCCCAGAAAAAAGATGCGCAGATAGAGTGAGGAAAGGTCGATAACGTTATCCGGACTGCCCATCAGATGAAGCAGTGGTTTTGCGAAAAACCCGCCGATAAAGATGAGCGCAACGCCCGAAAACAGGCTCATCGCGATCGCGGTATGGACGGTCTCCTCGACGTCGGCAAACGCCTTCGCGCCCCAGTCATGCGCCATGATGACGTTCGCGCCGACCGACAGGCCGACAAACACATTGATGAGCATATTGACGAGCGCAGTCGTCGAGCCAACCGCCGCAAGCGCCTCATCCCCCGCGAACCGTCCGACCACGATGACATCCGCTGCGTTGAACGCGAGCTGCAAACAGCCGGACAGCATCAGCGGCAGACTGAACAGGATCAGCTTGGGCAGCAGGGGCCCGTTTATCATGTCGATCTCATATTTTTTCTGACCCAAGATTCCCACCCCTCTCTGCCGATTATTCTAGCACACGGCATATAGGTGTACAACGGTGTTATTGACCCAATTTTTACAAAAAAACAGCTTGCCGCATGGGCAAACTGCTTTTTCATCGGTCCGTGCTTTGGATTATTCAGTGGTAAAGAGCATGAGCGTGCTCAAGCTGTGCCTCGACCGGTTGATCTCCCACGCCTGCTCAGTCACGCTGTGAAGATCATCGATGCGATCCATATAGGGATTGGAGCCTTTGGGAGGTTGCTTGCCGGAATTTTGGTTAGCATTACCGTTGCCAGAAACCCCTTCATGTGTTACACTATGCTTAGAAGTACTCATTCTAAAATCGGCATTAATTGGTGATGTCGATTCACTGGTGTGAGTACTTTTTTCACGCGAACCAGGTCTCCTGCGGAAACTTGGTTTCTGATATAATGGCGCAATTCGCTTCTGCCAAACACAGCAGCGATCCTGTTGGTATCAACAAAACTCTATTGTGCAAGCCTTTTTTCGTTGATGAATACCGGGATATTATACTGATATTTCCTTCAGAATCCGTTTGTTCAGAAATCAAGAGGAAGTAGTTTCCTCGTCTCTCTGGATGAGCTGCATTCTTTGTGCCACGATGCTCTCCGCGATCTCACCGGCGATATCCCGCATATTCGCTTCCGAACCGCCGATTTGCACGGAAAAGTCACCGCAGCCGGCTGATTGCCCACGCCCGCTCGGTCACACAATGAAAATCGTCGCTCTTAGAGATGGAATAACGTAGACTCTATTCCCGAAGCTTATCTATGATTGACAGAGGGACCGGCAATTGCGTCTGATCCTGTACTTTCAAGTTGACTCTTTCGGAGGTTGGGTGTAAAATCATACTAGAAGCTGATACCTTTGTAGGCTGTGTTGGGAATTGTACCCTTCCCGCTACATTGGGCGCGGCTTCTTTTTTATGCGAAAAATCTCAACTTGTTTGCTCTGTGTAATCGCTTCTTCCCAGCTGCTCTCAACGTTCAAAACTTCCCAATTTTCATAAAAAAACAGCTTGCCGCATGGGCAAACTGCTTTTTTGAAAGGCTGTGTTTTCGATTATTCGGCGGTAAAGAGCATGGGCGCGCACTTGCAGAGCAGCGCGGCCGCTGCGACCGTGATGATCGTCTCGGGCACCATGTAGCTGGCGTTGTACTGGAGCGAGTAGATGACCGCGCCGATGCCATCCGATGCGAGCGAGCCCCAGATCAGGAAGCCCGACAGGAACGAGCAGACGAAGCGGATGCAGCAGACAACTGCCGTACCGACCGCCGCGCCGAGCGGCTTGCGCGGGCCGCCGAAGGGCTTGGCAAAAATGACCGCCAGACCGAGCAGCGTGAAGGCCAGCACATAATCGAGCAGGATCATGCCGACATAGGCCGTGAGCGTGCCCGCCGGAGGCGCCCACCAGCCCAGCATCATCTGCAGCAGGCTGTTGACAAAGCCGGTGGCCATGCCCCATCTGACGCCGTGGCGATAGGAGACCAGAATAAACGGCAGCATGGAGACCAGAGTGATCGAGCCGCCGTTCGGCATCTCGAAGATCTTGATGTTCGAGATGACGGTGCCGATGGCGATCATCATGGCGCATTCGACAAGAATGCGGACGCTTGAGTACGTGCGATTGGTTTGCATATGGGTATTCCCCTTTCAAAATAATTCCGCAGACAAAAAAATCGCCCATGCACAAGACACGGGCGATTTCTGGAATCAAATCATGAGCCAACTCCCTACGCCGGTACGAACCGGATCAGGTTAAAGGGTATGATCTCAGCCGCCATAGACGGCACCCCTGTCTGCTGCTCATATTATAAGACAAATTGGAAAGCTTTGTCAATCCCTTTACATTTTTGGCAGCAGATCCTGATCGATCATCGCCTCAAGCGGGGTTCCGGTAAAGCCGGCGGCCGCGAACGCGTCGATAAAGCGGGAAACGGACGCGACGAGCAGAGAAATGTTGTCCGCGATCAGGGTGACCAGCTTTTCCAGCTCATTCGAGCCGTCCAGTACGAACGAGTACTTGAGGAAAATCTGACCCGCGGGCGCGAAATAGCCGAACGAACCGAGCAGGCAGTAATCGTTGCAATAGTCGATCGTCTGGCGGACGACCTTCTCATACAGGTCGGGCAGATCGGAAAAGATCGTGATATAGAACTGGAGCAGGCCCTCGTCCTCGCCGGGCAGCGCAACCGGGATGAAGCAGGCGTCGAGCACCGCTTCCTTGCCCACCTTGCCGAGGCGCTGGGTCTCAGCGCGCAGCATGAGCAGGCTGTTTTCGGTCGCGTCCATCAGCTTGGCGCGGAAGCCGTTCTGGTTCAGGATATCGGTCATGCAGGAGAGCACCTGCTTCTGCTTCGGGTTTTCCTGCATCTTACTTCACCCCGATGTCGGTGCGATAGTGCGCCTGATCGAAGGAGATCTTCTTCACATCCGCGTAGGCGAGCTTGATCGCCTCGTCCAGCGTGGGCGCGACTGCGGTGACGCCCAGCACGCGGCCGCCGTTCGTGACGATCTGGCCGTCCTTGAGCGCGGTGCCCGCGTGGAACACAAAGCTGTTCTCCACCGCGTCCAGACCCGAGATGACCTTGCCCTTCTCATAGGCCTTGGGATAGCCGCCCGACGCCATGACGACGCAGCAGGCCGCGTCCTTCTTCCACTTGATCTCAATCTCATCGAGGCGCTCGTCGATGACCGCGTTGAAGATGTCGAACAGGTCAGAGTCCAGACGGGACAGGACGGCCTGCGTCTCGGGGTCGCCGAAGCGGGCGTTGTATT
>CAMEPU010000039.1 GCA_945932315.1 uncultured Clostridia bacterium
TGTAATGAAATGCGTAGACCTATGATGTTGTTGGTTAAGGTTAAAAAGGTTTAATCAACAACTTCCAGTTTATCGGGCATATCGCGGCTCGAAAACCTCCTTTTGCACAAGAGAGACTATACAGCGCAGTCCAATGAAAAATCCTGTCGATGGCGCAAGCCACAGGCAGGATTTTCGTTTTACGCATCTTTCCAGATAAAGGCTGACAGGGGCGGTTCTCCTGGGCGGTTGGCCCACTCGGAGAGCAGCACCGAATAACGCCGGTCGTCGACTGTGCGCAGGAACGCCAGCAACGCATCCCGCTCGTCATAGCCGTTCGGCCCGCCGTAATAGATCGAGAGGCTCATCACTCCGCCCGGTTTCAGCAGCTCCAAGCCTTGGCGAACCGCTTCCACCGAAGAATCCGCCCGGGTGAATACCTGCGGATCGCCGCCCGGCAGGCGACCAAAATTGAATACAATACAGGAAATCGTGTCGTTCTCCGCGTACTGCGCCATGTTTTCATGGCTTTCCAGATGTAGTTCGGCGCGTTCTGACAGTCCCTCGCGCGCGAGCAGCTCCGCAGTCTGACGCATTGCATCCTCCTGAATGTCAAATGCGATCACTTTTCCTCTGCCGCCGACCAGACGGCAGAGCAGCGCAGTGTCCCGTCCCTTCCCGGCGGTCGCGTCGATGCATAGATCCCCCGGGGACACGTGTTGCTCAATAAAAAAATGGGCCAGACCCAGTGTGTTCAGATTCATGTTCTTCCCTCCCGCCTTTCAGTGTAGCATACGCCCGGCTTCCCGAAAAGGTCTTTTGAATTTTTTCGTGTTCTTGCGCTCTTTCGTGCGATAATAATTACAGAAAAGTCGAGAAGGCTCTCACATGCTCAACGGAACTATGATGGCGCTCGGCAATCCCAACGTACCCGCGCCCGCCACAATCGAGTGCGCCTTGCCCTTCTTCAAAAAACTGGCAGAGGACTGCGGCATTATCTAATCCCATATGGACAAAAAATAAAGCAGAGCGACAGTTGCCGCCCTGCTTTTTCTTTGGGAACCTTAGCCCTTGTTGGCCAGGTTCTGCTCGTAGGCCTCGATCATCTGCTTAACCATCTGGCCGCCGATCGAGCCGGCCTGACGGGAAGTCAGATCGCCGTTGTAGCCCTCCTTCAGGTTAACGCCGACCTGGCTCGCGGCTTCCATCTTAAAGCGATCCATTGCGGCGCGTGCCTCCGGCACCATACCCTTGTTGGAACCATTCTGAGTAGACATATTTGTTTTCTCCTTTCGACTTTCTTTATGGGGATTTGCTGATAGTATTGTGCGCATCAAAAAACGATTTATAATGTGAAATTTCTTATCGTTTTCCCAAATTCAGGCGACAAAGCACAAGTTTTGTTCAAAATCAAAGTGTCCCATCGCGCCGCGCCATCTGAAAAGCCGGACATCCTCTCATAGATATAGCGCAGCAATGATCAGCCTTCACCATCGGTTAGAAAATCCAACATGTTGTCTTTGACGAAGGCTACTTTTGGGAAATCAGAGAGACACAATAGCCTTAAACAACGGAACTGTCAAATCTGGCAGCATAAAAAAATCTTGCCGTCCCGGCACGCAAGTCGAGATGGCAAGATTTTATTTCTGTGACATTTTACATTCCTGCGGCGCGTGAGCTTTTCTGCCCACGCCGCATCTGCCTGACTCATAGTGAGAGCATGTCAATCAAGCACAGGCGCTTTTTATAATCGAAGCAGCCGCTGCGCGTTTCCGCCCAGGATAGCCGCCCGATCCTCCCCGGAAAGTGGAAGGGCTTGCAGCCAGCGAATGCTCTCGCGCTGGTCGCTCCAGGGGCTATCGGTGCCAAAGAGAATCCGATGGACACCAAACAGGGATACCAAACGGAGAAAGGCTTCCTCCTGCAGCAATTCCGGTTCCTGCGAGGGTGCGTCCTCAGCTGTCCGCGGCGTCAGGGAGCCGGTGGAAAAGGAGGTGTCCAGAAACACATTGGGAAACTCTGCCAGCTGTTCGGCTTCCTCCCACTGCTTCCAGCCGCCCATATGAGCCGCGATCAACTTCACCGGGCCAACCTGCCGAACCGCATCGGCGATCTTTTCGGGCGCACACTGATCCGCGTCGGGATAGCCAATATCAAGACCGCTGTGGGTCACGACGATCAGCTCCAGTTCTCCGGCCCGTTCCAGAATGCGAAGGTAGCGAATGTCATTCTGATCTACCATCTGATAGGCCGGGTGAATCTTGATCCCCCTCAGTCCCAGCCGCGCGGCCTGATCCAGCTCTTCCCGCCAGTTTTCCAAGTCAGGGTGCATACAGCCAAAGGAGATCAGCCCCTCTTCCCTGTCATTTACGGCGGCAGCAGCACGGTTGATACCCGCTACCTGTCTGGGATTGGTCGCCACCGGAAGAATAACCGAGTACGTTACGCCGGCGTCCGCCATCGAGTTTTTCAGCCCCTCCGCCGTTCCGTCAGTGAAGGGATGAATATGCGCCATCCGGCTCAGCTTTTCAATGGTGGCTGCGGCGATCTTGTCCGGGAACGTATGGGTGTGAAAATCAACGGTCATCTCACTCGGCCTGATCGCCCAGAGCGCTGCGCTGCGGCACAAGCACCTTCTTGTCATAGCAGGAGAAGGCATCCTCTACCAGAGCCTTATCCGGCTTTGCAGTGAACAAAGACACCACCGGCACGATGATAAGACCAACGATCATGCAAAAGGCGCCGGCATTGATGGGAGAGCGCAGCAGCACCGGGAAGCTGGACTTGAAGAACATGTTCGCCAGCGTAAAGAGGTTGGAGAAAATGAAGGAAACCCAGCAGGCGGTCTTGGTGGTCTTCTTCCAATACAGGCCGTACAGGAAGGGCGCCAGAAAAGCACCTGCCAGAGCGCCCCACGAAACGCCCATCAGCTGCGCGATGAAGGTCACGCTGGACTTATACTGGATGATGGCCAGAACAACCGAAATAGCGATGAATACGACGATCAGACCGCGCATCCAGCGGACCTGCTTCTTCTCATCCATATTCTTGATGATGTTGCCCCGCAGGAAGTCCAGCGTCAGCGTAGAGCTGGAAGCCAGCACCAGCGAGGACAGGGTGGACATGGAAGCAGACAGAACCAGAATGACCACGACAGCGATCAGAATATCCGGAAGGCCGGATAGCATGGTGGGGATGACAGAGTCATAGCCGTTGGCGGCGATATCGATCTGATCGGAGAACAGTCGGCCGAAACCGCCGAGGAAGTAGCAGCCGCCCGCGACGATGAGGGCAAAAGCAGTCGAGATGATCATGCCCTTGTTGACCGCGCTCTCACTCTTGATGGCATAGAACTTCTGGACCATCTGAGGCAGTCCCCAGGTGCCCAGAGAGGTCAGGATGACAACGCCCAACAGGTTAATTGGGTCAGGGCCGAAGAAGGAGGCGAAAACGCCGGGCGCCTCGGATACGGTGGGGTCGCTAACCTTGGCCAGACCCTCCAGCGCGGCCATAAAGCCGCCGTGGCTGTTCAGCACGGCCACAATCACGGCACAGATGCCGAAGATCATGATGATGCCCTGAATGAAGTCATTGATAGCGGTCGCCATGTAGCCGCCCGCAATGACATAGATGCTGGTCAGGACGGCCATAACAACAACGCAGACCGAGTAGTCGATGTTAAAGGCCATGGCAAACAGACGGCTGAGACCATTATAGAGAGAAGCCGTGTAGGGAATGAGCCAGACGAAGATAATGGCAGAGGCTGCCAGCTTCAGCGAGTGAGAACCAAAGCGTCTGCTGAAGAACTCCGGCATGGTGGCGCTGTCCAGATGCTGGGTCATAATACGGGTGCGACGACCCAGAACCGCCCACGCCAACAGCGAGCCGATCAGGGCGTTGCCAATGCCGGCCCAAGTAGCGGCAATGCCGTACTTCCAGCCGAACTGGCCTGCGTAACCGACAAATACGACGGCCGAGAAGTATGACGTGCCGTAAGCAAAGGCCGTCAGCCACGGACCGACAGAACGTCCGCCCAGAACGAAACCGTTGACATCGGTTGCGTTTTTGCGGCAATACAGGCCGATTGCGACCATAGAGCCGAAAAAGGCAACCAATAACAGGATCTTGATGAACATGAAACCATCTCCAAAACGTTGTCACTTTATAGTTTAACACTTTTAAGTGCTAAAGAGATTTTAACATCTAAAAGTGTTGAAGTCAATATCTTTTTATCAGAATATGTGAATTTATAAAAACAGAGTGCCCTCCCCTTTCAGGAAAGGCACTCTGGTATTCTTTTGAGATGTCAGCGATAGGATTCCGCCAAAGCGCGGAATTTCTCCAGAGACCGCTCGATTGTCTCCGTGGGAACACAGTAAGAGATGCGGAAATGGCCGGGTGCACCAAAGCCGCTGCCGGGAACCAGCAGCAGGTCATACTGCTTGGCCCGCTCGCTGAAGGCCAGGTCATCCGCCTCCAGGCTCCGGGGGAACAGGTAGAATGCGCCGCCGGGCTGCACCACATGGTATCCCATGTTCCGCAGCTCACGAACCAGCAAGTTGCAATTCTGCTCATAGATGCCGATATCCGACGTCAGGTCGCAGCAGAGGGACGTGACCTGCTGGAACAGGCTGGGCGCATTGACATAACCCAGACTGCGTCCGGCGCCGGCCACAGCGGGATAGACCTTCTCGGCCTCGGTGATCGTCCGGGGCACCAGCACGTAGCCCAGACGTTCGCCGGGCAGGGACAGGGACTTGGAGAAGGAGTAGCACACGATGGTGTCCTGATAGATCTGGGGCAGCCAGGACACCTCAACGCCGCTGAAAGCGATCTCACGATAGGGCTCGTCCGAGATCAGATAGATAGGGTGGCCGTATTCTGCGCTCTTGGCTTCCAGAATGGCGGCCAGCCGCTCCAGCGTCTCTCTGGAATACACTACACCGGACGGATTGTTGGGGCTGTTGACGATCACACCCTTGGTCTGGGCGCTGATGCGCTGCTCGAACGCCTCAAAATCAATCTGGAAGCCCTCAATCTCGGGCGGCACCATCACCATCTTCGCGCCGGCTCCCTCAATGAATACCTTGTATTCCGGGAAGAAGGGCGCGAAAACGATAAATTCATCACCGGGGCAGCTCAGGCCGTTCAGCACGCAGCAAAGTGCTGCCGCCGCGCCGACGGTGATATAAAATTCATCGGGGCCGTAGTTCTCGCCGAAGCGGCGGTTCAGCGAATCTGCGAAGCGCTGACGGGCGCCGACGTCACCGGGCGCACTGGTGTAGCAGTGAATGCCGTCGGGATTCTCCTGCAGGATGCGGATGATCGCCTCGTTGACCTCGCGGGGAGCGGGTACGCTGGGATTGCCCAGAGAAAAGTCAAAGACATTCTCCGCGCCGACCTCGGCTTTCCGCTGATTGCCGTACTCGAACAGTTCACGAATGACAGACCGGGCCGTGCCCAGTCCCAGCATACGTTCAGAAACCATGGGGAAACCTCCAAAAAATGCAATTACAGTTGTGCGATGTCATCCTGATCCACAAGTCGGATGCCCTTGGTGCGCAGGGCGGCAGCCGCGGCCTTACGATCCTGCACACGGAAGATCATGTAGGCGTGTCCCGTGGAAGCAGCGCCCAGGAATGCGTACATGTACTCGATGTTGATATTGGCCTCGCCCATGATCTGCAGAACCTTATGCAGTCCGCCCGGCTCATCGGGGATGCAGACACCCAGAACCGGGGTCACATTGTGGATGTAGCCTGCCTCCTTCAGCACGGTGGAGGCGGCATACACATCGTCCACGATCAGGCGGACAATGCCGAAATCATTGGTCTCAGCCAGGGACAGGGCGCGCATATCCACATTGTTCTCTGCCAGTGCGGCGGTCATGCCCTGCAGGGTACCGGCCTTGTTTTCCAGAAATACAGAAATCTGCTTCACACTCATGCCTGCTACCTCCTCTTAAATCTTACGCTTGTCAATGACGCGGACGGCCTTGCCTTCGCTGCGGACGATGGACTTGGGTGCTACCAGCGATACCTTGGCGCTGATGCCCAGCATGGAGCGCAAGCCGTCTGCCAGCTCCTTCTGACGCTTGGAGATCTCGCCCAGCTGGTCGTTGAACATCTCGGTGGTCATCTCGACCTGAACGTCCAGCGTATCGGTATGGTTGACGCGGTCTACGATGATCTGATAGTTTGCGGGATAGCCGTAGTTCAGCAGCACGGTCTCGATCTGAGACGGGAAAACGTTGACGCCGCGAATGATGAGCATATCATCGCTGCGGCCCTTGGGCTTCATCATCTTCACGTGCGTGCGGCCGCAGGGGCACTTCTCGCGGCTCAGGCGGCAGATGTCGCGGGTGCGGTAACGCAGCAGCGGGAAGGCCTCTTTCGTGATGGAGGTGAATACCAGCTCGCCCTGCTCACCCTCCGGCAGCACCTCGCCGGTGTCGGGGTCGATGATCTCGGCAATGAAGTGATCCTCGTTGATGTGCATACCGCTCTGTGCAGAGCACTCGAAGCTGACGCCGGGGCCGGACAGCTCGGTCAGGCCGTAGATGTCGTAGGCCTTGATGCCGAGGACGTTCTGGATTTCCTGACGCATTTCCTCAGACCAGGCCTCAGCGCCGAAAATACCGGCCTTCAGCGGAATCTGGTCGGGAGTCAGGCCCATTTCCTTCATGGTCTCGCCGAGATAGGCGGCGTAAGAAGGCGTGCAGCACAGGATTGTAGCCTGCAGATCCTGAATGAACATGATCTGGCGCTCGGTGTTGCCCGAAGAGGTGGGGATGGTCAGGCAGCCAACCTTGTGAGAGCCGCCGTTGAGGCCGGGGCCGCCGGTAAACAGGCCGTAACCGTAAGAAACCTGGCAGACATCCTCATCGGTTCCGCCGGCTGCCACGATGGCACGGGCACAGCAGTCTTCCCACAGGTCAATATCGTGCTGGGTATAGAAAGCCACGACGCGCTTTCCGGTCGTGCCCGAGGTGGACTGAATGCGGACACAGTCCTTCAGGGGCTTGCCCATCAGGCCGTAGGGATAGGCCTCGCGCAGATCGGCCTTGCTCAGGAAGGGCAGCTTGTGCAGATCATCGATCGATTTGATGTCATCGGGTGTAACACCCTTTTCTTCCATTTTCTTGCGGTAGTAGGGCACATTATCCCACACATGCTTGACCTGCTTGACCAGACGCTCATTCTGCAGGGCGATCATTTTTTCCCGGGGAGCGCATTCGATTTCAGGCTGGTAGTAACGTTCTGCCATGGAGATCAGGACCTCTTCTCTGTTTGAATTTTTTCTAAATTAAGCGTTTTTTCCCAGTGCAAACGCTTTTTTATTCAGCTCCAGGAATTTGGGCGGTACGACGGCCGCCATCGCCTCCTGCCACGCTTCGTCGGGCAGGTCGAAGTAATGGGACAAGCGGCCCATCAGCACCAGGTTCACCGCCTTGGAGGAACCGGCCTCGTTGGCCAGAGCAAGACAGTCCATCGCGTCCACCTTGGCACCGGTCGCGCGCATCTTCTCCACCAGATCCGCGGGATACTCGGCCGCGCCGATAATGACGGGCATGGGGTCGATCTGCTGGGTGGAGGTGACGATCTGGCCGTCCGGCTTCAGGTAGGGCAGCCAGCGGGCTGCCTCCAGCAGTTCAAAGGAGACGATATAATCGGCTTCGCCCTTGTCGATGACAGGGGATGCCACGCTGTCGCCGTAGCGGACATAAGTAACTACACTGCCGCCGCGCTGGCTCATGCCGTGAACCTCGGAGACCTTCACGTCGTATCCCTGCTGCAACAGCAGACGCCCCAGCAGCTTACTGGCCAACAGGCTTCCCTGTCCGCCGACGCCGACGATCATAATATTTTTCGTTTCCATGCTCAACCCTCCTTTGCGGTGGTGCCGAAAGCACCGAATCCGCACAGCTGTTCGCACACGCCGCAGCCCACGCACTGGGTGGCGTCCACACAGGCCTTGCCGTTTTTGATGGAGATGGCGGGGCAGCCGATCTTCATGCAGGCCTTGCAGCCACGGCACTTGTCGCTGTCCACAGCCAGCGGCGCCTTGTGCTTCACATTCTTCAGCAGGGCGCAGGGACGGCGGGAGATGATGACGGAGGGCTCCGCCGCCGCCAGCTCTTCCTTCACAGCGGCGTCACAGGCCTTCAGGTCATAGGGATCGACCACACGAACGCGCCGGAAGCCCATGGCCTTGCACAGAGCCTCGAGGTCGATCTTGCCCGCCGGTTCGCCGCGGAGGTTGAAGCCGGTGGTGGGGTTCTGCTGGTGTCCGGTCATGCCGGTGATCGAGTTATCCACGATGATGACCGTGGAGTTTGTCTGGTTGTAGGCGATGTTGGCAAGGCCGGTCATGCCGGAGTGCATAAAGGTGGAGTCGCCGATGACGGCAACCGTCTTGCCCTCGCTCTCAGCGCCCCGCGCCTTGTTGAAACCGTGGATGGCACTGACCGAGCCGCCCATGCAGAGGGTCATCTCCATGGCTGCAAGCGGTGCAACCGCGCCCAGTGTGTAGCAGCCGATATCGCCCAGCACCGTGCACTTGTTCTTGCTCAGCGTATAGAACAGGCCGCGGTGCGGGCAGCCGGCACACATGACGGGAGGACGGGGCGGAATGGCCACATCCAGCGACCGGCCGCTATGTACCTCGGCGCCCAGCGCGCCTGCCACAAGGTTCTGCGAGAACTCGTCGATCATGGGCAGAACATCCTTGCCGCTGACCGCCAGTCCCAGCGCCTTGCAGTGGTTTTCGATGATGGGATCGAGCTCCTCGACGACCACCAGCTTCTCCACCTTGGCAGCGAAGTCCCGGATCAGATTCACCGGCAGCGGATTGGTCATGCCCAGCTTCAGCACGGAAACCGAATCGCCGAATACCTCCTTCACGTACTGGTAAGAGGTCGAGGCGGTGACGATGCCCAGCTTGGTGCCGCCCATCTCGACGCGGTTGACGGGAGCGGTCTCGGCCCACTCGGTCAGCTTTCGGGTGCGCTCCTCCACAACGGGGTGGCGGCGCTTGGCGTTTCCGGGCATCATGACGTATTTTGCGATATTCTTCTCGTAGGGCTTGTCCTCCGGGACGACGCGCTCAGCGGTCTCCACGATGGACTGGGAGTGCGCCACACGGGTGCACATCTTCAGCAGCACCGGGGTGTCAAACTCCTCGGAGAGCTCGTAGGCCAGCTTTGCGAAGGCCAGAGACTCGGCGGAGTCGGAGGGCTCCAGCATGGGCACCTTGGACGCGATGGCGTGGTGGCGGGAATCCTGCTCATTCTGAGAGGAATGCATGCCCGCGTCATCGGCCACACCGATGACCAGACCGGCGTTGACGCCGGTATAGCTCATGGTATACAGCGGGTCGGCTGCCACGTTCAGACCCACGTGCTTCATTGCGCAGAAGGCGCGCTTTCCGCCGAGGCAGGCGCCGAAGGCCACTTCCATGGCTACCTTCTCGTTGGGCGCCCACTCGCAATAGATCTCGCTGTACTTGGCTGCCTCCTCAGTAATCTCTGTGCTGGGAGTTCCGGGATAGCTGGAAATGACAGAGCATCCAGCCTCATACAGACCCCGGGCAACAGCAGCGTTGCCCAACATCAGTTGTTTCATATCCATCCCTTGCTTTCCTGTTTCATCTTTTAACCATTTTCAGAAATGACCGTAATAATCTTAAGTGATTATTTCCAAATTTGTATTGATTACAATCTGTATCACTTATAATGTTAGCACATTAAAGCGCAAAGGTAAACAAAAAAATTTTACATTGCATCAAAATTAAAAAAATCCCATTTTTTTGCAAATTCTCCTTTTCTCCACCTCCGCCCCTTGACACCCGTCCGGAAATCAGCTATGATACTTTAGTAATTAAAACTAATAAAGTTATTAAGTACAATAAAGTTAAGTGCGGATGTCCTCACTGTTAAGAAAGGAACGAACCGGTATGCCTATCACCGATTTGCTGGAGCGCAACAGCAAGCTCTATGGAGACGAGATCGCTCTGGTGGAGATCAATCCCGAGGTTCACGAGCCTCAGCGTGTCACCTGGAAAGAGTACGAGCTGATCCAGCCCACCTCTATGGCACCCTACCGCCGGGAGATCAGCTGGTCTGTGTTTGACGAGAAGGCTAACCGTGTCGCCAACCTGCTGCTCAGCCGCGGAATCTCCCGCGGGCAGAAAGTCGGCATTCTGCTGATGAACTGTCTGGAGTGGCTGCCCATCTACTTCGGCGTGCTGAAATCCGGCGCTATCGCCGTTCCCCTGAACTTCCGTTATACCGCCGATGAGATCAGCTACTGTGTCAAGCTTGCTGATGTGGATGTGCTCTTTTTCGGGCCGGAATTCATTGGCCGTTTGGAATCCATTGCCGGCGAGCTGGATAAAGATACGCTGCTCTATTATGTGGGCGACTCCTGTCCCAGCTTTGCCGAGGACTATCACCGGGCTTCTGCCAACTGCTCCAGCACTGCCCCCAAGATTCTGCTGGACGACGAGGATTACGCCGCGATCTACTTCTCCTCCGGTACCACGGGCTTTCCCAAGGCCATTCTTCACAAGCATCTGGCTCTGACGCAATCCGCCCGCATGGAGGCGCTCCATCACGAGACCACCCACGATGATGTCTTCCTCTGCATCCCGCCCCTGTACCACACCGGCGCCAAGATGCACTGGTTCGGCTCTCTGTTCACCGGCAGCCGGGCTGTTCTGCTGAAGGGCAACTCTCCCAAGGCGGTGTTTGACGCTGTCTCCCAGGAGAAATGCACCATCATCTGGCTGTTGGTGCCCTGGGCACAGGATATTCTGGCTGCGCTGGATCGGGGCGATCTGAAAATCGCAGACTATCAGCTGGATCAGCTGCGTCTGATGCATATCGGCGCCCAGCCCGTCCCCCCCAGCCTCATCAAGCGCTGGATGGAGTACTTCCCCCATCACAAATACGACACCAACTACGGCCTCTCCGAATCCACCGGCCCGGGCTGCGTCCATCTGGGTCTGAATAATCTGCACAAGGTTGGCTCCATCGGTATCCCCGGCTACGGCTGGAAGGTCAAGATCGTGGATGAAAACGGTGAGACCGTTCCGCAGGGTCAGGTAGGCGAGCTGTGCGTCAAGGGTCCCGGCGTTATGGTGTGCTACTACCACGACGAAAAAGCCACGAGCGAGGTATTGCACGACGGCTGGCTTCACACCGGCGACATGGCCCAGCAGGACGAGGACGGCTTCATCTTCCTGGTGGACCGCAAAAAAGACGTCATCATCTCGGGCGGTGAGAACCTCTATCCCGTTCAGATCGAGGCTTTTCTGGCCGCTAACCCGAAGATCCACGACGTGGCCGTCATCGGTCTGCCCGACCAGCGTCTCGGCGAAATCGCTGCCGCCATCATTCAGCTCAAAGACGGCGTGACCTGCACCGAGGAGGAAATCGAAGCTTACTGCGCCGGTCTCCCCCGCTATAAGCGCCCCAGAAAAATCATCTTCGCTCCCGTTCCCCGCAACGCCACCGGCAAAATCGAAAAGCCGAAACTGCGGGAGCAGTACTGCGGCGTCCGTCTGGTGGAAGCCCAGAACCGCGGATGATTCTATAGCGAAAAAGATGAGTACCCGCCCCGTTTTTGAATGGGGTGGGTACTTTTTGCTTTGAATGTGCCTTCTAAAAAGCTGTGACGGAAGCTATGCAGTGAATCCTACTTCTGGTATTGTGCGCATCAAAAAATGATTTATGATGTGAAATTTCTTATCATTTTCCCGAATCCGGGCGATAAAGCTCTGAATTTGTTCAAATTCAAAGAATTCTCTCCTGTGTTTGCCGTTTGAAAAAGCAGGAAATCTCTGATAGAATAAATAGAAAATGACAATTTCGTTCGTCTTGTCAAACCTGCCGCAGCGCGCAAGGATCCTGCAAGACGTGATTCCAACATCTGAAAGGAGTAGCATTATGCTGAAACTCGGCTTTAATGAAGCGACCTGCAAGGAGAATTCGTGCGTTGAGCGTGACCTCGAGCTCTGTGAAAAGTACGGCTACGACTACATCGAGCTGCGCCTCGACATGCTGAAAAAGTATTTTGAGACTCACACTGTAGACGATCTCAAGCGCTTTTTCGCGGCGAGTCATGTCAAGCCCTTCGCCTTCAATTCGATTGAAAATATCAATTTCTGCACCCCGCAGGAGTGGGACGTGCTCGTCGAGCTGTTCACCTTCGGCTGTGAAACCGCGCAGGCGATCGGCAACCCCTACATCATCGTCGTCCCGACCGTCACGCCCGAAGTCTGCACCAAAAACGAGCTCGAGGTCTTCGAGGACTCGGTAAACGTCCTGAACAAACTCGCCGACATTGCCGAGCCCTATGGCGTCAAGCTGTCCTTCGAGCCGATCGGCGACCGCCGCTGGTGCTGCAACAGCATGCGGCAGGGTCTCGAAATCGTGCAGGCGGTAAACCGGGACAGCGTCGGCCTGACCGTGGACTGCATCAACGTCTATCTGCACGACAAGTGCGCAGACGTCGATTTCATCCGCAAAATTCCGAAGGACAAGCTGTTCGTCTTCCACATCAACGACTGCGAGGATCTTCCGCTCGGCATCCTCGACCACTGCCACCGCCTGATGCCCGGTCTGGGCGCGATCCCGGTGCAGGAAGTCGCGGATGCGGTCAAAGCCGTCGGTTACGACGGCCCGGCCTGTCTCGAGCTGTTCCGCCCCGAATACTGGGCGATGGACGCCGACGCGGTGTTCGCGATGGGCGCAAAGGCCGTCCGCCCGTATCTGTGATGGATGCAAGCACCCCATATACTGCAAAAAGTGCCATGCACGGTTTATTTCGCCGTGCATGGCACTTTTTGTATCAAAAGAATTCGCCGCTCAAATCATGAACCCGCCGGTGACGCCGATAACCTGACCAGTGACAAACGAGGTATCCGACTCGCACAGGCAGCGGATGGTTCGCGCAACCTCCTCGGGCGCGCCGATGCGGCCAAGTGCGGTTTCCTCAGCCAGTTCCCGCATGGTGTCGGCGCTGTGCATCCGGTTCATATCGGTGTCGATCACGCCCGGTGCGACACAGTTGACCCGGATACCCGACAGGCCGAGCTCCTGCGCGAGCGACTTGGACAGGCCGATCAGCCCGGCCTTTGACGCGGCGTAGGCGCTTTCGCAGGATGCGCCTGTGACGCCCCAGACCGAAGAGACTGTGACGATGGCACCCGACTTGCGATGCACCATATCGGGCAGCGCCGCCTGAATGGCATAAAATGCCGAGCGCAGATTTCCGTCCATCATGTCATCCCAGTCGCGATCGGTCAGGTCGCAGAACATTTTCTGCTGACTCACGCCCGCGTTGCAGACGAGCGCATCCGGCGGGCCGAATGCCGCGCGCATCGCGGCGGCGGCTGCTTCAACCGCGGTTCGAACTGTCATATCCGCCTGAAAAGCGCGCACCTGTCCCCCGTGCTCCGTGCAGAGTGCCTGAGCATGCTCAGCGCTTGCACGATACGTAAAAGCGACATTCCAGCCGTGCTCAGCAAATTCGCGCACAGCCGCCGCGCCGATTCCGCGGGAGCCGCCCGTGATCCATACCGTTTTGTTCATGCCACACCTCAATCATACAAAAGGGGCGGTGTTCCGCCCCTTTGAAACCGTTTTCGAATTTAGATGGTGACGCGGTCGAGTGCGCTTACCAGGAACGGATCGAGCGTCTTCTTCTGGTTCAGGCCTTCCGTGATATCCAGATCGACGACCTGATTTCCCTTGGAAACGATGACGCGGTTGGACTTGCCGTCAATCAGCGCCTGTACCGCCGCATAACCCATCACAGTGCCCATCACGCGGTCCTTGGTGGTCGGCACGCCGCCGCGCTGGATATGGCCCAGAATGGTCAGACGGGTTTCAATGCCGGTCGCCTCGTGGATGCGCTCCGCAACCTCCGCAGCCGAGCCGTAGCCCTCTGCGACGATGATGATATGGTGGTTGCGGCCCTTGATACGGCCCATGCGCATCTTCTCAATGACGACAGTGTCAAAATCAATCTCACGCTCCGGGATCAAAGTGGCGGTTGCACCGACGGCACAGCCGACGTCGAGCGCCAGATAGCCTGCATGTCTGCCCATGACCTCAACAACCGAGCAGCGCTCATGCGACTGCATGGTGTCGCGCAGCTTATCAATGCATTCGATC
>CAMEPU010000040.1 GCA_945932315.1 uncultured Clostridia bacterium
TCTTTGGCTTTCTCGTTGTTTAATTTACAAGGTACATCCGCTGTCGTTTTTCCGTGTTTCTCGGTGACAGCTTAGTTATAATATCATGATTCAAATTCAATGTCAACACGTTTTTTTGAAAAAATCAAATTTTCTTCAAAAAACTTTCCTGACATTCGACAGGTCACTCCAAACCGCTTCCCCGCACCTTGTGCGCTCCGCAAAAAAAGCGCCCGAAGGGCGCTTTTACAGATCATTTCACAAGCAATCGTGTTCTTCCAGCACAGGAAGAATATCTTTTAATTCCCGACACAGAAAATCGGTTTCGGGAGTACGCTCTTGTTCTTCCCGATGAACCAATATCGTTTTGTATCCCGCTTTCTTTCCACCCGTAATATCCGCAACCGGATTGTCACCGATCATATAGAAAATATCAGGGTCGTGCGCTGCAAAGCGCGCATACCGGAAAATCTCTTCCCGAGGCTTTTCAAAGCCGCAATTTGAAGACACAATATAACCAGAGAAATATTCCGACAGACCGAAATCACCGATCACATCGGCAAGTTCGGGATAATTATTGGATACAATATAGTTCTCATACCCCATCTGCCTTCATTCCTTCAGGACAGTCTCCGCATCATCAAATAAAATGTAATTATGATAATCTAGAATATATGCCCGGAATGCTTCGTTTAATTTCTCCCTGTGCTCCGGCAGCACACCGTTTTCCTTGTAAAAGGCGTTAAAAGCCCGAAACAGTTCTTCCTACCACTTTGCTCCGGTCATTTTCTCGTAGGATACTTCCGGTTTATACCAGGAACAGGCGGAATGCAGCAGAGTCCTTATCTTTTCGGAGGCTATTTCGTAACCGTATTTCTGCAGCGCCGTGGACAATGCCGTAAAGAAGGATTCGTTCGGAAGGATCAGCGTTCCATCAAAATCCCAGAAAAGTGCCTTTCCACGCATGGATTTCCTCCGATCATTCACGATCGCCGTTGGAATTGGTCAGTTTTGTAAGGTCGTAGGGCGTGGTCTGATAGACGTAATAATTCAGCCAGTTGGTGTACATCAGGTGTCCGTGAGCGCGCCATGTGACACGGGGCTCCTGCGTCGGATCGTCGTTCGGGAAATAGTGCCGCGGTACGATCGGATTCATGTTCTTGCCTTTGTCCCGGATGTATTCGCTCTTGAGCGTGTCTTTATCGTACTCCGAATGACCCATCACAAAGATCTGGCGGCCGCCGCGCGCTTCGACGATGTAAACGCCGGCCTCGTCCGAAACGGACAGCAGACGCAGCGCGGGCACCTTCTGGATATCCTCGACACGCACCTCAGTATGGCGGGAATGCGGGCTCATGAACAGGTCGTTGAAGCCGCGCATCAGGGGTTCCTTGGGGTCGAGCACGCGGTGCTCGAAAACGCCGCTCATCTTCTGCGGCAGGATATATTTGGGCACACCGTAGTGATAATACAAACCGGCCTGCGCGCCCCAGCAGATGTGCAGGGTCGAATGCACGTGCGTCTTAGTCCACTCCATAATCTCGACCAGTTCGGGCCAGTAATCGACCTGTTCAAAGTCGAGCATTTCAACCGGCGCGCCCGTGATAATGCAGCCGTCGTAGTGCTGGTCGCGGATCTCGCTGAAGGTCTTGTAAAAGGTCAACAGATGATCCTCGGGCGTGTGCGTCGACTTATAGGTCTCGGTCTGCAGCAGGTCGATCTCGATCTGCAGCGGCGTGTTAGACAGGCAGCGCAGGATCTGCGTTTCGGTCACGATCTTGAGCGGCATCAGGTTGAGCAGCACGATGCGCAGCGGACGGATGTCCTGCGACATCGCCCGGGTCTCGGTCATGACAAATATATTCTCGCTCTCCAGCACGGCGCGCGCCGGGAGGCTGTTGGCAATTTTGATCGGCATTTTTCACCGTCTCCTCATGTGTTTTTCTGTTCCCGAATATTATAACAAATCCAAACGGAAAATAAAAGAAAAATCGACATTGAAAAACGCCCTCAACCGAGGGCGTTTTCAGGTTTAGATGGTATTGATATCGACCAAACTGCACTTTTCGATGCGCATCCCGCTTTCGAGGCACTGAAGCAGTGCATTGGTGGTGTCTATTGCGGTCAGGCACGGGATCGCCCGCTCGACCGCGCAGCGGCGGATCTTGACCGACGCCAGCTCGGGATGGCGGCCCTTGACCGAAGTCGAGATGACATAATCGACCTTGCCTTCCGAGATCAGATCGAGGATATTGGGCGACGGCTCATAGGCGTTGCGGACAGCGTGGGTCGCGACCATGTTGCGGTTCAGCACGTTCGCCGTGCCCGAGGTCGCGTACAGCTCGAAGCCCAGCTTTTCAAAGCGCTCGCCGATCTGGATCGCCTCCTGCTTGTCGGCATCCCGAACCGAAATGACGACCGCGCCCTTGTGCTTCATCTCAAAGCCCGCGCCGACAAGGCCCTTGAACAGGGCTTCCTGCGCCGAGGTCGAGACGCCGAGCACCTCGCCCGTCGACTTCATCTCGGGGCCGAGCTGGGTATCCAGATCGCGCAGCTTCTGGAAGGAGAATACCGGAACCTTGATCGCGTAGGTCTCGCGTTCGGGATACAGGCCGGTGCCGTAGTCCATGTCGCGCAGCTTCTCGCCGAACATGCAGCGGGTCGCCAGATCGACCATGGGCACGCCGGTGACCTTGGAAATATAGGGAACGGTACGGGACGAGCGCGGATTGACCTCGATGATATAGACCGCGTCGTTATAGAGGACGAACTGGATATTGACGAGGCCCAATACCGCCAGCTCGCGCGCAAGCGCGCGGGTGTAACGGATGATGGTATCCTTATGGCGCACCGGGATGTGCAGGCTCGGGTACATCGAGATCGAGTCGCCCGAGTGGACGCCTGCGCGCTCGAAGTGCTCCATGATGCCCGGGATCAGAATGTCCTCGCCATCGCAGATGGCGTCGACCTCGATCTCGCGGCCCATCATATACTTGTCGACCAGCACCGGGTTCTCGACCTTGTTGCGGCTGATGACCTGCATGTATTCGCGCACATCCTCCTCGGTGTACGCGATCTCCATGCCCTGACCGCCCAGCACGTAGGACGGGCGGACAAGCACCGGATAACCCAGCCGTCCGGCGACCTCTACGGCCTCCTCCTCGGTGAACACGGTGTCTCCCTTGGGGCGCGGGATGCCGCACTTCTCCAGAATCTCATCGAATTTTTCGCGATCCTCAGCGGCGTCGATCGACCAGGCCGGGGTGCCCAGAATCGGAACGCCCAGCTTGGCGAGATGCGCCGCCAGATTGATGGCGGTCTGACCGCCGAACTGGACGATCGCGGCGTCCGGCTTCTCAGCCATGACGACGCCCGTGACATCCTCGGGGGTCAGCGGCTCAAAATACAGGCGGTCGGCCGTGTCGAAGTCGGTCGAAACGGTCTCCGGGTTGTTGTTGATGATGACGGTCTCGCAGCCCAGACGCTGGAGCGCCCAGACCGAGTGCACCGAGCAGTAGTCGAACTCGATGCCCTGACCGATGCGGATGGGGCCCGAGCCAAGGACGAGCACCTTCTTGCGGCCGTCGGACGGCTTGACCTCGGTCTCCTCGTCCCACGTCGCATAGTAATAGGGGGTCTGCGCCTCGAACTCGGCGGCGCAGGTGTCGACCGTTTTATAGACAGGCAGGCGCTTGACCGCTTCGACCGACTTTCCGGACAGTTCCTCGATGGTCTGATCGAGGAAACCGGTCTTTTTGGCGCGCAGATAGAGCTCCGAGGTGATCTCGGGCGCGGCGGCCAGCTCCTTCTCCATGTTGACGATGTTTTCGAAGCCGTGCAGGAACCAGCGGTCGATCCGGGTGATCTCGAAAATCTCCTCGGTGGTCATGATCCCGCGGCGCAGCGCCTCGCAGATGACGAACAGGCGCTCGTCGTTGACCTTGCCGACGCCGGCCTTGACCTCGTCGTCCGTCCACTTCTTCAACCGGGGCATGATGAGCGAGGTGAGCTTCATCTCGACACCGCGCACCGCCTTCATCATGGCCTCCTCGAAGGAGTTCGCGATCGCCATGACCTCGCCGGTCGCCTTCATCTGGGTGCCGAGCGAGTGATCGGCGTAAACGAACTTATCAAACGGCCAGCGGGGGAACTTTGCGACGATATAGTCGAGCGCGGGCTCAAAGCAAGCGTAGGTCTTGCCGGTGACCGCGTTGCGGATCTCGTCCAGACCATAGCCGACCGCGATCTTGGCCGTGACCTTGGCGATCGGGTAGCCGGTGGCCTTGGAGGCCAGCGCGGACGAACGGGATACGCGGGGGTTGACCTCGATGACCGCGTATTCAAACGAATCGGGGTTCAGCGCGAACTGCACGTTGCAGCCGCCCTCGATGCCCAGCTCAGTGATGATCTTGAGTGCCGAGGTGCGGAGCATCTGATATTCCTTATCGGACAGGGTCTGCGAGGGCGCGACAACGACTGAGTCGCCGGTGTGCACGCCGACCGGGTCGACGTTCTCCATGTTGCAGATGGTGATCGCGTTGCCCTTGCCGTCGCGCATGACCTCATACTCGACTTCCTTCCAGCCAGCGATGCACTTCTCGACCAGAATTTCGTCAACGCGCGAGTACATGATGCCGGTCGCGGCGATCTCGCGCAGCTGCTCCCACGTGTAGGCGATGCCGCCGCCCGTGCCGCCCAGCGTGTAGGCCGGACGGATGATGACCGGCAGGCCGATCTCCTCGGTGAACGCGACCGCGTCCTCGACCGTGTGTACGACCTTGGAGGCGATGCAGGGCTCGCCGATCTTTTCCATCGTGTCCTTGAACATCTGGCGATCCTCGGCCTTGGCGATCGTGGTCGGGTTCGCGCCCAGCAGCTTGACGCCCCACTGGTCGAGGAAGCCGCTCTCGAAGAGCTCCATCGCCAGATTGAGGCCGGTCTGGCCGCCCAGGTTGGGCAGCAGGGAGTCCGGGCGCTCCTTCTTGATGATCTCCTGCACGGTCTCAACCGTCATGGGTTCGATATAAACCTTGTCTGCCATGGCCTTGTCGGTCATGATCGTCGCGGGGTTGGAGTTGACCAGCACGACCTCGAGCCCCTCTTCGCGCAGCGCGCGGCAGGCCTGCGTGCCCGCGTAGTCGAACTCCGCCGCCTGACCGATGACGATCGGGCCCGAGCCCAGCACCATGACCTTATGAATATCCTTGCGAAGCGGCATTACTGAGCACCTCCCCGTACTGCGTCGATATTGGACAGGAACTGGTCGAACAGATAGGACGTGTCCTGCGGCCCGGGGCAAACCTCGGGGTGATACTGGACGGTGAAGATCGGGCGGTTCAGGTGCTGAATGCCCTCTGTCGTGCCGTCGTTGAGGTTGATGTGGCGCACACGGGCGACCGACGGATCGACCGTCTCGCCGACAACCGCATAGCCGTGGTTCTGGCTCGTGATATAGGTGCGGTCGGCGTCCAGATCCTTGACCGGGTGGTTGACACCGCGGTGGCCGAACTTCATCTTTTCGGTCTTCGCGCCGATGGCGAGCGCCATGAGCTGGTGGCCCAGGCAGATGCCGAAGATCGGCATGCCGGAGGCGATCAGCGTTTTGAGGTTTTCGATGATCTCGGTATTCTCGGCCGGGTCGCCCGGGCCGTTCGACAGCATGATGCCGTCGTAGCCGCCCGCCAGAATCTCCTGCGGGTCGGTGTAAGCGTTCAGCAGGGTAACCTCGCAGCCGCGCGCGCACAGCTCGCGGACGATATTCGTCTTGACGCCGAAATCGAGCAGGGCGACGCGGTATTTCTGCTCGCCCGCGGCCGGATAGACCACGGTGCTGTCGATCGTGACCGACTTGACCGCGTCCCGGATGACGTAGTGCTTCATCTCCTCGATCGTTGCCTCATCGGGCTCATAGCCCTCGCTGTAAACGATGCCGTTCATAACGCCGCTGTTGCGCAGCACCTTGGTCAGGCGGCGGGTGTCGATGCCGGCCAGACCGACCACGCCCTGCGCCTTCAGGAAGGCGTCCAGCGTGTCCGAAGTGCGGAAATTGGAGGCGACGCCGCTCATATGGCGCATGATAAAGCCGCGCACCCAGCTCTTGCGCGACTCCCCGTCATACGGGTTGACGCCGTAATTGCCGATCAGCGGATAGGTCATGCACACGGTCTGACCGTAATAGGAAGGATCGGTCAGAACCTCCTGATAGCCCGCCATACCGGTGTTGAAGACGATCTCGCCGATGCTGCTGCCCTCGCAGCCCACCGACTGACCCTCAAACAACATGCCGTTGGCCAGCAGAAGATAGGCTTTTTTCATTGCCCGGTTCATCTCCTTGGGAAAGTTCAGAATGAAAAAATATAGAGAGAAAAGTCAAATTATTTGATGGCGCTCACGATATCGTCGCGCATGCGGATGGCCTCGGCGCGCGCGGCCTCCATCCAGTCCTCGCCGTTTTTGCCGGTCTTTTTCCACGCGCACATGATGCCGCGGGAAGAGTTGACAATCGCGCCCAGGCCGTCGTCGTTGAATGCGTTCGCGATATCTTTCGCGGTCGCGCCCTGCGCGCCGTAGCCGGGCACCAGGAAGAACGCCTTGGGGATGATGGAGCGGATGATCTTCTGTTCCTCAGGATAGGTGGCGCCGACAACCGCGCCGACCTGATTGAAGCCGGACGGGGTGTCCAGACCCTCGCCCCACTTTTCAAACTGCTCGGCGACGCGGACGAAGAGCGGCTTGCCCTCCATATCGCGGTTCTGGAACTCGCCGGAGGACTTGTTCGAGGTCTTGACGAGCACGTAGATCGACTTCTCACGCTCGCGGCACTCCTTCAGGAAGGGCTCGATGCCGTCGGTGCCCAGATAGGCATTGACCGTGCAGGAATCGGCATCGTAAACGGGCAGCTCCTGTCCCCAGACGTTGGATCGGCCCAGATAGGCTTCAGCGTAAGCCGAAGCGGTCGCGCCGATATCGTTGCGCTTGATGTCGGCGATGACGTACATCTTCTTCTCGTGTGCGTACTGAATGGTCTGGCGGAGCACCTGCGCGCCCGCAGGGCCGAGCAGCTCATAATAGGCCGCCTGGGGCTTGATGGCCGGGACGATATCGCAGAGCGCGTCGATCAGGCCCTTGTTAAAACGGAGCATGGCCTCAGCCGCGCCCTCGAGGGTTTCGCCGTATTCGGCGCGGACGGCTGCGGTGACGCACTCCGGGATGTACTCCAGACGGGCATCCAGACCGGCGACGGTCGGATTTTTCTTCTCCTGAATCAGTTCTACCAGTTTCTGTACAGACATATTGTTTCTCCTTTCGAATTGGGAAGGGGTTATTCTGCAAGTTTGATAATGCGGACGCTGTCCTCTCCGTCGGTCTCGGTCAGGCGTACCTGAACGCGTTCGCTCTGCGACGTGGGGACGTTTTTCCCGATGAAATCGGGGCGGATCGGGAGCTCCCGGTGTCCCCGGTCGATGAGCACGGCGAGCTGGATGCGTCCGGCGCGCCCCATGCGGGACACGGCGTCCATCGCGGCGCGCACCGAGCGGCCGGTGTACAGGACGTCGTCGACGAGCACGACCGTCTTGCCCGCCACATCGGCGTTCTCACCCACCGCGATCTCGGCGCGGGCGGCAGACGGCAGGTCGTCGCGATAGGGGCGGGTATCGATCTCGAGCACCGGCGGGCGGACGCCCTCGACCTCGCCGATCTTGTCGGCCAGCCGCGCGGCCATCGGCACGCCCCGCGTGCGGATGCCGGCCAGCACCAGATCCTTACTGCCCCGGTTCTTCTCCACGATCTCGAAGGAAATACGGGTCAGCGCCCGCCGGATCGCGGTCTGATCGAGGATCTCGGTGGAATTTTGCACCCTTTTTTCCTCCTTCCGATACAAAAAAATCTCTTACCCCAAGGGCAAGAGATCAAATATGGATAGACTTCTCCCTTTCAAAAGGGCAAAGCTCCGCTCCAATTATCACGACCGCACCTTGAGGAACTCACGGGAACCACATTAAAGGATTGCATCTGACTGCTTATTTTTTCTTATTATACCCTGAAAGGCCCGGTTTGTAAACCAAAAATGCGACAAATCGCAGTTTACTTTCATTCAAGTTTTGGTTGATTTTTTCAGGTTTATTCGGCGCGCGGCGTGAAAAAATAAAGTCGTGATCAGGAAAGGAGCGATGAAGCGATGGGAATGAAGCCATTCCTTTCCGGCGTGGCAGCCGGAGTCGCGGCGGGCGCGCTGGCCTCCGCCGTGGCCGCCGGGGCGATGATGACCCCCTCGGCGCAGCGCACCATGCGCCGCACGGCGCACAAGGTGCAGGACGCGGCGCAGCATGCCGCGGATGAGTTCGGCCGGATGTTCTGATCACCGGGCGAGGCTGAGCATGCTCAGGCCCGGGGCTGAGCCCCGTACATACCGCCTTGCGCTCCCGAGGCAGAACAGCTATAATAGAGAAAAAAGAAAAGCTCCGAATGCCAACGGCATTCGGAGCTTGCTGGTCGAGGTGACGGGATTCGAACCCACGGCCTCTTCGTCCCGAACGAAGCGCTCTACCAAACTGAGCCACACCTCGATACTGTTTTTCACAGCTTTTTTATTATATCCTTCTATCGACAAAAAGTCAAGCACAATTTCTGAAAATTTCGGAGGTTCTTTTGATATGGACATCATCGACTATACCGCCGAACGCGCCCGGTCCGTTCTCTCCCCCCGCCCCGCCGAATCGCACAAGGATCATTTTGGGCGGGTGCTCGCCGTCTGCGGCTGCAAAGGCTATACTGGCGCGGCGTGGTTTGCCGCGATGGGCGCAGTGCGCACGGGCGCGGGCGTGGTCACGCTGGCCGTCCCCGCGTCCATCTATCCCATTCTGGCGGTCAAGCTCAATGAGCCCGTCGTGCTCTCCCTGCCCGACGCGGACGGAAAGCTCTGTCCGTCCGCGCTGGATGTGCTGGAATCCTCCCTTCACCGGGCGGACGCCCTGCTGGTCGGCCCGGGGTTAGGGCGTTCCGAGGATGTGACCGCCGCCGTGCTCGAACTGCTTGAGCGCGCAGCCTGTCCCATCGTGCTGGACGCCGACGGCATAAACGCGCTCGGCGGGCATATAGATGTGTTGCAGCACACCGCCCACCCGGTCATCCTGACTCCGCACGGCGGCGAGTTCGCCCGGCTGACCGGTCTTACCCATCCGGACGCGGCCGACGCGTCCCGCTTTGCGCAGGAGAACCGCTGCGTCGTCCTGCTCAAGAGCCACCGCACGGTTGTTGCCGTCCCCGACGGCTCGGTCTCCCGGAACACAACCGGCAACCCGGGCATGGCCAAGGGCGGCAGCGGCGACGTGCTCGCCGGGATGATCCTCGCGCTGCTCGGCCAGGGCGTTCCCCCGCTCGACGCAGCGCGCGCGGGCGCGTGGTTCCACGGCCGGGCGGGCGACCGGTGCGCCAACCGCATCGGCGAATACGGCATGACCCCGACCGACATGCTGGACGAGATCCCGGCGGTGCTGCACTACCTCAATTCAAAGGAGTGGTGACCCCTGCGCCGTTTGCTGCTTGCGCTCCCCTTTTTTCTGCTCTGCGCCTGCGCCGGAAACGCGCCCCAGACGGGCGAGACGGTCCGCGCGCATTTTTCGGACATGACCGCCGCGACTGCGACGGTCAAAATTTTATCGGATATCGGAGATTCCGCTCTGGAATATCAGGCCGAATACAGGTATAATAAGGACGGCGAAGACGCGCTGATCCTGACCGTGCCCGAGGAAGTCGCGGGCATCGAGGTCTACATCGCGGGCGACCGGTCGGACGATCTGACCGTCCGCTATGCGGAAACCGAGCTTTTTCTGGCGCTCGACGACCCGCCGGGCGTCCGGCCGGTCGACGCCCCGTCGGCGCTCCTGCGCACGCTGGCCACCGAAGAACCCTGTGAGATCGGCTCGGACACGGTCGGCGGCGTGAGCGCGCGCTTTCTGCGCTACGACGAGGCCGACAGCGATCCCGCGATCAGCCGGTCGGTCTGGCTGGATGAAGCGGGCAATCCGCTGTGCGCTGCAATCTACCGCGACAACATCAAAACCGTCACCCTGTTCTTCACCGACTTCACGCCCCAGACATAGAATGATGCAGGGCACGGCCCGAACTTTTTTGGCTGGCCGATTATAATCCGCCCGTTTCATGGGAAAAATGAACATACAGCCGCAGGGCTGCAAAAATCTTTCCCATCGGAGTGTGACGTTATTTTGGATAATCAGATCAAACGCGGTGATATCTACTACGCCGACCTCAGCCCGGTCGTCGGCAGCGAGCAGGGCGGTATCCGGCCTGTACTTATTGTGCAGAACAATGTAGGCAACCGGTACAGCCCGACTGTCATCGCGGCGGCGATCACCTCCCAGGTCAACAAGGCCAAAATGCCCACCCACATCGAACTCGGCGCGCGTTCCTTCGGACTGACGAAGGATTCGATCGTGCTCACCGAGCAGATCCGCACCCTCGACAAAAAGCGGCTGCGCGAAAAGATGGGCACGCTCGACGAGGCGCACATGCAGAGCGTCGACGAAGCGCTGGCCGTCAGCTTCGGCCTGGGGACAGAATAAAAAGAATCCCGGAGTTTTTATGAGAAAAGAGCAATTCATCACCACATTTGCCGCCGCTCTGGTGGTCTGCATGCTGGTCGCGGGCTACGCCGCGATGACGGCGACCTACAGCGCGGCCGAAGCGCCGCCCGTCCCGGCGGAATATCTGGCCGAGGTGCTGACCGCGCCCGATCCCGACACGGATGCCGATCCCGATTCCCTCAGCGGAAAGCTGCAGCAGGTGCAGAGCACGGTGCAGACCGGTATTTCGGAGGTCGTCACCGCCTTTGCCACCGACGAATCCTATGCCGGCCGGATCGCAAAGGACTGCGGCGAGACCGGCTTGAGCTGGCAGGCGCTCGATCTCACGGGCGGGGAAAAAATCTACCTCGCCCAAGGCAGCATGGCCGTCCTGCGCAAGGGCACGGCCACCTGCATCGAGAGCGCGTCGGTCGGCCTGACCGACTGCCAGATCGGCCGCACGCTGGAGCAGGGCGACGAGCTTCGGACGGGCACGCTGTATAAAGCCGCCGTTCCGGCCGCCGGTCTCCATGTCTCGGGGCCCTGCACGGTCATTCTCTCCGGTGATTATTCGCTCTCCTGACTCATAATCTGCTTTTCAGGCGCGTATCTTGTTTTACGACTGGATACGCGCTTTTTCTTTTGAGGAGGGATCGGAACAGTGGAGAGCTATGAGGTTCTGTATCAGGGTCGGCCGGTCGGGCGGGTGACCGTCCGGCAGGCGCCGGGCGGCGTCCGGTTTGACGCCGTGTGCGCGCTCGAGGGCGATCCCGTGCTGCGGCTCTGCGGCGGGCGGGACGGCAAAACGCTGCTGATCGGTGTGCTCGCCCCGCAGGCGGGCTACTGGCACATCGGGCGGACGGTTTCTTTTCAGACGCTGCGCGACGCCGGGTTCGACCGAGTGCTCCCCGACGCTTTCTGGCTGACGGATCGTCCGATGCCATGTCCGGTTACCGGCGACCCGCTGCTCGACGGTGCGCTGCGCGCCGGGACGATCGAAATGACAAAAACGGCTGACGGCGCCGATTTTTCCTGTCCTTTTGACTGCCGCGCCCCCTCGCCGCTCGCGTTCGCGCTCACGGCCTGCACCGTGCGGGACGGGCGCGCCGTCCTGTCCCTGCGGGGCAGATAAGTCCGGACGCACCAAAAAGGGCTGCCTTCGCAGGCAGCCCTTTCCAGAGAGAATTTTTTGTTTTGTAAATCAGAAAGAGAGGTCTATGGGGTTTCCCAGCGCTTGATTATTTGCCGAGGTAGCTCAGCAGGTCGTCCAGACGGCTCTGGGCGTTGTCAGCGTTGACGATCTCAGCGCCCGAATCGACAAAGCGGTCGAGCTCCGCGCCATCGAGGATCTGGCAGGCAGCCTCAACAGCCTTGTAGCCCATGCCATACGCATCCTGCGCAACGGACAGGGTCAGCTCACCCTTCAGGATCGCCTCGCAAGCGGTGCGGTCACCGTTGAAGCCCATGAAGATGGTGTCCTTATATGCGTCGTTGCCGGCAGCGGCACGCGCGGCAGCCATCGCCATGTCGTCGTTGTTCGCGCAGATGATGGCGACACCTTCGGGATGGGTCTGCATGATCGCTTCCATACAGGTGACGGCCTGGTCGGCAACTGCGTTCGCGTACTGAACCTCGTTCTCGAGGAAATCGCCGCCTGCCGCTTCAACGCCTGCCATGTAGCCGTTCATACGGGCGGTGTTGGTCGAGTCGCCCTGCACACCGGCGATCTCGATGCACTTGATATCAGTCCAGCCGCGCTCCTTGGCCAGCGCTACAGCAGCCTCGCCGCCCAGCTTCGCAGCGGCCTCGTTGCCGGTGCCGACGAAGGTCTTGATGACGGGGGAGTCGATGTCGGTATCGACGGCCAGGATCGGAACGGACGCGTTCTCGATCAAGGTCGCAACGGTCTCGCCCTGCAGGGGAGCAATGACGATCGCATCGAACTCAGGATTGTTGAGGTCGGTCTCGATCATGTTCATCTGCTCATCGTACGAGGTCTCAGACGGAGGGCCCTTGACTTCGACCTTGATGCCGTGCTCCTCCGCATAAGCGTTGCAGCCGGCAACCACGTACTGCCAGTACTCGGCCGAGGTGGTCTTGAGGATGACGCTGATGTTGTAGGCATCGTCACCCGCGGGGGCCGATGCGCCGGAGGAAGCCGCTTGGGAACCAGCCGCGCTGGAACCTGCAGCGGAAGAACCGCCAGAGCTACCGGAGCCGCCGCAAGCAGTCATGGAGACCGCCAGAGCGCTTGCCATCAGCATTGCAAGGATTCTCTTTTTCATTTTTCTGCTCCTTCTCTTCTTACCGGTTTCCCGGTTTTATTTTTGCAAAAAGCGCAACTCAAAGCCGTCAGGAATCGGCTTTTTGTTTTGTTTTTCCGCTTTTTACAAATTTATTGTACCGCACGGAAGAAGCCGAGAAAAGTTTGTTTCTTGCTCTGTGTTTGCAACATCTTGCTCTTTGCGCCAGTTTTTCCGGATATTTTTTGTCTAATTTTTCCAAAGTCAAGGGGTTTTACCCGCTGCCGCGATCTTGGCGCGGGTATCGGCGTCAACTGCTTTTTTCAGCCGGGTGAAATATTCCGAAAACCGCACCTGCTCCGCGCCGTAGGTGAGCTGAAGGTCGTATTCGAGCGGCAGCCAGGTGGAGAGGTCGGCTTCGTTATGCTGGATGACCGCTTCGAGCTTGTCGAGGGCTTTGTAGATTTTCGCCTCGGTCGTTTGGAGCGCTTCCATCTCGTCATACAGCGCCGCAAACTCCGCGCCGTAGGGCGCGGGCAGACTGTCCGTCCACCGGCGCAGCACGGCGCTTTCGCGCGCCTCGTCCGACGCCGTCTTGCGGAACGCCGCGATGTCGCCGGTGAAGGCCTCCCCCATGTCGTGCAGCACGCACATGCGCAGCACCTTGTCCATGTCGGCCTCTGGAAACTCGTCGCGCACAAGCAATGCCATCAGGCAGAGCCGCCAGCTGTGCTCGGCCACGCTCTCGTGACGCCCCGTGCTCGTCCAGGAATGACGGGTGTTGTTTTTGAGATTCTCCGCCAGATGCAGGATCTCCAAAAATTGTACTGGTTCCATTTTTTCTCCTTGCTTTAACCCAGAGGCAGCTCCCGGAATTTGCGCGGCGAGATGCCGATCTTTTCCGTAAACGTCCCGGTGAAGCTCGATTCGGTCTGATAACCGACCTCAGCCGCGATCGCCTTGACCGGCAGCGAAGTCGTTTTGAGCAGATATTTCGCCCGGTCCATCCGGGCGAGCACAATATACTCATGGGGCGAGCGGTGCATCTCCTGCCGGAACAGCCGGATCAGGTGGGACGGGCTGATGTGCACCTCGGCCGCCAGGCGCTTGAGTCCCAGCTCCTCGTTCAGATGATCCCGAATAAATTGAACGGCCTGCTGCACCGGCCCTTCTCCTCCGGCTTCCGGCGGGCGCTGCGCGCTCGGCGCAAGGCTGCAGAGGATGCTGTACAGTGCGCTCGAGTGAACCGGGGCGGCAATCGCCTGATGGGTCTTAAACTGAGAAATCAGAAAGCGGATCTGTCCCGCCGTCTCCGGATGGTCGGCCATCCGGT
>CAMEPU010000041.1 GCA_945932315.1 uncultured Clostridia bacterium
AAAGCGGGTGCCGCCGAAGAAGGCCAGAACCTGCTGCAGCTCGATCTTATAGAACTTGTTGTGCAGGGCTGCCACGCCCAGACCGACGATGATGCCGCCGAACACGCCCATCTGCAGGGTGGTGATGCCGAGGCTGGTGGTGGTGGAGTTGGCCGCCATGGCTTCCACGCCGCCCGCCGCGCCGATCATCGCGCTGATGGCGGTGTTCATGACGAGGTAGGCGATCGCGCCCGAGAGCGCGGCGACCTCTTTTTCCTTTTTCGCCATGCCGATCGCGACGCCCATGGCGAAGAGCAGGGCGAGGTTGTTGAATACCGCACTGCCGCACTGGTTCATGATATCCAGAATGGTGTACAGGACGCTGCCCGGGTAGATGACGCCGGTCAGGTTGTACGCCGCCAGCATGGTCTCATTGGTGAAGGAGCTGCCGATGCCGAGCAGCAGGCCGGCGACCGGAAGCAGGGCGATCGGCAGCATGAACGAGCGGCCGACGCGCTGCAGCACGCCAAAAATCTTATCTTTCATACAATACCTCCTGAAATACTTTCTGCAAACTCTGTTCGCTTCATGCGTTGTTTTACGGATCAGGGCTTGAAAATTCAATCCGCGCATGAGGTTTTCCCCGATTTTGGGAGGCACCCGTCCGCCAGTTGCGCTGCTGACGTCAGTTTTCCCCCAAAAATATAGAAAAACCCATACCCGCGCGCAGAACGTTACTTGCGCACCAGATATGGGTTTAGCCCGCCGAACGGTAACTATCCCATGCCGCGCAGGCCGCGCGGCCGGATATTCGATTTATTCGGATTCCTGATTGATCCGCTTGAGGTGGATGGCCAGATAGACCAGCTCTTCCTCGGGAAGATCCTTGTGGTAGGTGTTTTTGACATATTCGCCGATGCACCGCGCGCATTTGAAGTGGTCTCCGCAGCCCTTGATGAGGAGCTGGCGGAACGCGGCGTCATCGCCCTGCTTGTCCGGCATCAGCTTATCCTGAAACAGGCGCTGGGCGAAATAGCGGAGGTGCACGACGAAGCGGTTGAATTGCAGGGACTCGCGGTCGAATTTCTTCTGATAGAAGTATTCGACGACCGAGACCGCGTCCTCGATGAGCCTGGTGATGTCGAACATGACGCTCATGTTGGTGTTCAGCTCGGCGTTGACGATGTGCAGCGCGATGAACGCGGCCTCGTCGGGGTGCAGCTCGATGCCGAGCCGCTCCCGGATGACCCGGAGGCAATGCTGTCCGAGGTGGTATTCCGTCGGGTAGTAGCTCATGATCGCGCCCTTGAGCGGATTGCTGAACTCGATGCCGTCCATCTTGCGCTTGATTGCGAAGCTGATGTGGTCGGAGAGGGTGATGAGAAGGGATTCATTGAGCGGCTGCGGGATCTGCTCCTTGAAGTGGGCGATCAGCTCCTCGGTGAGCTGCAGGTGCTCGAGCGGGATCTTCTCGACCAGCTCGCGCAGCTTGCGCTGCTCGGTCTGCTCCTCCATCCGGTAGGTGCGCTCGATCAGAGCGGTGTCGATCGTCTCGCCCCGGTGGCGCCCAAAGCCGATGCCGCGGCCGGTGACGATCAGCTCATTTCCTTTTTCATCGACGGTGCACAGGATGTTGTTGTTGATGATCTTTTTGATCCGCATGCCCCAGCCCCCCCAAAAAAAAGAACCAGCTCCATCCAATACTTCCGCCATGGGAATATCAAATAGAGTTGGTCAAGCCCGCCTTACCGGTAACATTCCAACGGTTTACGGTGAAATTATATCACGCACCCATTCGGGAGTCAATCACCCTTGCAGGCAAAAATGTATTTTTGGTTCTTTGTACAATCAGTATCACACTTTTTTGGGCATTTAGACAAGAAAAAGGTTGGAAGATGCTGGGCTATGAAAGAGCGCACAAAAAGCCGCGCCCCGTCCGCCGCTTGCGCGGCGAACAGGGCGCGGTTCATTTTAAAATACGATCGAATACTTTGTCGCCTGAATATTCCAGTCAGGAATTAATAGTGGCGGGCCTCGTACAGATGGTCCTCAATGCGCTTGCGGGCAGCCTGTACCTCGGGCTTCTGGGAAACCTCGGCGACGCCTACACGCCACCAGGCCTCGTAGCCCTTGGACATGGTCTTGGGCAGAACCTTCATGTCGATCAGGGTGGAGACGGTCTGCTTCTTGGAATCCTCGATTGCAGCCTCGAGCTCCTCCTGGGTGGTGACGCGGTAGGTCTTGCAGCCGTAAGCCGCGCCGATCGCCGCGTAATCGACGGAGATAACCTTGCCCTTGTGGATGCCGTTGGTGACGCCCTCTTCGAGCATGTTCTTCTCGGTGGTGATCGAAGCGTTGCCGTTGGCGACCTCGAGGTTGTTGATGCAGCCGAAGGAAGCGTTGTCGAACAGCATGACGTTGATCTTCTTGCCGATCTGAACCGAGGTGATCAGCTCAGAGTGCAGCATATCGAAGGAGCCGTCGCCGCACATCGCGTAAACTTCCTGATCGGGGCAGGCGATCTTGGCGCCCAGAGCGGAAGCGACCTCGTAACCCATGCAGGAGTAGCCGTACTCCATATGATAGGTGTTGATCTTGCGGGCGCGCCACAGGCCCTGCATGTCGCCCGGCAGAGAGCCGGCAGCGGCGCAGACGATCGCGTCGTCGTCGATCATGCGGTTGATGGTGCCCAGAACGGTGGTCTGGCAGAGCTTGCAGCCGGTGTCCTCGATGTACTTCTCAACGCACTCGCGGTTCGCGTCGTTGCACTCGGGGGTGAAGGAATCCTTGTCGGTGTAAACAACGCCGTCCAGACGGGCGACCTCGTCGAACCACTCCTTGCGGTAAGCGGCGACAGACTTTGCGTACTCCTCGTCGGTGTGGTAGCCGATCTTGGCCAGCTCCTCGCCGATCGCGGTCAGCGCCTCGTTGGCGTCCGCAACAACCGGAACCGCGTCCATCTTGTAAGCCTGGAACTCGGAGGGGTTGATGTTGACGAACTTGGCGTCGGTGCGGTACAGCCACTTGGAAGCGGTGGTGAAGTCGGTGTAGCGGGTGCCGACACCGATGACAACGTCGGCCTCGTGCGCCAGCTTGTTGGCAGCGATGCCGCCGGTGGTGCCCAGACCGCCCAGGTTCAGCTCGTGGGTCCACTCAACGGTGGACTTACCGGCCTGGGTCTCGCCGAAGGCGATGCCGAAGTCCTCAGCGAACTTCTTGAATACCTTGTGCGCCTCGGCGTAGCGAACGCCGCCGCCGCAGATCAGCAGGGGCTTCTTGGCGTTCTTGATGACCTCGACAGCCTTCTCAACGGCGTACTTGGTCGCCGGACGGCGGTCGATGCGCCATACGCGCTTCTGGAAGAAGTCAACCGGGTAGTCATAAGCCTCGGCCTGAACGTCCTGGGGCAGGGAGATCGCAACAGCGCCGGTGTTGGCGGTGTCGGTCAGAACGCGCATCGCGGAGATCATGTCGGTCATGACCTGCTCGGGGCGGTTGATGCGGCCCCAGTACTTGGTGACGGCCTGGAAAGCGTCATGCGCGGAAATGGTCAGGTTGTGCGGCTGCTCCATCTGCTGGAGTACCGGGTCGGGCTGACGGGAAGCGTAGATGTCGCCGGGCAGGATCAGAACCGGGATGTTGTTCGCGGTCGCGGTCGCAGCTGCGGTGACCATGTTGCAGGCACCGGGGCCGACGGAAGAGGTCGCGGCAAAGATCTGCTTGCGGCGGGACTGCTTGGCGAAGCCCATCGCGGCCAGAGCCATGCCCTGCTCGTTCTTGCCCTGGTAAACAACCATGTCCTTGAGCTCCTGCTCAACGCCGTTGCAGAAACCTACAACGTTGCCATGGCCGGGCAGCATGAAGATGCCCTTGACGAACTTCTGCTCAACTTCGTTGCCGTCCATGTCGATAAAGCTGACGTACTGGTTCTCGAGGAAGCGTACGAGAGCCTGGCTGGCGGTCAGACGAACGGTTTCCATATGCTTCATGGGAATCACTCCTCCTAAAATAAATACAAATTGAATGTGTATTGGCTAAAACAGGAGAGCCTGTCTTAGTTGCCGGTCGGGCAGTGCCAGATGTGATCGTTCGCGTCGTCCTCGAGCAGCCACAGGTGCTCGACGTCGTCGATGCGGGTCTTGTCCCACGGATCGCCGGGCAGATGGCGGATGCCCCACGCGTAGCAGCAGGAATAGCCGGGCGCGGTGACCTGAGAGTGCATCTTGTCGGTGATCAGAGCCAGGCCGTTGTGGCGGGTCTCGTAAATCTCACCGTTTGCCCAGCCTGCGCCGAAGCCCATCGGCTTGTCATAGCGGTAGAAGTAAACCTCGGGCTGCGGATGATGATGCGGGGGATAGCTGGACCACTTGCCGGGCAGGTTGACGACTTCGCCCAGAACCATGTTGGAGTAGGGGGCGTTGTCGAGGTCGAAGCAGGTGCGCACGTCGCGCTTGATGCAGCCCATCAGCTCGCCCTTGTTGCCGCGCGCCCAGGTATCGGTGTCCTCGGGCTTGTACATCTTGGAGGGGAAGGTCTTCTCGTTCAGGGTCTTCTGCACATAGATGTTGCAGGGGCCGTTGGCCTTGACCTCGACCTTGACGCCCTTGCAGACGTGCAGGCAAGAAGGATTGTAATCAAACGGATTGGGACGGTCGACGTCATAGCTGCCGTCATCCCAGGTCAGGGTGCACTTGCCGTCGAATACCAGCAGGGCCAGCTCCTTCTCGGCTTCCTCGAAGGAATAGGTGTCGCCCTCTTCCATCACGAGCAGCGCGACGTCCATCATGCCGTCCTTGCCGGCGCCTTCGTCCAGACGCAGATACTCGTTGTAGCCGCGCTGAACTTCCTTGTTCATATACATTTCAGTCTACCTCCTGCTTTTGGTGATTTTATATATCCCGCCGCCGCAGCGCCGGTGATAAGACTATTTTAACGGATCTGCCGGTCTCTATGGTGTCATTATACCATATGCGCCCCCGGTCGGCAAGGGAAGCGTGCGATTTCCGCCCGACCAATGACAAAAAATTGCGATACCCCACATCGCTGCCGGCGCCCGTGCGCGTGCCGGAAAGGCGGGCGGCGCACCGGGCTTTTGGGAAACCGGGGCGGGAAAACGCGGCCAACGGGCGAAATCCCTTGCGTTTTTTCATCCTTATGAGTATATTATAAATAGCGGATCGAAAGTCCGCTTGCAATATATTCCGATTTAATAACACGATTTTAAGGTGTTGAGGGGGAAAGCACATGGATGCACGCCATCGCGAAAAAAAGGAGCACGGCACGTGGGAGTTCCCCTTTCAGATTTATTCGGCCCCCGACGCGAAGGACTCCGATCTCGTGCCCTATCACTGGCATCCCGAGCTCGAGATCATCACGGTGCTGCGCGGCGAGGTCGCGATCACGATCGGCGACGGCCGCTATGTCGGCCTGCGCGGCGACGTGTTCATGGTCAATTCGGGCGAGCTGCACGAGATCCGGGGCGGCGTCGGCAACCTGTTCCGCTCCTTCGTTTTTCCGGCGGATTTCCTGCAGTTCCGGCGGGAGGACGTGACCCAGTCCGAGTGGCTGGGGCCGATCGAGAAGCACAGCCTGAACTTCGCGCTGATGGCCGCGCACGGCACGACCGCGGGCGACGAGGCGTTTGCCGAGCTCGGGCGGATCATCGAGGCATATGAGCGCCGCCCGCCCGGCTATCAGCTCCTGATCAAGGCATCGCTGCTGCGCATTGTCGCGCTGTTCGCGGGCGCGGGCATGATCTACTCCTCCCGCCGGGACGAGCGCCCCGATTACCAGCGGCAGATCCTGCGCGACATCGTCGAGTACCTCAATGAGCACTGCACCGAGCCCCTGCGCCTGGCCGACGTGGCCGGCCGCTTCGGCCTGACGCCCCAGTATTTCTGCTCCTTTTTCAAGGATCATCTGGGCCGCACCCTGATTCAGCACATCAACCTGCTCCGGGTCGAGCGGGCCTCCCGCCTGCTGCGCGAGACCGATCTGCCCATCATGGAGGTCGGCTTTCAGGTCGGATTTGAGAATTTCAGCTACTTCATCAAGCGCTTCCGCGAGGTGTTCGGCTGCACGCCGACCGAGTACCGGAAGTCATTAAGAAGGTAAGAAGGAATCGTGAAGAGTGAAGAAGTAAGGTGTCCCTGCGGGACGATATAAACCTATTCACTTTTCACTATTCACTCTTCACTCTTACTTCCTCTATCGTGTCCCTGCGGGAAATCTAAAAACGGCGCGTGTGAACGCGCCGTTTTTAGATGTACTACTATATAATAATGTGTACCCGTCAGCCGTGCAGCAGGCGCACGCCGTTCTGATGGCAGAACTGGACATAGTCCGCCGGGGGCTCGTGGTCGGTGATGAAGGCGGTCAGCTCGCTGAGCTGGCAGAAGGTGATGACCGCGGTGTGATCGAGCTTGCTCGAGTCGGCCATCAGATAGACGTGGCTCGCGCGCTGGACGACGCCCTTCTTGATCTCGGCCTCGAGGAAGGTGGTGTTGGTCATGCCGCTCGTGAGCGACACGCCGGTCGCGCCCATGAACGCCTTGTTGACCGTCATGCCCGAGAGGGCCTCGAAGGTCGAAAGGCCGACGAAGGAGTCGGTCGGCTGGCTGTAAATGCCGCCGAGAGAAATCAGGCTCAGGTTTTCGAACTGGGCGGCCTCCCGCATCGCGCCCAGCGAGTGGGTGACGACCGTGATGCGGCGGCGGTTGGCCAGATGGCGCAGGATGCACAGGGTGGTCGAGCCCGAATCGACAAAGATGGTGTCGCCGTCCTGCACTTCGCTCGCGGCGAGCAGGCCGATCGTGTTCTTGTCCGCCGTGTTGAGCCCCGAGCGGACGGGCATCGGGATCGCGCCCGGCGCCGAGGTCGCGGTGACGCCGCCGTAGACCTTGGAAATGTGCCCGCGGGTCTCCAGCTCGTTGAGGTCGCGGCGGATGGTGTTCTTGGAGACCCCGAAGGTCTCGCACAGGGTGTCGATGGACACGGTGCCCTGACTCATGACATATTGCTCGATCGCATTGAGACGACTGATTTTCATCTTGCGCGTCCTTCCTGATGAACTCGACGGGTGGATGGGGAAAAAGAGAGGCAAAAGGGGGACTTTTCGGAAGTCTGTAAAAAAATAAAGGGAAGCTCTATAAGATAATTTTATCAGAAACCCATAAAAATGCAACCAGAAATCTACAAAAATTTGCAAGGAAAAAAATAAAAAAGAAGCATACGCCATTGAAATCCGAAAAGAAATTTGATAAGATTAATCATAGTGAGGAAGAGAAATATGCCAGCCGCGCGGCGGCGGCAGAATTTTTCAATTTGATTTTTAAATAGGCAGGTGTATGCAATGCAGAAAGCAGAGAAAATGAAGGAACTGCGCGTATTTGCCCAGGAAATCAGAGTGGAAGCTCTGAAGACCATCGGCTCGCTCGGTTTCGGCCATGTCGGCGGATCCATGTCGGTCGTTGAGGCGCTGGCGGTTCTGTACGGCGAGGTTATGAAGGTCGATCCCAAGAACCCCCGCTGGGAGGATCGTGACTGGTGCGTTATGTCCAAGGGTCATGCCGGCCCGGCCATGTACGCTACTCTGGCGCTCAAGGGCTTCTATCCCATCGAGAACGCTTATACCCTGAATCAGCCGCATACCAACTTCCCGTCCCATACCGACCGCACCAAGACCCCCGGCGTTGACCTGACCACCGGCTCTCTGGGTCAGGGCATGTCCTCCGCCATCGGCGCTGCGCTCGGCAACAAGGTTGACGGCCGCGACAACCACGTCTTCGTTTTTGTCGGCGACGGCGAGTGCGACGAGGGCCAGGTTTGGGAAGGCGCTCAGTTCGCCGCCCACTACAAGCTGGACAATCTGGTCTGCTTCGTAGACAACAACAAGATGCAGCTGGACGGCGCTGTTGAGAAGGTCATGAGCCACGGCAAGGGCATCGGCGCGAAGTTCGACGCCTTTGGCTGGAACGTCATCGACGTAGCCGACGGCAACGACGTTGAGCAGATTTATGACGCTGTTATGGCGGCTTACGACTGCAAGGGTCAGCCGACCTGCATCGTTCTGAACACCAAGAAGGGCAAGGGCTGCACCTTTGCCGAGCCTTCCGGCGCGCACAGCTCCCAGCCGAACGCGGAGCAGTGGGCCGAGGCGATTGCTGCCGCAGAAGCTGAGCTGGCTGCGGTAAAGGCACAGTAAGGGGGTACGAATCATGAGCTTTACTTTGATTGGCAAACACGAGAAGGATTCTCGCGCAAACCGTGACGGTTACGTAAACGCAATGCTCGAGATGATGGAGGCAGATCCCACCATCATGCACGTCGACTGCGACCTCGAGGGCTGCATCAACACCGGCAAGCTGGCCAAGGCTTTCCCGGAGCGCACCATCAACGCCGGTATCGCTGAGGCGAACGCCATGGGCATCGGCGCCGGCCTGTGCGCCACCGGCAAGAACGTTTGGGTTCACTCCTTCGGCTGCTTCGCTTCCCGCCGCGCGTTCGACCAGGCGTTCATGTCCTGCGCTTACGCAAAGCTGCCCGTACATGTTCTGGGCTCCGACCCCGGCGTATGCGCTGCCTACAACGGCGGTACCCATATGCCCTTCGAGGACTGCGCCCTGTACCTGTCCGTTCCGGGTTCTGTTGTCGTTGATCCCGCCGACATGGCGCAGACCTATGCGCTGACCAAGGCGATCACCGCTTCCGGCAAGTTCTCCTACATGCGTCTGATCCGCAAGGGCTTCACCACCGTTTATGCCGACGGCTCCGAGTTCGAGCTGGGCAAGGGCGTTGTCCTGAAGGAAGGCAAGGACGTCACCATCATCGCTTCCGGCATCATGGTCGACGAGGCGCTGAAGGCTGAGGAGACCCTGGCTGCCGAGGGCATCTCCGCCAAGGTTATCGACATGCACACCTGGAAGCCTCTGGACGAGGAGCTGATTCTGGCTTCCGCCAAGGAGACCGGCTGTGTCGTCACCGCCGAGAACCACAACGTCACCTGTGGTCTGGGCTCCGCGATCACCCGCGTTCTGGCCAAGAACTGCCCCGTACCGGTCGAGATGGTCGGTGTTGAGGACCGCTTCGGCCAGGTTGGCGCTGAGAGCTTCCTCCGCGAGGAGTACGGCCTGACCGCCGCGCACATCGTCGAGGCCGCCAAGGCTGCCATCGCCCGCAAGTAATTCCATATTTGCAGTATCCGCACCGCGTCCCTTTGGGGGCGCGGTGCTTTTTGCGCCCGCCCCGCCAAAAGTCCGGGCGTTCGGGCCGGCTTTTTTGGTCGAAAAGGGACTTTGCAAACCGGAAACGATGGTGTAAGATAAAAGCAATGGATTCAAATTGAAACATATCTGGGAGGAACGATTATGGACGCGAAAGAAAAGGCTCTGCAGATGCACGAGCAGTGGGGCGGCAAGATCGAGGTCGTCGCGCGCTGCCCGGTCAGCACCCGGGAGGAGCTTTCGATTGCCTATACGCCCGGCGTCGCCGAGCCCTGCCTCAAGATCCGCGATGACGTGGATCTGAGCTACACCTACACCCGCCGCCACAACCTGGTCGCGGTCATCACCGACGGCACGGCCGTGCTCGGTCTGGGCGACATCGGCCCCGAGGCCGGCATGCCGGTCATGGAGGGCAAGTGCGCCCTGTTCAAGGCGTTCGCCGACGTCGACGCCTTCCCGCTCTGCGTCAAGAGCAAGGACGTGGACGAGATCGTCCGCACCGTCCAGCTGATTTCGGGCTCGTTTGGCGGCATCAACCTCGAGGACATCTCGGCGCCCCGCTGCTTTGAGATCGAGCGCCGCCTGAAGGAGGTCTGCGACATCCCGGTCTTCCACGACGACCAGCACGGCACCGCCGTCACCTGCGGCGCGGCCATGATCAACGCCTGCCGCCTGACCGGCCGCAAGCTGGAGGACGTCAAGCTCGTGGTCAACGGCTGCGGCGCGGCCGCGATTTCGGTCACCCGCTTCCTGATGAGCCTGGGCATCCGCGAGGTCACCATGGTCGAGCGCTTCGGCGTGGTCTGCGAGGGCGACGAGCGCCTGAACCCGGCGCAGGCCGAGATGGCCAAGATCACGAACCGCGCGCACAAGACCGGCACGCTGGCCGACATCATCGGGGGCGCGGACGCCTTCTTCGGCCTGTCCGGCCCGAACGTGCTGACCGCCGAGATGGTCTCCACGATGGCCCCGAATGCGATGGTCTTCGCGATGGCCAATCCGGTGCCCGAGATCTGGCCCGATGAGGCCCGCAAGGGCGGCGCGGCCGTCGTCGGCACCGGCCGCAGCGACTATCCGAACCAGATCAACAACGTGCTGGCCTTCCCCGGTATCTTCCGCGGCGCGCTCGACGTGCGCGCGCGCGACATCAACGAGGAGATGAAGATCGCGGCGTCCTACGCGCTGGCGCAGCTCATTTCGGACGAGGAGCTGAGCGCCGAGAACATCATGCCCGCCGCTTTCGACCCCCGTGTTTGCGGCGCGGTCGCGTCCGCGGTCGCCGAGGCCGCCCGGAAGAGCGGCGTCGCCCGCATCTGAGCGAGGAATGCGGTCAGAAAGAATTGACTTTGCAGGCAAAATCAACTACAATAAATAGTAGATACAGCTTCGCCTGCGGGCGATTCTGACTCTTGATTTTGGAGGAATGAGAAAATGTTAGATCCGAAGAAAGTAAAACTTGGCATGTGCCCCATCGGCTGGTCCAACGATGATATGTGGGATCTCGGCGACGAGAACACCTTCCAGCAGTGTGTATCCGAGATGGCTCTGGCCGGCTTCACCGGTTCTGAGGTTGGTCATAAGTACCCCGAGGACAAGGCTGTTCTGAAGCACATGCTGGACGTTCGCGGCATGACCATCGCTTCCAAGTGGTTCTCCTCTTTCCTGGTTGACAAGCCGTACGAAGAGGTTGAGGCTGAGTTCATCAAGGAGCTCGAGTACCTGTCCTACGTTGGCGCTTCCGCGATCAACATCTCCGAGCAGTCCGGCTCCATCCAGGGCAAGCTCGACGTGCCGGTTCTCGACATGGAGAACAAGCGCGTGCTGACTGACGAGGAGTGGGATCGCCTGTGCACCGGCCTGAACAAGCTGGGCAAGCTGTCCCTCGAGAAGTACGGCATCAAGTCCTGCTTCCATCATCACATGGGCACCGTGGTTCAGACCGTTGAGGAGACCACCCGCCTGATGGAGAACACCGATCCCAAGTACGTATTCCTGTGCTTCGACACCGGCCACTTCACCTTCGCCGGCGAGGATCCGGTCAAGATGCTGGAGAAGTTCGCTGACCGCGTTGGCCACTGCCATCTGAAGAACATGCGCATGCCCATCGTTGAGAAGGTTCGCGCAGAGCACTGGTCCTTCCTGGACGCTGTCCGCAACGGCGCGTTCACCGTACCGGGCGATCCGGACGGCTGCGTACAGTTTGACGACGTATTCGCGCTGCTCGACAAGGCCGGCTACGAAGGCTGGATCATGGTCGAGGCTGAGCAGGATCCCGCCAAGGCGAATCCGTTCGAGTACGCCAAGATGGCCCGCGCTTACATCAAGGAGCACACCGGCCTCTGATTCGCGTTTTTCGCACAAACAAAGCCCTTTCCTTCGGGAGAGGGCTTTTTCCATCTCTTGCGCGCCATGGGCCGCTGTGCTAAAATGGTAGTAACGTTTGGAAAAAAGGAGAATCCGCCATGCAGCTCAAGTATACGATCACCGAGCAGGATTTTATCGACTATAATATGAATTTTGTCGCGGGCGACAAGGTCGTGCAGCGCCAGCTCCGCCGCATGCAGCTGATGCTCGCGGGCATCATCCTGATCGGCGGCACCGGCCTCGCCGTCGTGACCGATTCACTGTCCATCCGCAGCGTCGCGGTCTACGTGATTCTCGCGGCCGTCATGTATTTTTACTTCCCGCGCTCCTATCAGAGCAAGGTGAAGAAGAACGTGCAGCGGACGATCCGCAGCGCGAGCAACCGGCACATCTGCGGCGAGAAGACCCTGACCATCGAGGGGGACACCGTGCGGCTGACCGGCGAGAGCGAGGACTCCACCTATGAGTTCAGCGCGTTTTCCCGGGTGGCCGTGGCCGAGCGGCAGATCTACCTGCATCTCGACGACATCACGGCGCTGATCGTGCCCAATTCGGCCTTTGCCGACACGGCGGCGCGCGACGCCTTCGCCGTCGACTTTGAAAAGCGCATCCAAGCCGCAAAGGCAGAATAAGCCCGGTTTTGTGTGAAATTGGCGATTGACAAAGCCTTTTTTGTGATGTACTATGGATACAGTATCGAAAAAGGCTGTGAAGGAACAGACGCCTGCCATATACTGCTTTTTCAGAGAGTGCCCGTCCAGGCTGCGAGCGGGTGCAAGGCAGGGGAGCGCGCCACCGGTTCCGGAGCTTCGCGGAGGAAAGCAGAGTATTCCGCGGCGGGTCGCCTCCGTTAACCGGCCTCTGAGCGGCGGTTCGGCTTTGTCCGGCCGCAAGCAGGGTGGAACCGTGGGAACTTATTGCTCTCACCCCTGAGTCATTCATGGGGTGAGAGCTTTTTTCATGCGATCCGCCCCACCATTCAGAAAGGAAGGTATCATTATGTCCGACAACCAGTACACGTTTGAAAATCCCGAGTACCGCGACACCTACCGTCATACGGTATCCCATATTCTGGCGCAGGCCGTCAAGCGCCTGTACCCCGAGGTCAAGCTGGCCATCGGCCCCGCGATCGAGACCGGCTTCTACTACGATTTCGACGCGCCGTTCTCCTTCACCCAGGAGCACCTCGAGGCGCTCGAGGCCGAGATGCGCAAGATCTGCAAGGAGAAGCTGCCGCTCGAGCGGTTTGAGCTGCCCCGCGCCGAAGCCATCAAGTTCATGGAGGAGCGCGGCGAGCCTTACAAGGTCGAGCTGATCAACGACCTGCCCGAGGACGCGGTCATCTCCTTCTACAAGCAGGGCGATTTCACCGACCTGTGCGCCGGCCCCCATCTGGATTCGACCGGCCGGGTCAAGGGCAACGGCATCAAGCTGCTGAGCGCGACCGGCGCCTACTGGCGCGGCGACTCCAACCGCAAGATGCTGCAGCGCATCTACGGCACCGCCTTCCCGAAGAAGGACGAGCTGGACGCCTATCTGGCCGCTGTTGAGGAGGCCAAGAAGCGCGATCACAACAAGATCGGCCGCGAGCTCGAGTATTTCACCACGGTCGACACGCTGGGTCAGGGCCTGCCCGTGCTGCTGCCCAAGGGCGCGCGCGTCGTACAGCTCCTGCAGCGCTGGGTCGAGGACGTTGAGCAGCAGAACGGCTATCTGCTGACCAAGACCCCGCTCATGGCCAAGCGCGAGTTCTTCAAGATCTCGGGTCACTGGGATCATTATCTGGACGGCATGTTCATCATCGGCGATCCCCATGACGAGAGCAAGGAATGCTTCGCGATGCGCCCGATGACCTGTCCCTTCCAGTATCAGGTCTTCCTGAACCGCCAGCGCTCCTACCGCGACCTGCCGATGCGTCTGGGCGAGACCTCGACCCTGTTCCGCAACGAGGATTCGGGCGAGATGCA
>CAMEPU010000042.1 GCA_945932315.1 uncultured Clostridia bacterium
AGCCGCCGTGCGCCGCAATGTCCTTGACGACCGAAGAGGAAAGGAACATATACTTGGCGCTGGTCATCAGGAACGCGGTGTCCACGTTCCGGTTGAGGCGGCGGTTCGCCAGCGCCATCTGAAATTCGTTGTCAAAATCGGAGACCGCGCGCAGACCCTTGACAATCGTGCACGCGCCGACCTCGTCGGCGTAATTCGCCAGCAGGCCGTCGTACAGCCGCACTTCGACGTTGGGAAGCCCGGCGGTGACCCGGCGGATCATGTCCACGCGCTCCTCGGGCGTGAACGCGGGGCGCTTGTTCTGGTTGTGCATCACCACGACGACCAGCCGGTCGAACAGCGCGGCCGCCCGCTCGATGATGTCCAGGTGACCCAGAGTGACCGGGTCGAAGCTGCCCGGATAGATCGCGGTTTTCATGCCTGCATCTCCTCCCGGCGCAGAATGGTGATCCGAATCGCGCCGTAGTGGTATTCGCGCCCGGCCGGAACCTCGTCCTCCAGGGCACTTTCGCATACTATTATACCATCTGGTCGAAGAATGTCAAACTCTTTGACCAATTTGACCGCATTCCGCAATATTTCTCCCCCGTAGGGCGGGTCGAGAAAGATAAGGTCGTACTGTTTCCCGCACCGGTGCAGGAAGGCCGGGTACTCGTCGCCGTGGATCGTGCCACGGTCAGCCACCCGGGCGTCAGTCAGGTTGCGCTGGACGACCGACCGGGCGGTGCGGTCGTGGTCGACGAAATCGCAGTGCGCGGCGCCCCGGGACAGGCACTCGATGCCGAGCTGGCCGGTGCCCGCGAACAGGTCGAGCACCTCGGCGTCCCGAATATGCGTCTGGATAATGTTGAAGACCGATTCCTTGACCCGGTCGGTCGTCGGCCGGGTGTTCATGCCGGGCACCGGGGTCAGCTTGCGCCCCCGCGCCGTGCCTGAGATCACGCGCATGGTGTTGTTCCTTCTCTCTTTTACTTCTTCACTATTCACTCTTCACTATTCACTCTTCACTCATGAAAAGTTAGAAGTAATAGTGAAAAGTGAATCAGTATGGTGTCCCTGCGGGACGATTTGAAGAAAAGTGCTGCGCACTTTTGTTTATCATCAATCGTTATGATAAAAGTCAAAAATATTCTGCGCCGTCGCGCGGGGCACGAGCCGGGACAGCTCGTCCACGGTCGCGGCCCTGATGTTCTCGATGCTGCCGAAGTGGCGGAGCAGGAGCATGCGCCGCTTCTCACCCACGCCCTCAATCTTGTCGAGCGACGAGCCGCGCACCTTTTTCGCGCCCAGCGCCCGGTTGTAGGTGATCGCGAAGCGGTGGACCTCCTCCTGCATCCGGCCGATCAGGGCGAACACGGCGGGAACGGTCGAGATGCCGAACTCGCGCCCATCGGGCGCGACCAGCCCGCGCGTGCGGTGGCGGTCGTCCTTGACCATGCCGAAGCAGGGCGTGGTCACGCCGAATGTATCGAGCACCTTCTGCGCCGTGTGGACGTGCCCGAGGCCGCCGTCAATCAGGAAGGCGTCGGGCAGCGGGCAGAACTTCTCGTCGCCCTCCTTCCAGTGGGTCAGGCGGCGGGTCAGCATCTCGGCCATGGCGGCGTAGTCGTCCTGTCCGTCGGCCGTGCACTCGATCTTGAAGCGGCGGTAGCGGCTCTTGGCCGGTTTGGCGTCCTCAAAGACGATCATCGAACCGACCGTGTCCTTGCCCGCGAAGTTCGAGATATCGTAGGCCTCGAGCAGCCGGGGCGGCTCCTCCAGCCCAATCATCGAAGCCAGCAGCTCGAGCGACTTGATTCGCCGCTCCTGCCCGGTCTCGACGCGCAGGATCTCCTCCCGGGCGTTCTTCTCGGCCAGCCGGATCAGTTCGTGCAGCCGCCCGCGCTGGGGCACGTGCAGCTCGACCTTGCGCCCGGCGATCGACGACAGGAATTCGGCCACGCCCTCCTGCTCCTCGATCGGCTGCGAGATCAGCACCGACTTGGGGCACGCGCCGCGCAGCGAGTAATACTGCTTGAGGAAGGCGGTCAGCGCCTCCTCGGCGTCTGACTCGCTCACGCCGTCGAGCAGGGTGAAATCCTTGTCCTGAAGCGCGCCGCCCGCGAAGTGGAGCACGACGACGCAGCACCGGGTCTGCCCCTGCACGCAGGCGACCGCGTCCAGATCGGCGAACGCGCCCGCGACCACCTTCTGCCGCTCGCCCAGCGCCTTGACCGCCTTCATGCGGTCGCGCAGGCTGGCCGCCCGCTCAAACTGCAGCTCCTCGGACGCCTCGAGCATTTTGGCCTCGAGCTCGCGCGCGAGCGCGGCGTACCGGCCCTCAAGCAGCGCGATGGCCTCCTGCACAAACGCGGCGTACTCCTCCGGGCTGACGCCGCCCGCGCACGGGGCGACACACCGGCCGAGGTGCTGGTTTAAGCACGGGCGCTCCTTGCCGATGTCGCGCGGGAACACCCGGCGGCAGGTCTTGAGCTTCAGCGCCTCCGAGATCGTGTCGATGGCCTGCCGCGCCGCCCGGCGGCCCGAGTAGGGGCCGAAATAGCGGTCGGCGTCGGCGGCCGGTTTGGAGACGATCGAAAACTCGGGGTAGGGCTTGGAGGTCGTGACCTTGATATACGGATAGCCCTTGTCGTCCTTGAGAAGGATGTTGTACTTGGGCTTGTATTTTTTGATCATCGAGTTTTCGAGCACCAGCGCCTCGAATTCGCTCTCGGTGACGATGATGTCGAAATCCCAGATCTGGGAGACCATGCGGACGGTCTTGGGGCTGTGGCTCTTGTCCGAGCGGAAATAGGAGGTGACCCGGTTTTTGAGCGCCTTGGCCTTGCCGACGTAGATGACCTTGCCCGTGCGGTCCTTCATGATGTACACGCCCGGCTCGAGGGGCAGGGACAGCACCTTCTGTTTCAGTTCTTCAAAGCGTTCGGACATGGGGAACTCCTTTCGCGGAGAAAACAAAAGCACCGCGCAGGCGGTGCTTTATGAGGGCAAAGTAAATTAGTCGGTGAAGTTGGAGGTGATCAGCTCTACCAGAGCGTTTACAGCCTCTTCCTCGTCCGGACCGTCGGCGATCAGGTTGATGGTCGTGCCCTTGGTGATACCCAGGGACAGGATGCCGAGCAGGCTCTTCGCATTTACGCGGCGCTCTTCCTTCTCAACGAGAATGGTGCTCTTGAACTCGTTCGCCTTCTGGATGAAAAACGTTGCCGGTCTTGCGTACAGACCTACCTGGTTGGTTACCTGAACTTCCTTGGAATACATTACCTCATCGCTCCCTATTCTTCAGATTCATAAAACAAAATACAATATCGAACAGTCAGTTTAGTAGATATAAATAGAATAGCGTTTTTTACGGCTTTCGTCAACCCGGAATTTTGCTGTTTTTGCACGAGAGCCTCCAAAATTATTTGGACGTTTTGTCCCGGAATTGTAAAATTTGTTTTATTTTTTTCAAAAAAACGGAATTTTTCTCATTTAAACTCGACCACGGTGACGCCCATCTCGCCTTCGCCGAAAACGCCGTTGCGCACGGTTTTGATGTATTTATTGCGTTTGAGATGGTTCTGGATGGCCGCACGGAGGACGCCGGTGCCCTTGCCGTGGATGATGCGGACGGTGGGCAGGCGGCTCATGATGGCCGACGAAATGAACTGGTCGACCTCCAGAATGGCCTCCTCGGCGCACAGGCCGCGCACGTCGATCTCGCTCGGCGCGGCTGTCGTGCGCAGCTCGCGCGCGCCGCCTGCAGAGCGGGCCGGGGCCTTGGGCTTGGCCTTCTCGGGCTTGCGCACCGGGCGCACTTCGTCCGACTTGACCGTCATCTTCATGATGCCGGCCTGCACCTGGATGTTGCCGTCCTTGTCGGGGGCGGTCAGCACGGTCGCCGTGACGCCCGAGACGTTCAGCAGCTGCACCTCGTCGCCCGGGCGCAGATTGGCGGTCTCGGCCGGGTCGACGGTGCGCTTCTGGGCGCTCTGCTTGCGGGTCTCGGACTCGGTCTGGGTGATGACCGCGCGCAGCGCGGCCTTGGCGGCCTGCAGGTTCTGCTGCTGCACGTCGGCCGAGGCCTGCTTCTTCAGGCTCTCCAGCTCCTCAAAGACGGTCTCGGCCGTCATGCGGGCGTCCTTCAGGATGCGGTCGGCCTTGGCGCGCGCGTTCTCCAGAATGCGGTCGGTCTCGTCCTCGGTCTTGTCGCGCAGGTTCTCGGCGCGGTCACGCTCGGACTGCGCCGCCGAACGCATGCGCTCGGCCTCGGCCTTGTAGTGCTCGAGCTGCTTGCGCTCCTTCTCGAGCTGGGCGATGACGTCCTCAAAGCGGGTGCTCTCGGTCGAGAGCTGCTCCCGCGCGTGCTCCAAGATGATGGGCTGCAGCCCCAGCCGGGCCGCGATCGCGAAGGCGTTCGACTTGCCCGGGATGCCGGTCAGCAGGCGGTAGGTCGGGCGGAGGGTGGACACGTCGAACTCACAGGAGGCGTTCTCGACGCCCTCGGTCGTGAGCGCGAAGGTCTTGAGTTCGGAATAGTGGGTGGTCGCGGCCACGCACGCGCCCATCTGGCGGGCGAATGAGATGACCGAGACGGCCAGCGCCGCGCCCTCGACCGGGTCGGTGCCCGCGCCCAGCTCGTCGAACAGGACGAGGTCGCCCGCGGCGCACTTGTCCATGATGGACACGATGGTCTTCATGTGGGCCGAGAAGGTGGACAGGCTCTGCTCGATCGACTGCTCGTCGCCGATGTCGGCGTAGACGTTTTCAAACAGGCGCACCTCGGACAGCTCGCTCGCCGGGATGTGCAGGCCGGAGGCCGCCATCAGGGTCAGCAGGCCGAGCGTCTTGAGCGAGACCGTCTTGCCGCCCGTGTTGGGGCCGGTGATGACCAGCGTGTCGTATGCGCCGCCGATCGCGATGTCGATCGGGACGGCGGTCTTCTGCGCGAGCAGCGGGTGGCGGGCGCGCAGGAATTTGCTCTCGCCCTCCGACTTGAGGGTGGGCGCCGCGGCGTTCAGCTGGAAGGACAGCCGGGCGCGCGCGAAGATGAAGTCAAATTCGCACAGGGTCTCATAGTCGGTGCGGATCGAGTCCGCGCCCATCGCGACCTCGGCCGACAGCTCGGCCAGAATGCGCTCGATCTCGGCGGCCTCGCGGCCCTCGAGGACTTTGAGCTGGTTGTTGATCTCGACGACCTGCGCGGGCTCGACGAACACGGTCGCGCCCGAAGAGGACACGTCGTGCACCAGACCGGGCACGTCGCCCCGGTGCTCGGCCTTGACCGGCACGACGAAGCGCCCCGAGCGCTGGGTGATGATGGTCTCCTGCAGGTACTTGGCGCGCTCGCCCGAGATCAGCTTGCCCAGCGCGTCGCGCACCTTGCCGCTGATTTGCCGCATCTGGCGGCGGATGGACGAAAGCTCAGGGGACGCGCCGTCCGCGATATCCTCCTCCGAGAGAATGCACGAGGTGATGTGCTCCTCGAGCGCGCGGTTGCCGGTCAGCAGGCGGTAGAGGTCGGTGAGCGCAGTGCGCTCCTCCTGCTCGGCGAAGTAGGCCTGCATCAGACGGGCGGTCTGCAAAAGAGAAGCCACGTCGAGCAGCTCGCGCAGGCTGAGCACGCCGCTCACGTCGGCGCGGCGGAGCGCCGGCCCGACGTTGCGGATGCCGCCCAGCGAGGGGCCGCCCTGCCGCACCATCATGTCCTTGGCCGCGCTCGTCTGGTCGAGCAGCGCCCGCGCGTCCTCGAGGTTCTCAGCCGGGCGGAGCGCCATGCAGCGCGCGCGCCCCTCCTCGCTCGCCGCCTGCGCGGAGAGCATGGAGAGGACAGTGTAATATTCGAGTGTTTTTAACGATTTTTCTCCCAATCGGTTCATGTCTGTTGCTCCAAAGTTTTATAAAACGTTAAACTGTCAAAGCCGCGCTCGGCGCGGCAGAGGGCGTATTCCTCGCAGATCCGCGCGAGCTGGCCGCGCGCTGGTTCGGCGAGGGCGAAGGCGTTCACCCGGGGGATCTCTGCGGTCAGGATGTGGACGAGGGCGCGCGCCGCGCCCGGGGTGAGCCGCCGGTAGCCCACCGTGCCCAGCCGCTCGGCGCAGGCCGCGCACCGGGCCATGCCCTCGCGGGGCGAGAACCAGATTTCCTCCCCCAGCGGGCCGCCGCACGCGCCGCAGCACGAAAGGTCGGGCTCGAAGCCCGATTCGGCCATCAGCCGCAACTCGAAGGCCGCCTTGACGATCACGGGGTCGCGGCTGCCGTCCGACAGGCCGCGCAGGGCGTACAGCAGCAGCCGGGTGGCCGCCGGGCATTCCTCGTCCGAGTCGGTCATCTCGCCCGCCAGCTCGGCCAGATAGCAGGCCAGCGCGTAGCGCTCCATGTCGGCCGTGATGCCCCAGAACGAGGTCAGGAGGTCGGCCGTGTTGAGGGTGTATTTGCCCCGGGACTCAAACAGGGTCAGCTCGCTCCAGCAGAACAGGCGCACGGCGTTCGCCATCCGCCCGCCCCGGCGGCGGACGCCCCGGCAGAGCACCTCGATGCGGGCGCCCGACTCGGTGAGCACGCTTATGTAGCGGTCGTTATCCCCGAAGTCGGTCTCGCGGATCACGAGGCCCTTGATCGTCAGATGCGCCATGGGCGGGTTTCTCCTCCTGTGAAAGCCGGTAGAGCAGGTATGCGCCCGGCGCGCCTGTCTCGGCAAAAATGTTCCAAAATTCGTTCTGATTCATGGCGATCCGCCCCTTTCCCCCTTAGTTTGGGCAAGGGACGGCTCGTTCATGCGTGGGAAATATTAGCGGGCAGCGTTACTCGTCTTGGTATCCGAAATTGCGCATCTGGAACTGGTTGTTGCGCCAGCCCTCCTTGACCTTGATCCACAGGTCGAGATAGACCTTGCAGCCCAGATCCTGCTCGAGGTCGGCGCGGGCGTACTGGCCGATCTTCTTGAGCATCTCGCCGCCCTTGCCGATGATGATGCCCTTGTGGCTGGCCTTCTCGCAGTAGATGGTCGCGTGGATGCGGCACAGGCCGTTTTCGGTGTACTCCATGCTCTCCACGCCGACGGCCACGCCGTGCGGCACCTCGCGGTCGAGCAGGCGGAGCATCTTCTCGCGGATGACCTCGGCCACCATCTGGCGCTCGGGCTGGTCGGAGACCATGTCCTCCGGGAAGAGCTGCGGGCCTTCGAGGGCGAACTGGTCGAGTTCGCGCAGCAGCACATCCAGATTGTCGCCGTGCTTGGCCGACACGGGCACGACCGCCGCCCAGTCGAACCGCTCGGCATAGGCCGCGATGACCGCGAGCAGCTCCTCGTTCTTGACGGTGTCGGTCTTGTTGATGACGAGCACGCCGGGGACGCCCGCGTCCTTCAGCTGCTTGATGAGCGACTCCTCGGGCGCGCCCACGTTCGGGATGGGCTCGACGACAACCATGGCCACGTCGACCTCGGCGACCGTGTCGGTGACGACCTTCACCATGTAGTCGCCCAGACGGGAGCGCGGCTTGTGCAGGCCGGGCGTATCCAGAAAGACGTACTGGCAGCCCGCCTGATTGAGAATGCCCGTGATGCGGGTGCGGGTGGTCTGGGGCTTATTCGATACGATGGCGATCTTGCGGCCGACCAGCTTGTTCGTCAGGGTCGATTTGCCCACATTCGGGCGGCCGACGACCGATACAACGACCGATTTCGTGATTTCCATATTGTTTTTCCTCTTTATTCGTAAATGATATTCCTGATTTTCATGCTTCTGTCAATCTTTGAGCGCGGTGACCGGCACCACAAATACGCCGTCCGGTCTCCGATACGCCGCGTTTGCCATGCCGCACAGCACGCACAGAACCGCCGGCGGCTTCCCCTTGGGATCATCCGCGATCTCCTGCCGGATCGTCAGCAGATTCTGCGCCGCCGCGTCGATCTGGTTCGCGCCCAGTTTGATCTCAAACGCACACCACTGTCCGTCGGGCAGCTCAAGAACCGCGTCGATCTCCCGTCCCCGGTAATCCTGATAATGGTACAGCGCAGCGCCGAAGGCATCGGCATAGATCCTCAGATCGCGCTCGCACAGCGCTTCAAACAGGAAACCCAAGGTTTCCAGATCGCCCATCAGTCTCTCCGGTGTGATCTTCAGCAGCGAACAGGCCAAAGATGGATCGCAAAAATGCCGTTTCACCGCCTGCTTGACCCGCACAGAGGAGCGGACGCCTGTCGAAAAGGGCGGCTGATTGTCCGTAAGAAACAGCCGGTCAAAGATATCGAGATATTCCTTGACGGTTTCCACATCAATATCCTCGTCGTCCATTTCCCGGATGTCATTTTTCAGGGTTTTATTGGTGGCCGTGGTGCTCTCGTTCCTCGCGAGAGAGCGCAGCAGAAGGCGCATTTTGGCGGTGTTGCGCCGGATTCCGTCCATCCGGTATACGTCGTCGTCAATCACCGCGTTCAGGTATTCCGCAGGCAGCATCGCCGCCTGCTCCACCGGCAGATGAAGCGCGCCCGGCCAGCCGCCCCGGACGATCAGCCCGATCAAAGCTTTCAGATCCACCTCTCCGGTCATGACCGGAGTCAGCGTTCCATGACACAGGCTTTCCAGCGACACCTTGCCGGAGGAATCGCCTGACTCAAACAAAGACATCGGGCGCATCCGCAGCTTTGCGATACGCCCGGCTCCGCTGTGCAGGATCCCCTTGTGATTGGGCGTGGCCGAGCCGGTCAAAATAAATTGTCCTTTCTGCGCACTCTGATCGACCTGATACCGCACGGCATCCCAGATGGGCGGAACCTCCTGCCATTCGTCGATCAAACGGGGCGTTTCCCCTTCGAGTACCAGCGAGGGCGACATCTCCGCCAACTGCCGGTTCTGGAAATTGCCCGCCGGATCACCGATGAAAATCCGGCTGCGGCTGTGATGCGAAGAAGTCCAGGTTTTTCCGCACCATTTCGGGCCTTCCACGCAAATTGCGCCAAAGACCCGCAGATATTCCTCAATTTTCCTGTCAATGATTCGGGGCATATAATTCTGTGCGTTCATCTCCGCTCACCTCTGCTATCATTATATGCCAACCCGATTGATTTTACAACTTCAATCCGATAGATTTCAGACTTTCAACCCGATAGATTTTCCATTTCCAATCCGATTGATTTTCATTTTCCAACCCGATTGATTTACGCCCGCCCCGCGAAGAAGATGAACCACAGCGCGGCGGGGACGCTCAGAAGGAGCAGCATGACGCGCCAGAGCTTGTCAAACAGGGCGGCGAGCGCGGCGCTCAGCGCGCCCGAGGGGATGAACAGAAAATATCCGACCACCACGCAGGCCAGAGCGCACACGAGCACGCCGCCCGCGGCGACGTCCTTGGCGTCCCGCACGAGCCGGTCGAAGCCCGGGTTGGCGCGGTCGCCCAGCCGCTCGATGGCGGTGTTCATGAGCTCGGCCGAGATCATCACGCCGAAGCAGAGCGCCAGCAGGGCGCAGCCCAGCGGCTCGACCTTCCCGAGCCAGGCGAACAGCGATACGTACAGGGCGGCGGTCAGGTGGATGCGCAGGTTGCGCTCGTTGCCGACGCAGTAGAGCACGCCCCGGATGGCGCAGGCAAAGCTGTGCCGCAGGCGGCCGATCCTGCGCCCCAGATCGTCCCCGCTCGCCGGGCGCATCAGGTGCGCACCAGCCCGAGGGCGGTCAGGTTTTCCTCTTCCTTCGCGCGCATCAGCAGGCGGTCGTCCTCCTCCCGCTCGTGGTCATAGCCCAGCAGGTGGAGCACCGAATGGACGGTCAGGAAGCCGCACTCGCGCGCGGTCGAATGGCCGAACTCCTGCGCCTGCTCGACGGCGCGGTCGTAATTCAAAATCATATCGCCCAGCATGACGCAGCCGGTCTCGGGGTCCTCGTCCAGCTCCTCCTGTTCCTCGCCGTTCCAGAATTCGTACATCGGGAAGCTGAGCACGTCGGTGACCGCGTCCTTGTTCCGGTATTCGGCGTTCATCTCGCGGATGGTCGGGCCGTCCACGATGGTCACGTCCACAAAGCAGTCAAAATCCACGCCCTCGTTTTCGAGCACCTGCAGGGCGCAGCGGGTGATGAGCGCGCGCACCTCGTCCTCGTTCTCGACGGCCGCCTCGGCGGTCACACGGATCTGATGGTTCATTTTCTTCCCTCCAGTTTGCGGACAAAGCGGCGCGGCTTTGCCGGCTTGTCGGACTTTTCGGGCGCGCGGCGGGGCTTGTCCGCCTTCGGGCGGTCGTCGTCCCGGCGGAAGGCGCGCTTTTTCTCATAATCGGCGTAGGCCTTGACGATGCGCTGCACCAGCTCGTGGCGCACGACGTCCTTTTCGGTCAGGTAGCACTGGGCGATGCCCTCGACGTCCGCGAGCACCCGGCTGGCCTCCTTGAGGCCCGAGGTCTTGCCGTCCGGCAGGTCGATCTGGGTGATGTCGCCCGTGATGACCGCCTTGGAGCCGAAGCCGATGCGGGTCAGGAACATCTTCATCTGCTCGGGCGTAGTGTTCTGCGCCTCGTCCAGAATGATGAAGCTGTCGTCCAGCGTGCGGCCGCGCATGTAGGCCAGGGGCGCGACCTCGATCGAGCCCTTCTCCATGTGCTTCTGGAAGGTCTCGGCGCCCAGCATGTCAAACAGGCCGTCGTACAGCGGGCGGAGGTAGGGATCGACCTTGCTCTGCAGGTCGCCGGGCAGGAAGCCCAGCTTCTCGCCGGCCTCGACGGCCGGGCGGGTCAGGATGATGCGGGAGACCTGCTTGTCCCGGAAGGCGGCCACCGCGGCGGCCACGGCGAGATAGGTCTTGCCCGTGCCCGCCGGGCCGATGCCCATGGTGACCGTGTTCTGGCGGATGGCCTCCATATACTGCTTCTGGCCCAGCGTCTTGGCCTTGACCGGCTTGCCCTTGGCCGTGATGCAGAGGACGTCGCGCCCCATGGTGTGCACCTCGGACTCGCGGCCCTCGCGCGCCAGACCGATGACGTACTGCACGGTCTGCACGCCGACCGGCTCGCCCCGGCGGGCCATCTCCATCAGCGCCGAAAGCACGCGCATGCCGACCGCGACGGCCTCGGGCTCGCCCGAGACCTTGAGCTCGGTCTCCCGGCTCACGATGGTCAGGCCGAGCTCCCGCTCGATCAGCTTGATATTTTCGTCGAACGCGCCGAAGACCGCGATCATCAGCTCGACTTGTTCCATTTGCAGGGTTTGTTCTGTCATGTATTTTCTAACTTCCTTTGAGAAAAGTGAATAGTGAAGAGTGAAGAAGTTTCAGGAGCTTCGCTCCTGAACGGGCAGGGGCGTGCGGTCGATGACCTCGGCGCCGATCTGCTCCTCGCAGGCGGCGGTGCATCGCACAACGACGCCCGGGGCGTTTTCATCGCGCGTCCACCCGAACGACAGGATCTCGCCGTCAACCGCTTCGGTCAGGCGGCGCTCGATCGTCTCCGCCATGGCCTGCGCGCGGGCTTCCGGGTCGTCCGGGCCGTCCAGCTCATAAAACACAAAGGTCTGCCGGACGAGCGACACGGGCAGCGCGACCGAATCGCTCAGCCGCAGCTCGCGCTTCTCTACTATTTTATCACAGGTATTACCCGTAATACCACTCCCAAAATACAAATTTATCCGCCGGTTTCCGAAAATCAGCGCATATTGCGACCGGGTTTTGCCCGTATAGCGCTTCTGGGGCGCATTCGCGGGCGCGGCGGCTTCGACCGTCCGCCAGGTGCGCGCCAGCACCCGCCCGGTGCCGTGGGAGAGATAGGGCGCGGCGGTCTCGGTGCGCGGGTGGACGAGCGCCGAAATGAGCAGGTCACCCTTCTCGACCGCCTGCCCGACCTTGATGACGGCCTCGCCCCCGGTGACCTCGAGATCGGTGACAATCCCGGCGCGGGCGGCGGCCACGCCGGTATGGGCCGCGCGGTCGACGAGCTCGGGCTCGACCTCGCGGGCGCGCACCTCGACCCGAGCGGCGTTGCCGTGCCGGGCGACCGTGGCATAGCCCACCTCGTCGAACGAATTGATGAGCAGGTCGCGCGCCAGCGTCTCGTCCAGCGTCCAGATGGGCGCGCCCGTGTACACCCCGAGCTCGCGCAGGCGGGCGGTGATCGCGTCCCGGGGCAGGCCGGGGTCGATGCGCAGGTCGACCACCCAGATGAAATTGCCGAGCGCCAGCCAGAGCCCGGCAAGCAGGAAGCACCCGGCGACCAACACCCGCCGCCGCAGGAATTTGGCGGCCAGAAAGGGCGCGCCGTGCCGCCCGGTCAGGTGGACGCGGCAGCCGGTGCGGCTCATGTAGGGGCGCAGGGCGCGGAAATCATGGATGGACAGATCACAGGTCAGCTCGCAGTCGTCCACCCGGCGGACGGCGTGCAGGCGCACCCCGGCGCGGGCGCAGGCGTTCAGAAACCGCTCGATGGTCGAGCCGCGCACCCGGATGGACACGCTCCCCCGCCCCCAGCGGAACATGCGGTTCAGCATCGGTTCACCCCTCCCCCTCGAGCTCGATCGCGCGGATCGTCCCGCTGACTGCCAGCTCGCGCAGGGTCAGGGCGGTCAGCCGCAGGTCGTCCCCGGTCACGCGCACCTGTCCCCGCCGCAGCGCGACCCGCAGCAGCGAGTCCGTGTATTCCAGAATGCCCCGGTGATCCTCGATCAGCAGGCGGCGGCCTCCCGTCAGCTCGATGCGCGACTGCCCCCCGACCAGATCCTCGGCCAGCGGGCTGGAAAACAGCCGTTCCCCGATCTTCGCCATCCTGCTCCCTCCTTTGCGCCGGTTTTATCCTATGGGGAACGCGGCATGAAAAGACCACCCGGGAATCATCCTGATAATCCCCACGGGAAATTACCCCCGTTTGGATTTCTCCGCTGTTTATTCATGTTTGTATCTGTCGAAATTTGATGAAATATAGATTTTATCAGTTATAACTTATAAATCGATAGATGCGTCATTGTATTTCAGCCGTAAGTGTGTTATACTATGCTCAGCCACAGGCAAGGAGGCGGATGATCATGATTAAACGTGAGCTATATATGAAGCGCATCCGTCCGTTTATCGGAACGGAGCTTATTAAGGTCATGACCGGTATTCGCCGGTGCGGTAAATCGGTCATGTTGGAGCTGATCAAAGAGGAACTTGTGGAGTCCGGTGTCAATCCTGCTCAGTTCATCTCCATCAACTTTGAGGATTTGAACTACACCCATCTGCAAACCGCAAAGGCACTGCATGATGAGATTACCAAGCGAGCTGCGGATATTCCCGGCAAGGTCTATCTGTTCTTTGATGAGATTCAGGAGGTAAAAGACTGGGAGAAGTGTATCAACTCCCTGC
>CAMEPU010000043.1 GCA_945932315.1 uncultured Clostridia bacterium
GCCTGCGCGAAAAGCAGCACCTGGCCAAGCGCAGCTTTCAGGCGAGCCGGATCGCGGTCAACGACGAGCTGGGCGCGGTGGCCGAGGCCATGGACAAGGCGATCGACGCGCTCAATCCGGGCGGCCGTCTGGCCGTCATCACCTTCCACTCGTTGGAGGACCGCATCGTCAAGAACGCGATGAAGAAGGCCGCCGAGGGGTGCACCTGTCCCAAGGACTTTCCGGTCTGCGTCTGCGGCAAGAAGCCGCGCGTGCAGATCATCACCCGCAAGCCGATCGTGCCGGACAGCGGCGAGGTCGGCGAGAACGCGCGGGCGCGCAGCGCCAAGCTGCGGGTCTGCGAGAAGCTTTGAAAAAAGCCCCGAACCCCTGAGAGGAGTATGAAAATGGCACGTGCAACACGCGAAAGCGTCGCATACAAGGACGAGATCGCGCCCGCGCTCGGACGGTTTGACACCCGCCGCAGCAGCCTGCGCCCGGTTGCGTCCGCGCCTGTTGGAATAAAGTCCGGAAGCGGCAGAAAGATCCGCCGCGCCCGCCGTCTGGTCACGCCGCTGCGCGCGATCGGCGTCGCGCTGATTGCCCTGCTGGGCGTCGCGCTGATCTATTCGCACATGCAGCTCACCGAGCTGACCAGTGAGATCAGCGAGCGCGAAGCGACCCTGAGCGAGCTGCAGAGCACCAACGTCTCTCTGAGCGCCAAGCGCGAGGAGCTGTACAGCGCCGATTACATCGCGGAGTATGCCCAGGACGTGCTCGGCATGGTCAAGGTCGACGCCAGCCAGATGGAATATGTGGAGCTGTCCAACCCCGAGAAGATTGAGGTCACGGGCGCTGGCGCGTCGGTCTCGGGGGCGGTCGGCACGCTGGTTCGCGGTTTTACGGCCGTATTGGAATATCTGCGGTGAGCCGCGCAATAGGATAACCATAACGGGAGTGAGAGGTGTGGGACACTTCTGACTCCCGCTTTTTCGTCGGCGGTGTGCGGCGATCGGGCTCCCCGGTATGGGAGCCTGAAAAGTGAAGCAATCCCTTTCCCATTTTACGGAGGAACCCCATGTCGATCAAAGGACCTGACAACCGCATGCAGAAGCGCGTCCGCTTTCTCATTCTCTTTTTCTGCGTCGCCTGTTCGTTTGTCGTCTGCGCCAAGCTGTTTTACATGCAGGTCATTCAGCACGACCTGTGGACGGCCAAGGCCAGCGATTTCCAGACCCAGGACGACATCATCGAGCCGACGCGCGGCGCGATTTACGATACCAACATGAACGAGCTGGCTGTCTCAGCGGGCAGTGAGCTCATTTACATCGACCCTTCTTCGGTCGTCAACGAGACGAACACCAAGAACGGCTACACCGCCGAGCAGCAGCAGGCCCGCATGGCCGAGCTGCTGAGCGAGATCCTCGGCGTCGATTACGACTTCGCACTTGAAAACGTCAAAATGACCTCCAAGCAGTGGCGGCAGATCAAGGCGAACGTCGATAAGGACACCGCCGACGAGCTCCGGCAGGCCATCAGCGACGCCCGCCGCAAGAACGAGGACGGCTCCCAGCCCGCCGGATATTATATCTATTCGGGCGTGGGCTACCAGTCGGACGTCACCCGCTATTATCCGAACGGCTCCTTCGCCTCCCAGCTCATCGGCTTTACGAACAGCGAGGGCCAGGGCTCGAACGGCATCGAGGAAAAATACGACTCGATTCTCTCGGGCACGCCCGGCCGCGTCGTGCGCGCCGCCACCCCGGACGGCGACGACATGCCCTACGATTACGAGGAATACATCCCGGCCGAGGACGGTGCGTCCATCGTGCTGACCATCGACTCGACCGTCCAGTCCATCATCGAAAAGCACTGCAACACGGCGTTCGCCGACAACCCGCAGGCGGCCGGCGGCGTGCAGGCCATCGTCATGGAGGTCGAGACAGGCGCAATCCTGGGCATGGCCAACCTGCCCGAGTACAACCTCAACTCCCCCAAGACGATCGAGCGCGAGGAGCTGCGCAGCGAGCTGCGGGAGAACATTGCGGACGCCTGCGAGGAGGCCGGGCTCGACCGGGCGCTGGCCGAGGGCTTAAGCGAGGAATATCTCATGTACGGCGGCTCGTCCTATCTGACCGAGGCGCAGCTCGCGAATGAGGAGCTGGTCACCATCCTGACCGACCAGCGCAAGGCCACCCTCGAGAAGATGTGGCGCAACAACATCGTCAAGGATGCGTATGAGCCCGGCTCGACCTTCAAGCTGTTCACCGTGGCGACCGCCTACGAGGAGCATCTCGTCACCGGGAACGACAGCTTCTACTGCGACGGCGGCATGCAGATCGACGAGACCACCTACATCCGCTGCCACAAGAAGGGCGGCCACGGCCAGCAGACCCTGACCCAGACCCTGATGAACTCGTGCAACGACGCGATGATGCAGATCGCCCTGCGCATGGGCCACGACACGTTTAAGGCCTATATGGAGGCCTTCGGCCTGTTTGATACCACCGGACTCGACTTCAACGGCGAGGGCAAGGGCTATTTCTATCAGAGCAATCAGGACTGGTACCGCAATTCGGCGCTCGCGACCGCGTCCTTCGGCCAGCGCTTTATCGTCACCCCCCTGCAGATGCTGAACATGGTCGCCGCCATCGTGGACGACGGCTATCTCAAGACCCCTTACCTCGTGCGCGAGGTTCTGAACGCGGACGGCACCGTCCGTTCGACCACCCAGCCCAAGGTGCGCCGCCAGGTCATCTCGGAGGACACCTCGGCCTTCATGCGCTCGGCCATGGAGGAGGTCGTCGCGACCGGCGCCGGTAAAAACGCCTACGTTGCGGGCTACCGTATCGGCGGCAAGACCGCGACCTCCGAGCTGCAGCGCGATGAAAACGGCGAGATGCATTACACGGCCTCGTTCATCGGCGTCGCGCCGATCGACGATCCCAAGTATATCGTGCTCGTCATCATCTCCGACCTGCCCGAGAGCGCGCCCCACGGCGGCGGCGCGATCGCCGCGCCCGTCGTCGGCCGTATCTTCAACGACATCCTGCCCTATCTGGGCGTGGAGCCGAGCTATGACGGCAATGAGCTCGACCGGATGGACGTTTCGGCGCCTCAGGTCACCGGCCTCAGCGCGGACGAGGCGGCGAAGGCGGCCAAGGACGCCGGCCTGACCTGCCGCTTCCTCGGCGAGGGCGACACGGTCTCCGACCAGGTGCCCTCGGTCGGCGCCAAGATCCCCTACGGCAGCGAGATGATCATCTACCTCGGCGGCCGCACCAAGACCACCGAGCAGCGCGAGGTGCCCAGCGTGATCGGCCTGACGCCCGAAAACGCGGATTACCGCCTCGAGCTGAGCAATCTCTATCTCAAGCGCACCGGCGTTTCGTCGTCGCAGTACAATTACCAGACGGTCGCGGTCAAGCAGAACCCCGCCCCGGGCACGATGGTGGACGTGGGCACGGTCGTCACCGTCGAATTCCAGAACACCTCGGGCGTATCCGACCGTTAAGAAACATCCCGTTTCAGCCCGTGAAAAGGAGAGAAGAACTATGAAATTGCGAGAATTGCTTCAGGGTATTGAAATCATCTCCAGCGCGGCCGACCTCGACTGCGAGATCGGCGAGGTCCGCTACGACTCCCGCGCCGTTCAACCGGGCGACCTGTTCGTCGCCGTGCGCGGCTACGAGACCGACGGCCACAAGTACATCGCGGGGGCGCTCGAGAAGGGCGCGGCCGCGGTCGTCTGCGAGGAGGCCGGGGAGGGCGTTCCCGCCGTGCTCGTCGAAAATTCCCGCGCGGCGCTGGCCGACATCGCGTGCAACCGCTTTGATCACCCCTCCCGCAAGCTGACCATGGTCGGCGTCACCGGCACGAACGGCAAGACCACGACCACCACCCTCGTCAAGCACATTCTGGAGACGAAGGGCGCCAAGGTCGGCCTGATCGGCACCAATGAGAACATCATCGGCGACGAGGCCGTCCCGGCCTCGCGCACCACGCCCGAGTCCTACGAGCTGCAGGCCCTCTTCGCCCGCATGGTCGAGGCCGGGTGCACCCACTGCGTCATGGAGGTCTCCTCCCATTCGCTCGTGCTCGACCGGGTGCGCGGCGTGCGCTTCCAGTCGGCCGTGTTCACCAATCTGACCCAGGATCACCTCGATTTCCACCACACGATGGAGGAATACCGCAAGGCCAAGGCGCTGCTCTTCTCGATCGCCGACAAGGGCGCTATTAATCTGGACGATCCGGTGGCCGAAAAGATGCTGGCCGACGCCAAGTGCCCGTGCATGACCTATTCGGCGGGCCGCAGCGAGGCCGACCTCTCGGCGCAGAACGTGAATCTGCGCGCCGACGGCGTGGACTTCATCGCGGTGCGGACGGGCGAACTCGCCCGCGTGCGGCTGGGCATCCCGGGGCAGTTTTCCGTGTCGAACGCGCTGAGCGCGATCTCGGCCTGCCTGCTGCTTGGGCTTTCGCTCGCGGACTGCGCCGCCGCCCTGCGCACCGCGCACGGCGTCAAGGGGCGCATCGAGGTCGTGCCCACCCCGACCGACTACACCGTTCTGATCGACTACGCCCATTCGCCCGACGGCGTCGACAACATCCTGCGCGCCGTGCGCGGCTTCACCAAGGGGCGGGTCATTGCGCTGTTCGGCTGCGGCGGCGACCGCGACCGCACCAAGCGCCCCAAGATGGGCGCGATCGCGGCGCAGCTTGCCGATTACTGCATCGTCACCTCGGATAACCCGCGCACCGAGCAGCCCGAGGCCATCATCGACGACATCATGCCCGGCATGAAGGACGCGCGCGGCCCGGTCGACCGCATCTGCGACCGCCGCGAGGCCATCTTCCACGCGCTCGACATCGCGCAGCCCGGCGACTCGGTCGTCCTCATGGGCAAGGGTCACGAGACCTATCAGGAGATCAACCACGTCAAGCACCACATGGATGAGCGCGAGATCGTGGCGGAATATTTCAAAAAATAAGGAATTTTAAAACTATGCTCAACTTTCTGCTATCTGACGCGGCCGCCTGGACGGGCGGCGCGCTCCGCGGCGCGGACGGCGATGTGCTGACCGTCTCGACCGATTCGCGGAAGATCGGCCCGGGCTGCCTGTTTATCCCGCTGGCCGGCGAGAAGTTCGACGGGCATGACTTCATCGGAGCCGCCATCGCAAACGGCGCGTCCGCCGTGCTCACCCACCGCCCGGAGGAGACCTACCCGGTGCCCAGCATTCTGGTCGAGGACACCCGCCAGGCGCTGCTCGATCTCGCGGGGGGCTACCGCGACCGCTTCGACTGCCCGGTCATCGGTGTGACCGGCTCGGTCGGCAAGACCACGACCAAGGAGATGATCTGGTCGGTGCTCTCCCAGCGGTTCGACACCCTCAAGACCGAGGGCAACCTCAACAACACGGTCGGCATGCCGCTGACCGCCCTCCGCCTCGAGCCGACGACCGACGCGGCCGTCTTTGAGATGGGCATGTCGCACTTCGGCGAGATCGCGGCCATGGCCGCCTGCGGCAAGCCCAATCTGGCCGTCATTACCAACATCGGCACCTCGCACATCGAGTTTCTGGGCTCTCGCGAGGGCATCTGCCGCGCCAAGATGGAGATTCTCGAAGGCCTGCAGGCCCGCCGGGGCCTGGCCATCCTGTGCGGCGACGAGCCCCTGCTCTGGGAGCGGCACGACAACCTGCCCTGCCGGGCGGTCTGGTTCGGCCGGGAGAACGAGGAATGCGACGTGCGCGCGACCGACATCGTGTGCACGAACGAGGGCGTGACCTTCACGCTGCTCTGGCCCGAGGGCGAGACCCCGTGCAAAATCAACATCCCCGGCATCCACAACGTGACGAACGCGCTGGCCGCGGCCGCCTGCGGCTGGGTGCTCGGGCTGGACGGCGAGGAGATCGCCGCCGGTCTGGACGCCTTCCGCCCGGTCGGCCACCGGCAGAAGCTATTCGAGCAGAACGGCGTCACCATTTACGAGGACTGCTACAACGCCAGCCCCGACTCGATGGAGGCCGCGCTCGCGGTGCTCCGCGATCTGCCCAACGGCCGCAAGCTGGCCGTTTTGGGCGGCATGGGTGAGCTCGGCGATTATGCCGTCGAGGGCCACCGGCGCGCGGGGCGGGCTGTCCCGGGCGCGGCCGACGCCCTCTATCTCTACGGTGAAAACAGCGAATACATCGGGCAGGGCGCGGCCGAGGCCGGCTTTGCCAAAGAAAAAATCTACCGCTTTGACGACCACGAGTCGCTGGCGGCCGCCCTGCGCGCCGACGCGCGCCCGGGCGACGCGCTGCTCTTCAAGGGCAGCCGCGTGATGAAAATGGAGCGGGCGCTCGGCCTGTTCCTGGGGGAGGAAGTCTAAAATTATGAGTTGGTACACCGCGCTGCTCTGCGCGCTCATCGCCTTCGCCGTCACTGCGGCGATCGGCCCCAAGTACATCCGCTATCTGCAGAAAATGAAATTCGGCCAGAAGATCCTCGAGATCGGCCCGCGCTGGCACATGAATAAGCAGTACACCCCGACGATGGGCGGCTTCATGTTCATCTTCGGCATCACGGTCGCGATGCTCGTCATGTACGTCATTCACTGGATCTGGACGGGCGGCGCATCCGTCGGCGTGATCGGCGGGGCGGACGGCCCGACCTCCATTCTGGTATCCGGTGCGATGGGCGGCGCCGCCGATGGCCTGCCCGGCGCACCCACCGGCCTGCTGCGCGTCCTGTCCGATTTCTCGGTCTGGCTGCTCGCGCTGGCCTACGGCCTCGTCGGCTTTGTCGACGATCACGCCAAGATCAAGAAAAAGCAGAACGCGGGTCTGACCGCGCTGCAGAAGCTGCTGCTCCAGATCGTGGTGGCGGCGGTGTTCCTGTCCCTGCTCCGTCTGGCGGGGCTGCTCTCCTCGGCCATCTGGATCCCGGGCACCGAAATCTCGATCGCCCTGCCCTGGGTGATCTACCTCATCTTCGCCATTTTCGTCGTGGTCGGCTGTGACAACGCGGTCAACCTGACGGACGGCATCGACGGTCTGGCCGCCAGCGTGACCCTGCCGGTCGCCCTGTTCTTCCTCGCCGTCGGCTTCAAGCAGAACAATCTGGGCGTCATCCTGTTTTCGAGCGCGCTAGCGGGCGCGCTGATCGCCTTCCTCATCTTCAACTGGAACCCCGCCCGCGTCTTTATGGGCGACACCGGCTCCCTCTTCCTGGGCGGCGCGGTGGCCGGCCTGGCCTTCGCGTGCGATATGCCGCTCCTCCTGATCCCGGTCGGCCTCATCTACATCGTGGAGACGATGTCCGACATCATTCAGGTCACCTATTTCAAGCTTTCCCACGGCAAGCGCATCTTCAAGATGGCGCCCATCCACCATCACTTTGAGATGTGCGGCTGGGGCGAAAAGAAGATCGTCCTTGTCTTTACCTCGATTACCGCCGTCATGTGCGTGCTGGCCTGGATGCTGGTCGCCTGACGGCCGCAAACGCATCTACGGAGGAACCCCATGGCAGAAAGAATCAACAATATCATGCGCGAACCGGTGGTGAGCGCGGTCGACCGGCTGCGCGAGACCGAAAAGCGGCACAAGGCGGGCAAGCTGGACGGCGCCTGCCTGCTGGGCATTATCCTGCTGCTGATCGTCGGCCTGATCGCCCTGTTCACCGCGTCCTACGCGGACAGCTGGCGCTCCTACGGCGACTCGACCCACTTCATCATCCGGCAGGGGATGTTCGCTCTGGTCGGACTGGTGCTCATGTTCGTCCTGTCCTACGTCAACTACCGCTTCATCCTGTATTGGCACAAGCCGATTTTCGCCGTGTGCGCCCTCCTGCTGCTTGTGACCCCCTTTATCGGCACGGACAACAACACCTTCGCCAAGCGCTGGCTGAAGCTGCCCGTTATCGGCACCTTTCAGCCCTCTGAGCTCATGAAGATCGCGATCGTCCTGAGCTTCGCGGTGCTGGCCGCCAAGGACGTGCGCGAGGGCAATCGCCTGCGGAAATACCGCAACCTCCTGAACCCTTACGGCTGGATGCTGGGCATTGTCGTCGTTCTGCTCTACATGGAACCGCATATGTCGGCCACCCTCATCATTCTGGGCACCGCGATTGTCATGCTGTTCATCGCGGGCATGCCGATCGGCATCTTCGTCGCGGGCGGTCTGGCCGGCGGCGCGGGCGTCTGGGCGATCTGGAACGAGGTCATCCAGATCAAACAGCTCTCCCACGTGCGCGACCGTCTGGTCAACTGGCTCGATCCCTTTCAGGACCTGCTGGACGGCGGCTGGCAGGCCGCCAACTCGTTCATCGCGATCGGCTCGGGCGGCTTCTGGGGCCTCGGCCTGGGGCAGGGGCGGCAGAAGCACGGCTCGCTCTCCGAGCCCGCGAACGACTTCATCTTCGCCGTCTGGAGCGAGGAGATGGGCTTCATCGGCGCGGTGCTCGTCATTCTGCTGTTCGCGTTCCTCATCTACCGCGGATTTTACATCGCCATGAACGCCCGCGACAAGGAGGGCTGCCTGCTGGCCGCCGGCATCACCGCCAAGCTGGCCATTCAGGTCGTCGTCAACCTGTTCGTCGTCACCGGCCTGTTCCCGGTCACGGGCGCGGCCCTGCCCTTCTTCAGCTACGGCGGCACGGCGCTGCTGCTGCAGCTGTGCGAAATGGGTATTTTGCTGAACGTTTCCCGGTATATGCGGGCGGAAGCCCGCGAATCGGGCTGAAACATCTGATTTTTGGAGCTGATCTGATATGAAGCTGTACATCACCGGCGGCGGCACCGGCGGCCACGTCACGCCCGGCCTCGCCATCGCACGCCATTTCAAAATGCACCATCCGGACGCCGAGATCCGCTTCGCGGGCACCGAGACCGGCATCGAGAGCAAGCTCGTCCCGCGCGAGGGCTATCCGCTTGACACCATCGAGATCCGCGGTCTGCGCCGCCAGCTCAGCCCGTCGGCCGTCGGCTATAACCTCAAGACCCTGCAGCTCGCCGCCGCGTCGGTCGGCCGCGCCAAAAAGCTGCTGCGCGCCGCCCGCCCCGACTGCGTGATCGGCTGCGGCGGCTACGCCAGCTTCCCGATCGTGCGCGCCGCCCAGCAGATGGGCATCCCGACCGTCCTGCTCGAGGTCAACGCCTTCCCGGGCGTGACCACCAAGCTGCTCGCCAAGAAGGCCGACCGCGTCCTCATCTGCTTCGAGGAGGCGCGCAGGACGCTGGGGCACGATGAGCGGGTCGTCCTGACCGGTTCGCCTGTCCGGGGCGAGATTCTGGCCGCCGACCGCGCCGAGGCGCGCGCCCGGCTCGGGCTGTCTGAAAACGACCAGTACGTCATTTCGTTCTGGGGCTCGATGGGCGCGAAGTACATGAACGAGCACATGGCCGAAATGCTGGCGCTCGAGTGCAAGGAAAACGTCCCGTGGCGACACCTGCACGCCACCGGCGCAGCCGCGGTCAAGCGCGTGCCCGAGCTGGTACAGCAGGCGGGCGGCGACCTCGGCGCCCACCCCAACATCGGGGTCACCGAGTACATCTACGACATGGCGACCAATCTGGCCGCCGCCGACCTCGTCCTCTGCCGCGCGGGCGCGGCGACTATCGGCGAGCTGTGCGCGCTCGGCGTGCCCTCGATCATGGTGCCCTCGCCCTACGTGGCCGAGAACCATCAGGAAAAGAACGCCCGCGCGCTCGAAAAGGCGGGCGGCTGCCGCGTCCTGCTCGAGAAGGACGCCTCGGGACAGGTGATGCTCGACATGACCCGCGACCTGCTCGCCGACCGGGCGGGCTGCGAGCGGATGCGCGCCGCCGCGCGCAAGCTCGAAAATTCGGACGCGGACGAGAAGATTTACAGAGAAATTATGGCAGCGATCGACAAGAAGTGATAAGTAATAGTGAATAGTGAAGAAGTGTGGTGCGCCGCAAGGCGGCGCGAATTGAAATCGTCCGCGCAGCGGACACCAAACCTATTCACTATTCCTTCTAACCTCTAACCTATCCAACGGAGGTCCGCATGGCGAAGAAACGCAGGAAAAAACAGAATACCGCGCCGCCGCAGCCGCGGCCCCGTCTGGAGGGCATGGACCGCCTGACCGGGCACCCGTCGGGCACGCCCGCGCCGCGTCCGCGTCCTGAGGAGCAGCGTCCGGCGGCCGGGCAGCAGCGCCCGGCGCAGACCGACCGGCCGGCCGGGGCGGCCGCGCCCGGAACGGCGCGCAGAAAGCGCCGCCGCGGGCTGTTCGGCCGGAGAAAGAAGGAGCCCGCGCGCCGTTCGCGCGGCGAGCGCCTGCGCGCGATCGCGACCCGCAAGAAGCGGGCGGAGCGCCGCTTTCTCATGCAGGCCGCTGCGCTCTATCTGGCCTGCGCCGTGGTGGCCGCGGCCAGCTTCTTCCCGATCGCCCGGGTCGAGGTGCGCGGCCTGACCCACTATCCGCTGGCCGATGTGCTCGAAACCTTCGGCGTCGAGCCCGGCGAGAACATGTTCTTCTGCCCGAGCATGTGGGGCGCGCGCAAACTTGCCAAAGAATATCCCTATTTTGAGAAGGTGCGCATCACCCGCACGATGCCCGACACGCTGGTCATCAACGTGACCGAGACCGAGACGGTCGCGGCCGTCGGCGCGGCCGAGGGCGGCTATTACCTCGTCGACGAGAACGCGCGCGTGCTCGAATATGTCACCGCGTCGGGCGAGACTCCCCGGGTCGCCGGCATGAGCGTCAAGCAGGCCGAGATCGGCAAAAACCTCTCGAGCGGTGCGGACGGCCGGGTGAACACGCTCAAAACGCTGCTCACCGCTTTGAAGGACGCCGGACTGCTCGACAAGATCACGGGTTACTGCATGGTTGACCTGAGCGACATTTACATCTGCTACGAGGGCCGGGTGGCCGTGCGGCTGGGCACGATCGAATCGCTCGAACAGAAGCTGCACGACATGGACGAGCTTTTGACGAACAACCTGTCCCCCTCGGATATCAAGAAGCTCGACCTGACCGGCCTGCCGGTCATCCGGCTCATCCCGTCCACCCAGGACGAGGTCGACCGCATCATGCAGGGCGAATTCTCGCGCGCGTCGGACACCCTTCCGGCGGACGGAACGGGCGCGGATTCGTAAAAATTGCCAATCGAAAATAGCAAACTTTTTTTACCATTCGGGGATTTCTGTCTTGCCAAAAGACAGCACAGGGGGTAAAATTAAAGAAATGGGGAGTTTCGCCGTTTCGGGCGGCACACCCCCGCGATTCAAGAGAAAAAAAGACGATCCGCCCGCGCGGCGGAGGATACAGATATCAGTTACGGAGGACGGCTAACATGGCATTTCAGTTTGAGACTACACTTGACAACGTGATCAACATCAAGGTCATCGGTATCGGCGGCGGCGGCGGCAACGCGGTCAACCGCATGATCCAGAGCGGCGTGCAGGGCGTTGAGTTCATCGCGATCAACACCGACAAGCAGGCGCTGACCTTCTCGGCCGCGCCGACCAAGATCCAGATCGGCGAAAAGATCACCAAGGGCCAGGGCGCCGGCTCCGATCCCAACGTAGGCTCCAAGGCCGCCGAATAGAGCAAGGACGACATCCGCGCCGCACTCGAGGGCGCGCACATGGTATTCATCACCGCCGGCATGGGCGGCGGCACCGGCACCGGTGCGGCTCCCGTCGTCGCTGAGATCGCCCGCTCCATGGGTATGCTGACCGTCGGCGTCGTCACCCGTCCCTTCACCTTCGAGGGCCGCAAGCGCCTCGATCAGGCGCTGCAGGGCATCGAAGCGCTGCGCGAGAACGTTGACGCACTGGTCATCATCCCGAACGAGCGCCTCAAGCTGGTCTCCGAGAAGAAGATCACCTTCAAGGACGCATTCGACATCGCCGACGGCGTGCTCCGTCAGGCGGTTGCCAATATCTCCGAGCTGATCACCGTTCCCGGCCTGATCAACCTCGACTTCGCGGACGTCTGCTCCGTCATGCGCGACGCCGGCTTCGCCCACATCGGCACCGGCCAGGCCGTCGGCAAGGAGAAGGCCGCCGAGGCCGCCAAGATGGCGATCTCGAGCCCGCTGCTCGAGACCTCGATCGACAACGCCCGTGGCGTCATCCTGTCCATCATCGGCTCGCCCGACATCGGCCTCGAGGAGATCGAGACCGCGGCCGGCATGGTGCAGGAGGCTGCGCATCCCGACGCACACATCATCTTCGGCGCGTCCATTGACGAGTCCATGGACGACGAGCTGCGCGTTGTCGTTCTGGCAACCGGCTTTGACGACATCCCGAACTCGGCCAAGGGCCTCGAGAAGAAGGCCGCCGCGCCCACTCAGGCGTCGGCCGGCATCCAGAATACCGACGCCGACACCCTGCAGGCCAGCGTGGATGACGCCTACGAGGATCTGCTGAAGGTCTTCAGCCGCAACCGCTGAGCGCGCCGCCGCAAATCCTGCGCATCTTAACCAAGCGTTTCAAACAGCCCTTATAAACCATGAGGGCTGTTTTTTTCCCGGATTTTATATTTCCGGGTACCCTATATTCACGGCATGAAAGGAAGTGAGACCTGTCGTGCATCCGGAACCTGATCGAAAACGGAACATCAAAATCATGCGCGGCGGGGTCACAGCCTGAAAAAAGGTTCCCGCCGCAGAAAGGCGGAAACCAATGATTGAGTATTTTACCACGGTCGACGGACAGGTGAAATCCGTCGATCACTTTGAGCCGGGCTGCTGGATCAACATGATCAGCCCGGAATCCGAGGAGCTGGCCGAGGTCGCCCAGACGCTGGGCATCGTCGAGACTGATTTCCTGCACGCCGCCCTCGACCCGGAGGAGAGCTCCCGTGTCGAGATCGAGGAGGACGAAATCCTGATCATCGTCGACCTCCCGATGATCAGCAAGCGCAAGGAGCAGCAGACCGACACCCACGTTTTACGCACCCTCCCGGTGG
>CAMEPU010000044.1 GCA_945932315.1 uncultured Clostridia bacterium
GAAAAGGTTCTGGCACTGGTACTGGCGTTTGCTTGCGCATTCACCATGTTTGCTGGTGCTCTGACTTTCTCGGATGTAAAGCCTGGCGATGACTATTCTGCTGCCATCACCATGCTGAGCGACCTGGAAGTCATCTCGGGTGACGGCAAGGGCAACTACAACCCCAACGGCACCATCACCCGTGCTGAGGCGTGCGTTCTGATTGCGAACATGATGAACGGCGGCAAGGCTGACACTGCTCGTTTTGCGGGCGGTTCCAATTTCTCTGATGTGCCCAAGACCTACTGGGGCGAGTCTGCTATCGCTTACTGCGTACAGAACGGCGTAACCTACGGTGTTGGCGGCGGCAAGTTCGCTCCCACCCGTCAGATCACCGATGCTGAGTTCGTTGCGATGGTTACCCGCGCTATGGGTTATGACACCGCTGCAAACCCGCTGTCCTTCCCCTACGGCAACTACACCGCTGCTGTTAACAACGGCATCGTTGACAACGTTCCGTACGTAGAGGGTTCTCCCTGCACCCGCGGCGAGGCTGCTCAGATCATCTATGATTGCCTGTTTGCTGATTACGCTCGTTACACCGCTAACCAGAACGTAATCCACAACTCCGATGATCACATGGCTTCCACCCTGATCGAGGTCGTCTTTGGCCTGGATCGCGCTGCGAATGCTGACGACGACAAGTGCACCCAGCACTACTGGGTAATCCTGGGCGAGTCCTGCGAGGACGAGGACGTTATCTTTGCTGCTCCGATCACCGATAAGAAGGGCGAGGCTGACTACTCCGCCAAGGCTATCGTTGAGTTCGAGTGCGAGGCTGACGTTTCCGCTCTGATCGGCCGCAAGGTCGTTCTGTGGGGCGAGAACACCCATGCAAACTCCACCAAGTCCTGGGAGATCGACACCGTAAAGGCTGTTGAGACCGTTGACGGCCAGAAGGCTTACGACTACAATCCCACCATGGATTGGGAAGACGATCTGGACCTCGACGAGGTTAAGACCGCTTACCTGAAGGGCGTTGCTTCTTCCAAGATCGAGTCCTACATCGAGGCCAAGAACGGCAACTCCTACGTCCTGTTTGACTGGGACGACGACAAGGAGATCGACTTCATCTCTGTAACCGAGCGTTACTACGGCGAGGTTGACACCCTGACCTCCAAGAAGGTTATCGTTGAGATCGGCGACAAGTCCTACACTCTGGACCTGGCTGACGGCGAGTACACCTTCGACTGCACCGAGCTGCCCGAGGGCTACTGCTGCGACAAGGCTGTTAAGCATGACTACGAAGTTGTTCTCGACAAGAATGTTGAAGAGGGCGACGTAGTAGAGATCACCGTAGAGGATACCTTCGACCAGACTCTGGTTATCACCATCAACAAGGTTGATTCTGAGACCAAGGAGCTGACCAAGATCGACTCCAAGGGCAAGGTTTACTTCGACAATGAGAAGATGGAGCAGGCTGCGAACCGCTTCGTAAACGACGACGTTAACGATCTGGTTAAGTCCGACGTTGACACCGATTACGATGTATGGACCAACGCCAACGGCTACATCATCAAGATCGACGAGGCTTCCGAGTCCGACGACGGCTACTTCCTGGTACTGGGCGTTGAGGATGGCAAGAAGTCCTCGATCGCTTCCCGTTCCACCAAGGCCACTCTGGACGTAATGTTCACCGATGGCAAGACCGCTGAGCTGGACGTTGCGTTTGACGCAGACGGCGGCGATATCGACGAGTACTACAACAAGGATACCTACGAGTTTGACGTGTACGACGAAGCTGAGGGCGAGTACATCGTCGGCGGCGTCTTCAAGTACAAGCTGAACGACGACGGCGACATCGAGAAGATCGTTGACTGCGAGGACGAGGTCAGCAACGAGTACGAGTTCGACGCCAAGTACGACGAGCTGAACTACACTTCCGCTTGGGAGCAGGGTGCGAAGAACACCGTCAAGTTCACCGGCAAGGACTTCGTCTTCGTCGTTGACAAGGACTATGTTGAGTTCATTGACCGCGACAGCTACACCTGGCAGGAGACCATGCGCGTCGACAAGGATCTGGTTGTCTGCCTGACCATCGACGACCTGAAGGACATCGACGCTGAGGATACCGCTACGGCTGAGTACGGCCGTTATGATGGCCTGGCTGGCGCGATCGCCGGTCTGGACGACAAGGATCAGAACGGCAAGTCCGAGGACTACGCGGACGGCGCTCTGCTGGTTGTTGATGACATCGACGACTACACCGGCACCAAGTCCCACGTTGTTGGCGCTGTAACCGACGTTTCCGTTAACTCCAAGGGCGTTTACACCTTCGAGATGAACGAGGACGAGAGCTACTCCACCGGCAAGACCGATAAGGATAAGACCCTGTTCGAGGATGGCTTCAAGATCTCCAAGGCTGACGACGCGATCATCGAGTCCATCGCTTCCGGCAAGGACAATGTCAAGACCTATGGCTACGCTCTGTACGCTGACCTGACCATCCGCAACGACGAGGTTGTCGCTGTTGCCCTGCTGGTTGAGCGTGACGGCACCGACATGGTTCCGAAGACCGATGACGACTTCAAGGGCGATAAGGTTGTTGATTCCGATTACCGCGTAGAGCGTGGCATCATCGACCGCGTACTGGAGGACGAGGTTCGCATCATCCGCGGCGCAATCGCTGCTTCTGATGAGACCGTCTACACCATCGACGAGTACATGGATACCGCCAAGGTTGCTTACGAGCTGAATGACGATACCGTAGTATTCGCGACCAACGAGATCCCGGGTCTGGTAGCTGAGAAGGCTCTGAACGGCCATATCGCTTACGACAAGGACTTCGAGATCACCAAGGACGGCAAGCTCGAGGAGTCTATCTTCAACTCCAAGACCGGTGCCGACACCTACTATGTTGTCGACCTGATCGTTGACGTTGATGACGACGACGAGCCCGTAGTTGCTGCTTACACCTTCGACGACGTCGAGGATGAGAAGCCGGGCAAGGTTGAGTCCACCTCTATCGAGGCTTGGGCAGGTAACTATGAGAGCACCATTAGCGTTGAGATCTCCCGCACCGTCAAGGCATTTGGCCAGGAGCCTGAGACCGATCAGATCCCGCTGGACGAGCTGAAGGCGATCCCGGACGCGAAGTTCCACGTAACGGTTAAGCGTCAGGTTGCTGACATCACCAACGTAGGCGACGAGCCCAAGTACGAGACCAAGACCCTGGAGTTCACCAACGTTTCGGATTTCACGAACGCGTACGACGATTCTTTCGCAGATATCCATCTGGCTGAGGGTTCTGAGCTGGTAGCAGGCGACATCGTTACCGTTACTGTTGACGGCTACGGCGTTGATACCTTCACCTTCAATCCCGTAAACTAATTCAAATTCTTCACGGATTTGACTCCTAAAAGATGGGGGCCCCCGAAAGGGGGCCCCTGTTTTTGTCTGTGCCGGGAGCGCCCCGTTATGGGGCGCTCCTTTTGTCAATTCCCTGCAAAAAACAGTTGAAATTTGGCGTGAAACGGCTTAGGATAGTGCTTAGGTGATATCTTATGAAGAATTTTTTCCGCATGTCTGCGCGGGCGCGGCTCTTCCTCGCCCTGCTCGCCGGCGTGCTGCTGCTGGCCGCCATGCAGGCGGCCGGCTGGTTCCACGACTGGGAGTACGCGGTCTTTCCGCCCCTGCTCGCCCTCGTGCTGCTGCCCGTGCCCGACCGCCTGCGCCGCACTTCCGCCGCGCGCTATGCGTCCCTCGCCGCCCTCTGCCTTGGCCCGGCCGTCTCTTTCCTGACCGTCGAGCTGCTGGACGGCGCCCAGCTCTGGGAGGATTTCGTGCCGTGGCAGGTCGTGATGAATCTGGTCTGGTACGCGTTTCTCTACATCGTCGTCCGCTTCCTGCTCGGCCGGAACCGCCGCGCGGGCGCGGCCGCGTCCATCCTGTGCTTTTTGATTGGCCTCGCCAACCACTATGTGCTCGAGTTCCGCGGGCGCATCATCTTCCCCTGTGACCTCGATCCCTCGGCGCTGACCACTGCCGCCAACGTCGCGGAGAACTATTCCTACGCGCCCGACGTCGAGATCGCCCGCGCGGGCATCGTGCTGGCCTGCTATCTCATTGTGCTCGCCCGCTGCGCGCCCCAGCGCGCCCGGGTCTCGCCCCCGCGCTGGTTTGTCGCACCGGTCATGATCGGCTACACCATTTATATCGGCGTGTTCTTCGGCACGTCCTTCCTGCCCGACGCGGGCATCTACACCCAGCAGTGGAAGACCACCGAGAACGGCTTCCTGCTCAATTTCACGATCGCCATGCGCTATTCGATCGTAGAGGAGCCGGACGGCTACTCGCCCGAGACCGTCGCCGGCATCGCCGCGCAATACCCCGGCGCGCCCGCCGACGAGAGCGTGCAGCCCACCAATATCATCTGCATCATGAATGAGTCGCTGTCCGACTTCGCCGCCTTCGGCGACGCGCTCACCCTGACCGGCGACCCCATGCCCTTCTACCACAGCCTGACCGAGAACACAGTCAAGGGCGCGCTGTATGTCCCGGTCACGGGCGGCGGCACGGCCAACGTCGAGTATGAGTTCCTGACCGGCAACGCCCTCGCGTTCCTGCCCATCAACACGGTCGCCTATCAGCTCTATCTCGACGAAAACGCGCCCTCGCTCGCCCGGCAGGCCGGAGCGTGCGGCTACGAGACCACCGCGTTCCACCCCTACAAATCCTCGGGCTGGAACCGGGTCAACGCCTATGCCGACCTCGGCTTTGAAAACCAGCTGTACGAGGAGGACGTGCAGAACCGCGCGATCATCCGCCAGTTTGTCTCCGATTCGTGCGATTACGAGCAGCTTTACCGCATTACGGAGGAGAACGACGCGCCCCAGTTTATCTTCAACGTCACCATGCAGAACCACTCGGGTTACAACCTCGCGTGGACCAATCTCGAGCGCACCATCGAGCTCGACGGCGACCTCGCGGGCAGAAGGTACGAGCCGGCGGCCGAGCAGTTCTTCTCGCTCATGCGCGCGAGCGACGACGCCATCCGCGAGCTGATCGAGCACTATCAGAATTCGGACGAGCCGACGCTCATCGTCATGTTCGGCGACCACCAGCCGCCGCTCAGCAACGATTTTTACCGCGAGCTCTACGGCAAGCGGCTCGACCGCCGCACGACCGAGGAGGTCATGCAGCAGTACACCACGCCCTTCTTCATCTGGGCCAACTACGACATCGCAGAGGCCGAGGGCGTCGAAATCTGTCCGCCCGCGCTGGGCGCGTTGACCGCCGAGCTGTCCGGGCTCGGCCTCACCGGCTACCAGCAGTTCCTGCTCGAGCTGGATACCGAGTTCGCCTGCATCAACCCGGTCGGCTACCGCACCAAAGACGGCGTCAACACCGAAAAAACCGCAGCACTTTCGGCCCGCCAGCAGGAGCTGCTCTCCCAGTACAAGATTCTGGCCTACTGCGCCCTCTTCGACGAGGAGGCCCGCCCGGAATCGTTCTTCTTTTTGAAGGAATAAAAAGCGGAAATACAGCAAATACTGCCTCTGAACATCCGAACGGAGAAGGGAGGATTCCTGTGAAAGCTGTAAGCTGCCTTGCGCTGACCCTTGCGGTCATCGGCGCGCTCAACTGGGGGCTGATCGGACTGTTCCGGTTGAACCTGGTTTCGTGGATCTTTGGGGATATGACCCTGGCGTCCCGGATCATTTATATTCTGGTCGGCGTCAGCGGGCTGTATCTGCTGTCCTTTTACCGCCTGCTCAAGGCCGACGATCAGGCGTAAATAGCAAAAAAAGACCGTGTTCGTTTGGAACACGGTCTTTTGCATGCGGAAAATTACTTGTCGAGGTTGGAAGCCAGGGTCTCGAGCTGCGCCTTCAGCTCGGCGGGAACCTTCTCGCCGAACTTCGCGTAGAACTCGCGGATGCCGGCGACCTCTTCCTTCCAGAGGTCCTTGTCGACGGTCAGCAGATTTGCGACGTCGTCGGCGGTCATGTCGAGGCCGTCGATGTTGATGTCCTCGGGCTTGGGCTCGTAGCCGATCGGGGTCTCGACCGCGTCGATCTCGCCCGCGCAGCGCTTCAGGATCCAGTCCAGAACGCGGAGGTTGTCGCCGAAGCCGGGCCACAGGAAGTTGCCCTCGTCGTCGGTGCGGAACCAGTTGACGTTGAAGATCTTGGGCGCCTTCTCGATCTTCTTGCCCATCTCGAGCCAGTGGCCCCAGTAATCGGCCATGTGGTAGCCGCAGAAGGGCAGCATCGCCATGGGATCGCGGCGGACGACACCGACAGCGCCGGCAGCGGCAGCAGTGGTCTCAGAGGCCATGGTGGAGCCGATGAACACGCCGTGCTCCCAGTCGCGGGACTGGTAAACCAGAGGAGCGGTCTTGGCGCGGCGGCCGCCGAAGATGATGGCGGATACCGGAACGCCCTGCGGGTTCTCGTACTCGCTGGACAGGCAGGGGCAGTTCTTGGCGGGCGCGGTGAAGCGGGAGTTCGGATGCGCGGCCTTCTTCTCGTCGCCGCGGTGCCACTCGAGGCCGTTCCAGTCGATCAGGGTCTCGGGGATGGCGTCGCCCTTGGTCAGGCCCTCCCACCAGACGGTGTTGTCCGCCGGGTTCAGCGCGACGTTGGTGTAGATGGTGCCCTTCTTGGTGCACTCGAGGGCGTTGAAGTTGGACTTGGCGTTGGTGCCGGGCGCGACGCCGAAGAAGCCGTGCTCGGGGTTGACTGCCCACAGCTGGCCGTCCTCACCGACGCGCAGCCAGGCGATGTCGTCGCCGACGCACCAGGCCTTCCAGCCGTCCTTCTGATAGCCCTCCGGCGGGATCAGCATGGCCAGATTGGTCTTGCCGCACGCGGACGGGAACGCCGCGCAGACGTACTTGATCTCGCCCTTGGGGTTCTGGATGCCCAGAATCAGCATGTGCTCGGCCATCCAGCCTTCCTGACGGCCCAGGTTGGAAGCGATGCGCAGCGCGAAGCACTTCTTGCCCAGCAGAACGTTGCCGCCGTAGTTGGAGTTGATGGACATGATGGTGTTGTCCTCGGGGAAGTGGACAATGTACTTCTTGTCATTGTCCAGATCGGCGTAGGAATGCAGGCCCTTGATGTAGTCCGGGCTGTCGCCCAGCGCGTCCAGTACATTGGTGCCCACGCGGGTCATGATGGCCATGTTCAGGACAACGTAGATGGAGTCGGTCAGCTCGATGCCGTACTTGGCGAAGGGAGAGCCGACAACCGACATGGAGTAGGGGATGACGTACATGGTGCGGCCCTTCATGGTGCCGTCGTACAGCGCGTACAGCTTGGCGTACATCTCCTCGGGGTCCATCCAGTTGTTGGTCGGGCCCGCGTCCTCCTGCTTCTTGCAGCAGATATAAGTACGGCCTTCTACACGCGCGACATCGTTGGGATCGGTGCGGTGCAGGTAGCAGCCCGGAAGCTTTTCTTCATTCAGCTTGATCATGATGCCCTCTTCGACAGCCTGCGCGCGCAGCGCCTCGAGCTGCTCCTCAGAACCGTCGATCCAGACGATCTGATCGGGCTTCGTGATCTTGGCCATCTCATCAATCCAGCTGAGAACGGCCTTGTTCGTGGTAAATGCCATGGGGTGTTCCTCCTCATTGAAAAATTTCACCTTTCTTATTTTATTGAAAATTGGAAAAAATTGCAAGATGAACGGGCCCAAGACTGCAAAAACGGGATTCCGCTTGACGAAAAGGTTTGCGCTGCGATTGATTTTGGCCAAACTTACAAAGGTGCTCGGGAAAATGCATAAAAAAATAGATGCTTTATGAGTGATTTGCACAGACTTTATGCGTTTTCTGTCGATCGGACGCATTTTGCAGGAGGCGGTGCGCTCCAAATGCAGCCGGGCGCGGCGGCCGCCGCCCGGTTCCGGATGCTCTCCCGCAAAAAAAGACCCCGATTCGCTTGTAAATGACCGCTATATTTGATAAAATAAACTCGTATGACAAGCAGATTATCACACAAAGGAGATTTACCGATATGACCAATCCTGTTGTAACCATCGAAATGGCGAACGGCAAGACCATGACCGCCGAGCTGTACCCCGAGATCGCGCCCAACACCGTGCGCAACTTTGTCGAGCTGGTGCAGAAGGGCTTCTACAACGGCACCATTTTCCACCGCATCATCCCGGGCTTCATGATCCAGGGCGGCGACCCGCAGGGCACCGGCATCGGCGGCCCCGGCTACTGCATCAAGGGCGAGTTCACCGCGAACGGCTTCCAGAACGACCTTGTACACACCCGCGGCGTGCTGTCCATGGCCCGCACCATGGCGCCCGACACCGCCGGCAGCCAGTTCTTCATCATGGTCGAGGACGCGCCCCATTTGGACGGCCAGTACGCCGCGTTCGGCAAGATCATCTCGGGCATGGAGACCGCCGACGAGATCGTGAACACCCCCCGCGACTGGAAGGACCGTCCCCGCGCTGAGCAGAAGATGGTTTCGGTCACCGTCGACACCTTCGGCGAGACCTTCGAGCCCGCTGAGAAGCTGCCCGAATAATTTTTTCATTCCATTCAACCCTGTTTTGAACCGCACCCCGGGGGAAAAGAGATATGCTGTATTCGAACCGTGACAATTTCATCATTTCGGCCGCAGGCTGTATGTACTGCGACCCCAACTCGCTTGAGGCCATCATGGCCGGCAACGAGGCGGGCGCGCGCGGCTGCACGCTGCCCCTCCGCCTGACGAAGGACGGCATCGCCGTGCTGTGCGCGGGCGACGGCTTCGTGAACCGCAAGGGCGAATACAAGGCGGCGCGCGACCTGACCTTTGAGGAGCTGCGCGCCCACTTCAACAAGCTGATCTCCTTCGGGCAGGCGCTCGAGCTGGCCAAGGCCTGCGCCGCCAAGCTCTGCATCGACCTGCCGGACGCGCGCACCGCGCTCTCCATCCGGGTGACGCTCAAGTATTCGGAGTATCTGGACAACGCCTATTTCTGCGGCCTGCAGCTGCAGGAGGCGGCCGATCTGGCCGCCCGCTACCCGGACATGCACGTGATGGCCGATTTCGATTGCGCGCCCACCTCGGTCGAGGGGCTGGTGCGCGCCGCGCGGGACGCCGGACTGTTCGGCCTGCGCGCCGCGCCCGCGCTGCTCACCGACGAGCTTTGCCGGACGGCGCTGCGCTCGGGGCTGTTCCTGGCCTCGACCGAGACGACCGACATCGACGAGCTGCGCGCCATGATCGACCGGGGCGTCAACTTCATCGAGACCGAGCGGCCCGATCTGGCGTACAGCCTGATGCCCCAGCCCGATTTCGATTAGTCCTATCGCAGAGCAAGGGTTGTCCGACGGGGCAGCCCTTTTTGCGGTTTTCATAGAATTTTTGCCAGTGAGGTTTCACCATGGCGGACATCACCGTACAGAATTTAACCAAATATTACGCCGACAAGCTGATCCTGAACGACCTGACCTTTGACGTGCAGACGGGCGAGAAGATCGCCGTGCTGGGCGCGAACGGCTGCGGCAAGACCACCCTGCTCAATATTCTGGCCGGGCGGCTGGAGTACGACGGCGGCACGGTCGCGATCGGCGACGGCAAGCGGGTCGGCGTCATCGACCAGATGCCGCAGTTCGATCCGGCGGCGACCGTGGAGGACGTGCTGCGCACGGCTTTTCACGTCATTGATCAGGTGGTCGCCGAGATGAGCGAGGTCGAGCGCCAGATGGTGCGCCACCCCGACAACGAGAGCCTGCTCCGCCGCTACGGCAACCTGCAGCAGCGGCTGGACGCGCTCGGCGGCTACAGTCAGGATTTCCAGATCGACAAGGTGGCGAACGGCCTTGAGATCCCGCGCGCCCAGCGCGGACAGCTCTTTTCCCAGCTCTCGGGCGGCGAAAAGACCCGCGTCAATCTGGCGCGCATCATTCTGGAGCAGACCGACATCCTGCTGCTCGACGAGCCGACCAACCACCTCGACATGGACGCGGTGCGCTGGCTGGGCGACTACCTCGATTCCTACGACGGCACGGTCGTCACGGTCAGCCACGACCGCTATTTTCTCGACCAGTGCTGCACCCGGATCATCGAGCTGCGCGACCACACCATCGAGTTCTACGCCGGTTCGTATTCCTACTACGCCGAGGAGCGCCAGCGCCGCTACGAGCAGCGGCTGGCCGAGCACGAGAACCAGATGGCCGAGAAAAAGCGGCTCGAGGCGGTCAGCCGCATCATGCACGAGCACGGCACCGAGCACCTCGCCAAGCGCGCGGCCTCGATCGACAAGCGCATCGCGCGCATGAAGGTCACCGACCGCCCCCGCAAGGAAAAGCTGATGACCGTGTCCTTCGGCGATCCCAATTACGAGACCGAGGACGTGCTCAAGGTCAATCATATTACAAAGAGTTATGAAGGAAGAACGATATTACAGGATGTATCGTTCAACGTCCGCAACCGCGAGCGGGTCGCCATTCTGGGCGACAACGGCGCGGGCAAGACCACCCTGCTGCGCATCCTGCTCGGCGAGGAGACCGCCGAGAGCGGCACGATCAAGAAGGGCGTGGGCCTGCGCCCGGCCTATCTGCCCCAGCAGGTGCACTTTGAAAACGAGGGGCGCACCCTGATCGACACCCTAATCTACGACAAAAACGTCACCATGCAGACCGCCCGCAACCGGCTGGGCGCGTTCCAGTTCACGGGCGAGGAGCAGATGAAGATCGTCCGCAACCTCTCGGGCGGTGAGAAGAGCCGCCTGCGGCTGTGCGAGCTGATGTACGACCCGCTCAATATGCTGGTGTTGGACGAGCCCACAAACCACCTGGACCTGCTCTCCCGCGAGTGGATCGAGGAGGCCGTCGAGGCCTTCACGGGCACGCTGCTCTTCGTCAGCCACGACCGCTATTTCGTCTCCCGGTTCGCGAACCGGGTTATTTATCTCGAAAACGGGCGGTATATCGATTTCAAGGGCAGCTATGAGGACTTTCTGGCCTACCGGGAAGCTCATCCGCTGATCGAGGACGCGCCGGCCGAGCAGCCGCGCGAAAAGAAGGAGAAGCCCCGCCCCAAGGGCGGCACCAAGAACCTGTCGAAAAAGCTCGCGACGCTCGAGCGCGAGATCGCCCAGCTCGAAGCCAGGTCGGCCGAGCTCGACGGGCAGATGAACGAAGCCGCCGCCGACCCCGCCCGGCTCATGGAGCTGATGGCCGAGAAGGAGGAGGCCGAGGCCGCTCTGCTCGAAAAGATGGACGAGTGGGAGGAGGTCTCCACCCAGCTCGAAGAAGCCGAAGCATGAAACAGCACGAATGGAAATTTTACGCGGCGCTGAGCACGTTGTGTGCGCTGCTCGCGGCCGGATGCCTGACCTGGCAGCCCCTGTATTTTGGCGCGCTCTTTCTGAGCATGCTCAGCATCGGCTGCGCGGGCGAGGCCTATGCGTTGCGGAAAGCCGATCGCTGCCCGGTCTGCGCCTGCATCAGCAAAATTGGGCGGGCGCTCTTCCTGCTCTTTCTGGCGTCTTTCATCGCCATCGAGGGCATGATCTGGGCGGGCGCGCGGCCGGACGACGCGGCCTATGACGCCGATTATATCCTTGTGCTGGGCGCGGGCATTTATGGCGACCAGCCCTCGGCCACTCTGCAGTCCCGGCTGGACACCGCGCTCGACGTCATGGACGAGAGCGGCGCGGCGATGATCCTGTGCGGCGGGCAGGGCAGCGATGAGATCATGCCCGAGAGCCACGTCATGTACAATTATATGGTGGAGCACGGCGCCGACCCCGGCCGCCTGCTCGTCGAGGACACCTCCCGCAACACCATCCAGAACATTGAGAATGCGAAAGCCATGCTGCCCGAGGGCGCGCGCACCGCAGTCATCACGAACGGCTTCCACCTCGCGCGGGCGCGGCGGCTGATGGAGCACGCCGGACTAGACCCGGCCGGCGTCCCCGCGCCCACGCCCTATCTGAGCCTGCGCGCGGTGTTCTGCCTGCGCGAGTACTGCTCGACGCTCGGGCTGATCGCCACGGGCAGATATTTTTGAACGAAGGTAGGAGAACCTATGCTGAGCCGAGTTTCCGATCTGATCGCCAAATTTGAAGAGCTGGAGGCCCGCCTGTCCGCGCCCGGCCTGTACGACGACCCCGACCGGGCGGCCGCGCTGCTGCGCGAGCGCAACCGGCTCGAGCCGATCGTGACCGCGGCGCGCGCCCTGCAGGCCGCCCACCGGACGAGGGAGGAGGCCCTCGAGATGGCGGGCGACCCCGAGCTGCGCGCGCTGGCGCGCGAGGAGCTGGCGGGGGCCGAAGCCGACATCGAGCGGCTGACGGACGAGCTGCGCGTGCTGCTCCTGCCCCGCGACCCCAACGACGAGAAGGACATTCTGGTCGAAATCCGCGCGGGCGCGGGCGGCGAGGAGAGCGCCCTGTTCGCCCATTCGCTCTACCGCATGTACCAGATGTACGCCGACCGGCGGGGCTGGAGCACCGAGGTCATGAGCGCGAACGAGACCGAGCTCGGCGGCTGCAAGGAAATCGTGTTTCGCATCGCGGGAGACGCGGTCTACTCGCGGCTCAAGTTTGAGTCGGGCGTCCACCGCGTCCAGCGCGTGCCCGAGACCGAGAGCCAGGGGCGCGTGCACACCTCGACCGTCACGGTCGCCGTGCTCCCCGAGGCCGAGGAGGTCGATTTCCGGATCGACCCGGGAGACCTCAAGATCGACACCTTCCGCTCGTCGGGCGCGGGCGGCCAGCACATCAACAAGACTGAATCGGCCATCCGCATCACCCACCTGCCCACGGGCACGGTGGTCGAGTGCCAGGATGAGC
>CAMEPU010000045.1 GCA_945932315.1 uncultured Clostridia bacterium
GGCCGACCATGCACTCGGGCCAGTGCACCATGGGCGCCATGAGGAAGGTCAGCTCGTGCGCGCCGAGCGAAAGGGTGTCGCCCTCCTTGACCGTCAGGATGCGGCCGGAGAGGTCGGTCTCGAAGAAATAGGGCAGCATGGCGGCCGCCTTGGCGGTGGTGACGATCTTCGCGTCCGGGTACTTTTCGCAGAACGCGCCGATCGAGGTCGCGTGGTCGGGCTCCATGTGGTGAATGACCAGATAGTCGGGGGTGCGCCCCTCAAGGGCTTTCTCCAGATTGGACAGGAACTCGGCGCACTTGCGCTGGTCCACCGTGTCCATCACGGCGACCTTTTCGTCCAGAATAACATAGGAATTGTAGGAAATGCCGTTCGGCACGATATACTGGCTCTCAAACAGGTCGATGTCGTGATCGTCGACGCCGATGTACCGCACATCAGGGGTGACAGAAAACATAGTTTGACTCCTCCTCGGATTTTAATCGCATACCACATACTATTATAGCCGATATTTGGACAGGCGCAAGAAAAATCCCGCGAAATTCGGGATAAATGCGGCGCCCTCTCAGGCCGGGGCGGTCTCGCCCCGCATGGCGCGCAGCGCCCGGCGGAACTGAAAGAAGAACAGGGTGGCGGCGAAGCAGACCGAGAGAAAGTCCGCGACCGGCTCGGCCATGTAGACTGCCATCGTTTTGTCCGCCGGGAAGAGGGCGGGCATGAGGTAGATGAGCGGGATCAGCAGGATGAATTTGCGCATGACCGCGACCAGAATGGAGGATTTCGCGTTGCCGATCGAGGTGAAGGTCATCTGGCACGAGATCTGGATGCCGAACAGGCCGAGGATCAGGGCGTAGATCCGCAGGGCGGGCGCGGTGAACGCGACGAGCGCGGGGTCGGACGTAAAGATGGACGCGAAAACAGAGGGGAAAAGCTGGATGAGCGCCCAGACCGGGATCGAGAAGCACAGGCAGCAGCGCAGAAGGCAGAAGAAGGCCGCGCGGACGCGCCCGGCGTTCTTGGCGCCGAAGTTGTAGCTGATGATGGGCTGCGCGCCCTGTCCGAATCCCTGCAAGGGGAGCATCGCGAACTGCATGACGCTCGTCAGGATGGTCATCGCGCCGACCGCGGTGTCGCCGCCGTATTGGAGCAGCGAGGAGTTGAAGCAGACCGAGATGACGCTCTCGCTCGCCTGCATGATGAAGGTCGCGAGGCCGAGCGCCAGACAGGGCAGAAAGACGGACGGCTGCAGGCGCATGCACCGGGTGCGGATGCGCAGATTGGTTTTTTTGCCGCACAGGAAGCGGACAACCCAGACGCAGGAGAGCGCCTGCGACAGGATGGTGGCCAGCGCCGCGCCGCGCACGCCCATGTGGAAGCCGTAGATAAAGACGGGGTCGAGCGCGATGTTGCAGACCGCGCCGATCAGCACCGAGAGCATGCCGGTGGTGGCGAAGCCCTGCGCCGTGATGAACATGTTCATGCCCAGCGTGAGCTGCACGAAGATGGTGCCGACCGCGTAGAGATTCATGTACGCCGCGGCGTATTCGATCGTGTTCTCGCTCGCGCCGAAGGCCAGCAGCAGCGGGCGGCCAAAAGCCAGCAATATGGCGGTGAGCACGACGGCGATCAGAATGAGCAGGGTAAAGCAGTTGCCCAGAATGCTTTCGGCCTTGTCGTGGTCGCCCTCGCCCATCGCAATGGAGGCGCGGGGCGCGCCGCCCGAGGCGACGAGCGCCGCGAAGGCCGAGACGATCAGAATGATCGGCATGCAGACGCCGACGCCGGTCAGCGCGAGCGCGCCCTCGCCCGGGATATGGCCGATGTAGACCCGGTCGACGATGTTGTAAAGCATATTGATGACCTGAGCGGCGACGGTCGGGATGGCCAGCCGGAGCAGCAGCTTGCCGACCGGCTCAGTCGCCAGAAAAGATCGGTCCTGAGACATGAGGAAAAGTCGCTTCCTTTCGCGTTGTACACCCGCGCGATCACGCGGGCGGAAAAATTTTATGATAAAATATAGAATAGCACAGGGAGCGGGAAATAACAACAAATGTAAAGAAAGAACAGCGAAAAAAACACGCTTTTTCTTGTACTTTGGGGAGAACCGGCGTACAATAAAATGGTAAGAGATTCCCGCCCCGCGCGGGCGGAACCGTCATTTGATTTGTCGGAGTAAAAAAGGAGGAACATCCATGCGCAACCATTTCTGCGCTCACCCGCTGTGGGAGGTCAGCCGCGATCTGTCCCGCGTCGCGGGGGGAAGCCAGAAGGCGGAAACCGTCATCACGAACGCCAAGCTGGTCAATGTCTGCACCCGTGAGATTCTGCCCGATATCTCGGTCGCCATCTCCAAGGGCCGCATCGCTCTGGTCGGCGACGCGGCGCACTGCATCGGCCCGGACACCCAGGTCATCGACGCGCAGGGGCAGTATATCGCGCCCGGCTTCCTGGACGGCCACATCCACGTCGAGTCGTCCATGCTGAGCGTCGGCGAGTACGCCCGCGCGGTCGTGCCGCACGGCACGGTCGGCATTTATATGGATCCCCATGAGATCTGCAACGTGCTCGGACTCGAGGGCGTGAAATGCATGATGGAGGACGCCGAGGGCACCCCGCTCAAGGCCATGCTGACCACGCCGTCCTGCGTGCCTGCCGTCCCCGGCTTCGAGGACACCGGCTCGTTCATCGGCCCCAAGGAGGTCGCGGAGACCATGGATTGGGACTGCTGCGTCGGTCTGGGCGAGATGATGAACTTCCCGGGCATCCTGAGCACGGCAGACCACGCCCATGACATCGTAGACGAGACCCTGAAGGCCGACAAGATCGTCACCGGCCATTATTCCATGCCCGAGACCGGCCCCGGCCTCAACGCCTATATCGCGTCCGGCGTGCGCTGCTGCCACGAGTCCACCCGCGCGGAGGACGCGCTGGCCAAGATGCGTCTCGGCATGTACGCCATGCTGCGCGAGGGCTCGGCGTGGCACGACCTGCACGAGGTCGCGAAGAGCATCACCGAGCACGAGGTCGACAGCCGCTTCGCCTGCCTGATCTCGGACGACACCCATCCGCACACCCTGATTTCCCAGGGCCATCTCGACCACATCGTGCGCCGCGCGCTCGAGGAGGGCATCGACCCGCTGACCGCCATCCAGATGGTCACGATCAACACCGCGCAGTGCTTCCAGATGGATCACGAGCTGGGCTCGATCGCGCCCGGCAAGTGCGCCGATATCGTATTCTTCACCGATCTCAGCAAGATCGACATCACCCGCGTCATGATCGACGGCAAGGTCGTCGCCGAGGACGGCAAGATGACCGTGGAGATCAAGCCCTACCAGTATCCCGACTGGGCGACCCATTCCGTCCATCTGAAGGAAGCGGTCACTGCCGAGTCCTTCCGCATCCCGTGCGAAGGCGAGCGCGCCAAGGTGCGCGTCATCGAGGTTATCCCGGCCCGCGTCGGCGATTACGCCCGGGTGGCCGAGGTGCCCGTCGTGGACGGCAGCCTGGCTTCTGATCTGGAACAGGATGTCCTGAAGGCGGTCGTCTTTGAGCGCCATCACGAGACCGGCACCAAGGGCGTCGGCTTCGTCAAGGGCTTCGGCATCCGCAAGGGCGCGCTGGCCTCGACCGTGGCGCACGACGCGCACAACCTGCTCGTCGTCGGCACGAACGACGAGGATATGGCGCTGGCCGCCAACACCCTGCGTGAGTGCGGCGGCGGTATGTGCGCCGTGGCCGACGGCAAGGTGCTGGGCGTTGTGCCGCTGCCCATCGCCGGCCTGATGAACGCGCTGCCCGTCGAGGAGATGAGCGCGACCGTCGAAAAGCTGGAGGAGTCTTGGAAGGAGATGGGCTGCACCATGCCTTCGCCCTTCATGACCATGGCGCTGATCCCGCTGGCCTGCCTGCCCGAGCTGCGCCTGACCAACCGCGGCCTCGTCGACTGCACCAAGTTCTGCTTCACCGACCTGATCGTAGAGGAATAAAACCAAAAAACTGCAAAAAGCAGCTTGCTGAAAACTTTTTCGGCGAGCTGCTTTTTTGTGCTTCAATCGGGGACGCGCATGCCGAAGCGGGCGCGCAGTTCATCGAGCGAGCCGCCCGCGCCGTCCGGGAGCAGCGGCGGGCGGTCCTGCGGCGGACGCAGCAGGTCGTCCGGCGGGACGCCGAAGTAGTCGGCGATCTTGAAGCGGGTGGCGTCGGTGGGCAGCGCGCCGCGCTTCCAACGGGTGACCGTCGATTTTTGCAGTCCGACCGCCTGCGCGACCGCGCTCGGCGATTTGCCCGCCCGGTTGCAGAGTCGGATGTAATTTTCGTAAAACATGGGGTGCTCTCCTTTCCGCCGAATGGGTTGCCTGCGTTGCGCAGGTTGCTTTGCCGGTACTTGCGGCAGTTGCTAAGATGCTGGTGAGAGGAAGAACCTGTTTCGGTATGGGAACAGGATACCAGAAGAACTGTCCCGATTCAGGGACAATGAGAAAGGAGAGATACCCTTGATTGAAATGAAGGATTTTCATGTGTTCGTGCCCGGGCGGGAGGACGCGCGGCTCGGCTTCACCGGGGAAAACGGCGCGCGCCGCCTGACCATCCGCACGGACGACCCGGACGGCTGGGCGTATAAGCTCGAGCTGGAGTTCGAGGACGGGCAAAAAAATATCCTCGACCTGACGGCCGGGGACGGCGTGCTTTATGTCGACCTCGAGCGGGCCCATCTGGCGCGGGACGGTTATGTTTGGGCGCAGGTGCGCGCGACCCGGGGGGAGCAGGTCGCGAAGTCGAACCTGTTCCAGCTGTTCGTCTGCCGGTCGATCGATGCGGCCGAGGCGTTTGAAATTCAGCAGCCCAGCGAGTTTGAGCAGCTTGAGGCCAGACTGACCGCGCTCAAAACCGAGACCTATGGCTATATGAAGCAGGCGCAGGCGGCCGCGGCGGCGATCCTGCGCGCGGGGAGAACGCCGGACGATGCGTGAGCGCAAGCCATGGCGCGTCAGCGCCTTTCGATTCCGATCATGCCGAGCGGTAACGGCCTCCGATCGGAATCGCTTTTTTTGCGAAAAAAGCCACGGCGGTTGCGGCGCGCCACTGGCGCCCCGCCAAGAGCCGCCTTTCGATTCCGATCGAAGAAAAAAGAACGGCCTATTCCCAAAGGGAATGGGCCGTTCTTTTTTGGTGCCTCCGATCGGAATCGAACCAATGACACGGGGATTTTCAGTCCCCTGCTCTACCGACTGAGCTACAGAGGCAGGTCAAAGCGCTTAATCAGTATACGAAAAATATCCTTTTTTGTCAACCCCTTCTTTTTGAAAAATTACCACTCATTCAGTGGTGCATCATGCTATAATAAAAAATAATGTATCTCGCAAAGAGAGGAAGTGGGCGTGATCAAAACCGTGTTTTTGCCGGCCCAGCCCTTTTACCGCATCGGCGAGGCCGAGGGCGTTTATGCCGCGCGCGCGGCGCGCGGGCTGATTCTGAAAAAGGCCGGGCGGTGGTTCGGCCGCTATGAGCGGGGCGAAACGGTCTATGCGGTCACCTGTATTGAAACCGGTGAGAAAGAGGCCGCTTATTGGGACACAATTTGTGATTATATTGACCTGAAAATGCAGGAATGGGAGGGATAAGATGCGCATTCTGATTGGCCGGAGCGGCAGCGGCAAGACCGCGCGCATCCTGTCCGAGATCGGCGAGGCGGCGCGCCGGGGCGAGGGACGGCAGATTCTGATCGTCCCCGAGCTGTTTTCGCACGCCTTTGAGCGCCGGTTGGCCGAGGCGACCGGGAACGCCGCCGGGCGCACCGCCGAGGTGCTGTCCTTTTCCCGGCTGGCGCTGCGCGTGTTCGCCGAGACCGGCGGGCTGGCCGACCGCTCGCTGAGCGCGGCCGGGCGGCTGCTCACCTTATATGAGGCCCTCCGCCGGGTGGACGCCGGACTCGGCCCCTACCGCGGGCTGGGCGACCGTCCCGCGATGGCGCGCGAGGTGCTCGGCGTGCTCGACGAGTTCCAGACCTGCGCGGTCGAGCCGGAGACCCTGTTTGAGGCCGCCGGGCGGGCGCGCGACGAGGAGGACGACCCGGCGCTTGCCGGGAAGCTGACCGATCTCGCGCAGATCTACACGGCCTACGCCCGCCTGTGTGATGAGACGCTGCCCGACCCGCGCGCCGCGCTCGACCGGCTGGCCGACGATCTGCCCCGGAGCACGATTTTAAACAATACAACCGTCTATATCGACGCGTTCGCGTCCTTCACCGCGCAGGAGGTGCGGGTGATAGACCGGATGCTCGAGCTGGGCGCCGACCTGACCGCCTGCGTCACCTGCGACCGCAGCCAGCCCGAGGTGTTCGTTTCGGGCTGCAAGACTGTGAGCATGCTCAGCCGAATGGCCGAGCGCCACGGGAGAAAGCCTGAGATCATCCTGTGTACGGACGAGCATGCTCGCCCGCACGACCTCGCCCTGCTCGAGCGGGACGGCCTCGTCCCGGGCGGTGGACCCGCGCCGTCGGACGGGCAGAGCGTGCGCATCGTCCGGGCGGCGACCCCGTTTGAGGAGTGCACCCACGCCGCTGCCTTCATCCGCCGCACCGTGCGTGAGCGCGGGGCGCGCTGGCGCGACTTTGCAGTGGTCGCCCGGTCGATGGAGGGCTACACCGCCGGGCTGCAGATGGCGATGGAGCACTATGACGTGCCGATTTATCTGAGTGAAAAGGCCGACCTGCTGCAAAAGCCGCCTCTCGCGCTGGTCACGGGGGCGCTGGCGGCGGTCGCGAACGGCCTGCGCGCCGAGGATGTGCTCGGCTGCTTCAAAACCGGCCTGTGCGATCTCACGCCCGACGAAGTCGACCGGCTGGAAAACTACGTGTACACCTGGCAGATCCGGGGCGGCGCGTGGGAGTCGGAGTGGAAAGAGCATCCGGACGGCTACGGCCTGACTTGGGACGACCGGGCAAAGGCCGACATCCGGACGCTGAACGAGCTGCGCGCGCGGGCGATTGCGCCGTTTGCCGCCCTGCGAGAAGGACTGAAAACGGCTGAAACAGCGGGCGGCTGCGTGCGTGCGCTGTATGATTTTCTCGAGACCGAACGGACGCCCGACCATATCGCGGCGCGCGCCGAAGCGCACGAGGCCGCGGGGCGGCTTCAGCTCGCCGACGAGTACCGCCAGCTCTGGGAGATCGTGGTGAGCGCTTTGGAAGAAGTGGTCTGGGCGTGCGGCGACACCCCGATGACCGCCGGGCGGTTTGCCGAGCTGCTGCCCCTCGTGCTCGGGGAATACAGCGTGGGCACGATTCCGGTCTCGCTCGACCGGGTCACCTGCGGCGAGATCAGCCGCGTCTGCTTCCAGCCGGTCAAATATCTGATCGTGCTCGGCTGCAACGACGGCCTGCTGCCCCAGTCGCCCGTGCCCGCCGCCGTGCTGACCGACGACGACCGCCTGACGCTCGACAATCTGGGCGTGCGCCTGCAGGCCTTCGGCGCGGAGCGCATGCTGATGGAGCAGGAAACTATTTATAAGGCGTTGGCCTGTCCGACCGAACAGCTCGTCCTGTCCCTGCATCAGGCGGCGGCCGACGGGCGGGAGGCACGCCCCTCCTATCTGATCGGACAGCTTTTGAGCCGCCTGCCCGGCCTGCCCGACGAGGTGGCCGACCCGGCGCGTGACTGCCTCGAGGCCGAACAGCCGGCGGTCGAGCTGGCCTGCACCGCGCTCGAGACGGGCGGCCCCGCCGCGCGCGCGGCGCTCGCGGCCTACGGGGAGGACGGGCGGGTGCGGCGGGCGGCCAATGTCCGGAAAGAGCGCGGGCCGCTGACCGACCGCGCGACGATCGACGGCCTGTTCGGCCGGAGCATTCAGCTCACCGCCTCGCGCGCCGACAAATACCGCTCCTGCCCGTTTGCCTATTATATGGATTACGGCCTGCGCGCCCGCCCGCGCCGTCAGGCGCGCTTCGCCGCGCCCGAGACCGGCACCTTCATCCATTATGTACTCGAAAACGTGCTGCGCGAGCTGGGCGAGCGTCCGGAGGGCGTGGACACCGAGGACGCGGCCGTGCTGCGCATCATGCGGCGGCACATTAACGGCTATATCGAGGAGGTGCTCGGCGGACTGCAAAACAAATCCTCCCGCTTCCGCTATCTGTTCCGGCGGCTGTGCCGGGACATGGAGCAGATCACGCGCTCGGTGCTGGCCGAACTGCGCGCGTCCGACTTCCGCCCGATCGACTATGAGCTCGACTTCTCGCGCGGCGGCGACCTGCCGCCCGTGCTGGTGCGGGAGGGCGAGACCGAGGTCACCCTCTCGGGAAAGGTCGACCGGGTGGACGGCTATATTCAAAACGGCAAGCTGTACGTCCGTGTCATGGATTACAAGAGCGGGCGCAAGGCCTTTTCGCTCTCCGATATCTGGTACGGACTCAACATGCAGCTGCTGATCTACCTGTTCGCGCTGCAGGCGCGCGGCCTCGAGCGCTACAAGGCGCGGCTGACCGAGGAGCTGGACGCGATCGTCCCGGCGGGCGTGCTCTACATCCCGGCGCGGGACGTGCTGCCCGACACCGAGCGGGCGGCGACCGACGAGGAGCTGGATCTGATGCGCGAGCGGGCGCTTCGCCGCTCCGGCCTGCTGACTGAAGATATGGACGTGCTTGAGGCGATGGAGCGCGGCCTGCGCGGCAAGGGGCGGTTCATCCCGGTGCAGGTCAAGCTCGCCCGCCCGACCAAAAAGAACCCGGAGCCCGACGCTGAGCTGTCGCGCAGCGGTTCGTCGGTGGCCGACCTCGCCCGGTTCGGGCGGCTGGCGCGCCACACCCGCCGCCGCCTGCTCGAGATCGGGCAGGAGCTGCGCGCCGGGCAGATCGAGGCCAGGCCCTGTGAAAACGGGGGGCGGGTCTATTGTGAATGGTGCGATTTCCGCGCCGCCTGCCAGTTTGACGAGAGCATGGGTGATAAAGCGCGGGTGCTCCGCAAGCTGAAGGACGAAGAGGTTTGGGAACGATTGGAGGGAACGCCGGATGAACCGCTGGACAAGTGATCAGCTCGCCGCGATCGAAGCGCAGGTCGGCCCGGTGCTGGTGTCGGCGGCCGCCGGTTCGGGCAAGACCGCCGTGCTGGTCGAGCGCGTGCTGCGCCGCCTGACCGATCCGGCCGCGCCTATTGACCTCGACCGCTTCCTGCTCGTCACCTTTACGAACGCGGCCGCGAGCGAGATGCGTGCCAAGCTGGGCGACGCGATGACCGCCCGTCTGGCTGCAGAGCCGGACAACGCCCGCCTGCGCCGCCAGATTTTGCAGCTCCAGAAGGCCGACATCACGACGATGCACGGCTACTGCATGAAGCTCGCGCGCGAGCACGCGGACGAGCTGGGCATGCCGCCCGATTTCCGCCTGCTCGACGAGAGCGAGGCGCGCCAGCTCCGCGGCGAGGTGCTGCAGAGCGTGCTGGACGCGCGGTATGAGTCGGCCGACCCGGCCTTTCTCGCGCTCAGCGACCTGCTGACAAGCGGGCAGAACGACGACCGGCTGGCCGAGGTCATCTTGGAGACCGATGAAAAGATCGGCGCGCACGCCGACCCCGAGGGCTTCACGGCCTTTCTGCGCGAGACGCTGACCGGCGCGGGCGACCCCAACACGAGCGCGGTCGGCACGCTGCTGCTCGACGAGGCGGCCGAGCGCATCCGGTACGGCATCTCCCGGCTCGACCGTGCGCTCGAACAGATGGGGGAAAGCCCGGACGACCCGGTCACAGCTGCCTATGGCGACACCTTTTCGGACGACCGGAAGCGGGCGGAAGCGCTGCTGGAGACCGTCTCGGCGCGCGACTGGGACCGGGCGGTGTTCGCCGTGCGCGACCACTGGTTTCCCACGCTGCCGCGCTGTGCCGAAAAGAGCGCGTTCAAGGAGGAGATCGCCGGGCTGCGGCAGGATTGGAAGGACATCTGGAAGGAACTGCGGGACAAGCTGCTGATCGCGACGGCGGCCGAGGCCGCGTACGACGACGGGCTGACCGGCCCGCCCCTGTGCGCCCTGCTCGACACGGCGCGGATGTTCGCCGCGGCCTATGACGCGGAAAAGCGGCGGCGGCACGCGGCCGACTTCGCCGACCTCGAGCACTTCGCCGTGCGCCTGCTTGGCAAGCCGGATACGCCGACCGCGCTCGCGCGCACGCTCTCGAACCGCTATGCCGAGGTGCTCGTCGACGAGTATCAGGACACGAACGGGGTGCAGGACGCGATCTTCACCGCCCTGTCGGACGGCGGGCGCAAGCTGTTTCTGGTCGGCGACGTCAAGCAGTCGATCTACGGCTTTCGTCTGGCGGATCCCTTCCTGTTTCTCGAGCGCTACCGCGCCTACCCGGACGAGGCCGCGCCCGGAGAGGCGCGCCGCATCGTACTGAATCAGAATTTCCGCTCCCGGCCGCCCGTGCTCGACGCGGTCAACGCGGTGTTCGGGCGGGTCATGAGCGAGCGGGTGGGCGACATGGCCTACACCGACCGCGAAGCCCTCTACCCGGGCGCGGACGACCCCGTGCCGAATGACCCGCGCTACGCGGTCGAGCTGCTGCTGGCCGACAGCGCGGCGGGCGAAGGGGAGGAGAAGGTCGACCGGGCGGCCTGCGAGGCCGCGCTCGTCGCAAAACGCATCCACCGCCTGCTGGCCGAGGGGCTGCCTGTCTTTGACAAGGCGCTCGGGTGCACCCGGCCGGTCGTGCCGGGCGATATCGCTATTCTGCTGCGCTCGCCCCGGCGGCGGGCGTCGGCCCTCCGCGCCGCGCTGGCCGAATACGGCATCCCGGTGCGCACCGAGGAGAGCACCGGCCTGCTCGCGACCGCCGAGGTCGGCGCGGTCGTCTCCTTTTTGGAACTCATCGATAACCCCCGTCTGGACGTCGAACTGATCGGCGTGCTGCGTTCGCCCCTGTTCGGCTTCACCGAGGAGCGGCTGGGCGAGATCCGGCTGCGCGACCGCAAAGCGCCCTTCTTTGACGCACTCGCCGCCTGCGCCGAGACCGACGCCGACTGCGCCGGTTTCCTGCGCATCCTGACCGACCTTCGCCTGCTCGCGGGCGACCTGCCGGTCTACCGGCTCATCTGGGAGATCTACGCCAGGACGGGCGCGCTCGGCCTGTTCGCCGGCCTGCCCGGGGGCGCGCAGCGGCGGCAGAACCTGCTGTCCTTCCTCGACCGGGCGCGTTCGTTTGAGCAGAATGGCGCGCGCGGCCTGTACCGCTTTGTGAACCTCCTGCGCGGCATGCGGGAGAACGGGGACGACTTTGAGATCGTCCGCGCGCAGGGCGGCGAGGGCGCGGTGCGCATCCTCTCGATCCATAAATCGAAGGGCCTGGAATACCCGGTCGTCGTTCTGACCGACTGCGCGGCGCAGTTCAACCGCATGGACATCGCCCGTCCGATTCTGATCCATCCCCGGATGGGCGTGGCCAGCAAGTGCCGCGACCTCGACCGAGGCGTGCAGTACGACACGATCGAGCGCATCGCCTACGCCAACCGGCTGGGGCGGGAGAATATCAGCGAGGAGCTGCGCGTGCTCTACGTCGCCATGACCCGCGCGCGCGACAAGCTGATTCTGACCGGCGTGTCCGATAAAATGGAAGCCCGTCTGCGGGACGCTTGCGGGAAAAACGCGGACGGCGGATTGTCACCTTATGAAATGGCGCGCGCGAACAGCTTCCTCGACTGGATTCTGGCCGCGCTCATCCGCCATCCGGCCGCGGTGCATCTGCGCGAAGCCGCCGGGTACCCGCTGATGCCCGATCCCACTTTGCCGCCGCTGCTCTCGTTTTCGCTGCAGACCGCCGCGCAGATCCTCGCGGCGGACGGAGAAAAAGAGGACGCTGTTCTGTCGTGGCAGCCCGAGGAGCTGCCTGCGGTGCCCGGCCCGCTTTGCTATCCGCAGGCCGCGCTGGCCGGATTGCCCGCCAAGCTGACGGCGACCGGTATGAAAACCGATTTCAAATCGGTTGAGACGGCGGACGAGACCGCCCCGCCCCGCCCCAAGCCTGCGCTGCGCCGCCCCGATTTTGACCGGGCGCGCACCGGCCTCACCCCGGCCGAGCGGGGCACGGCGCACCATCTCTTCCTGCAGTTCTGCGACTTTGACGCCTGCGGCCGGGGAGAGATCGAAGCTGAGATCGCCCGTCTGCGGAAAGCGCACATCCTCGCGCCCGAGCAGGCCGACGCGATTGACCCCGCGCGCATCGCCCGGTTTTTCTCGTCCGACCTGTACCGCTCGTTCGCGAACGCCCGCGTGCGGCGCGAGTTCAAATTTTCGGTCGTCGTCCCGGCGCGCGACTATTATCCTGACGTGGACGATCCGGAGGAGACCGTACTGCTGCAGGGCGTCGTGGACTGCCTGCTCGAGACCGACGAGGGCTTCACGGTGATCGACTTCAAGACCGACCGCGTCCGCCCGGAGACCGCGCCCCGCCGCGCCCGGGACTACGCGCCCCAGCTCGCGGCCTATGCGGTGGCGATGCAAAAGATCTTCGACCGCCCGGTCGTCGCAAAGAAGCTGTTCTTCCTCGAGATCGGACAGACCATTGAATGCTGAGCAAAAACGCGCCCGTTTCGGGCGCGTTTTTGCTGGGAAAATTGCTCAAAAATTTTTCTGAAATTTCTTTGAAAAAACGTGTTGACAAACCGCGAAAGCGGAGATATAATAAACAAGCTGTCACCGAGAAATACGGAAAACGACAGCGAGATGTACCTTGTAAATTAAACAACGAGAAAGCCAAAGACGAACCTGA
>CAMEPU010000046.1 GCA_945932315.1 uncultured Clostridia bacterium
CTTGCCCGCCTTTTTGCGCTCGACCATGAGGTCGGTCAGGCGGTCGTACTCCTTGCGGATGGTGTCCAGATCGCCCTCAGTGATCTCGTAGCCGCAGCCGTCCTCGGCCGAAACCGGCTCGACCGACAGGCGGTCAAAGCCCGCATCCGCGATGTGCAGCACGTCGTTCGCAAAGTCAAGGTTCTTGCCGGTGAAGGTGCCGCGCGCGTAGTAATCCTTCTTGGGATCGCGGGAGGCGACCAGCTTCTGGAATTTGGGCACGATGATGTCATACGAGCCGGTGCCCGCGACCGTCTTGCGCATGCCGTCGTTGACCACGGGGCGGCCGTCGAGCGACAGGACAACGTTGTCCATATTCTCGTTGATGTACTGAATCTTCTCGTCGTCCAGCAGCAGGCCATTGGTGGTAATGGTGAAGCGGAAATGCTTGCCCCACTCGGCCTCCTTGGAACGGGCGTAGTCGATCGTGCGGGTGACGGTGTCCCAGGCCATCAGGGGCTCGCCGCCGAAGAAGTCGACCTCGATGTTGCGGCGCTTGCCCGAGCGCACGAGGACGAAGTCGATCGCCTTTTGGGCGACCTCAAAGGGCATGATCTTACGGCCGGTGCCGAAGTCGCCGGTCGAAGCGAAGCAGTATTTGCAGCGCAGATTGCAGTCGTGCGCAACGTGCAGGCAGAGCGCCTTGACGGGCGCGCCGTCCGGCACGTACTTGCTGACGTCCAGATAGTCGTCGGACGCGAAGAGCTGGCCCGCCTGCTTGAGGCCGTAGAGCTCGCCCCACGCCGCGCGGACGTCGGCCGCGTCATACTGCGGAAGCGCCTCGACGACTGCATCCGGGCAGTTCTCGCCCATCTGCTCGTCGATCAGGCCGGACACCGCGTAGGACAGGTCGTCCAGCAGGTGCACCGCGCCCGAGTTGACGTCCAGCAGGAAATTCAGGCCGTTTTTGGTGTAACGATGGATCATCGGATCATTTTCCTCCAAAATTTCGGATTCAAACAGACAAAACAACAAGGCACGCGGGCTTGCGTGCCTTGCTGTTTGACTAGCATTATTACTTGTTCTCGCAGGTCTGGTTCGCTACGGTGCAAGAGGTCTTGCAAGCGGACTGGCAAGAAGTCTGGCACTCGCCGCAGCCGCCCTTAGCGCAGGTGTCCTTCAGAGTTGCGGAAGTCAGGGTGGTGATATGCTCCATGATGAAATTCCTCCTAGAAATGAAATAGTAACAAATTTATCGTTTTCTTTTGCGTTTGCGGCCGGCCGCGCCCAGAAACCCTCCGAGCAGGGACGCCGCGAGCGCACAGCCCGCGTTCACGGCGACGCGCGGTCCTTCGACCGGCCCGCCAAAGCACGCGAAGCTGCATATGATCAGGCAGAGCAGCAGGCCGCCGCCCGCGAGCACGGCCCAGATCAGCTTTCGCCCGGGCATGCACCGCGCCGCACGGAACGCGGCAAGCAGGCAGCCGACGGCCAGACAGCCAGGCGCGAGCACCGCGTAGGACACGCCCGAAAGCGGCCCCGCGAGCACGCCGAACGAACACACCGCCATCGCCGCCAGCACGGCCGCGAGGCCGAGCAGCACGGAGACGGCGAAACGCGCCGCCGGACGGGACATGGTTTCTGCCTTTTTCATCGTTGTATTCCTCCCGCAGATTTTCTATTCCAACCTACGCGGGAGCGCCGGGGATTATGCTGGAATTACTTGGACTCCGGAATTTCCTTGGTCTCCTTGGCGTCCTTCTTGGCGTCGGCCGCGGGAGCGTTCTCCTTGTTGCGGATGGCCCAACGGTACATACGCAGGCGGGTGCGGTCAGCCGAGGTCTCGATGACCAGGGTGTCATCCTTGACCGAAACAACGCGGCCGATGAAACCGCCGATGGTGCAGATCTCGTCGCCGGGCTGGACCGAGTTGCGCATCTCACGCTCTTCCTTGTCGCGCTTGCGCTGCGGGCGGATCATGAAGAAATAGAAGACCGCGATGATGATGACAAAAGGCAGAAACTGTACAATATAGTACATGTAATCTTCCAAATGCGGCATAGGGGATTACCTCCAAAACATATAAACTCATTATAATCCATTATAACGATTTTGAGAGGAAAATACAAGCCCTTTTCTTCGTCCCGCGCACAAAAGCGGAAGATTCCCCATGCGGGCGCGGATCACCGCATTTGGCCGGTCACAGGCTCTCCGCGCACACGATGTCGATGCCGGTGACCGCGCGCTCCACCGAGCAGGGATCAATCCCCCGCTGCAGCAGACCCTGCAGCAGCATGAGCGGCTGGTAGCCCTGGTTGAAGATGTCCTGCGAGATCGTGAGATCGACCCGGCGCTCGCGCAGCAGCGTCTTGGTGTTTTCCGAGACGTCGTGGCAGATGACCCGGAGCAGGCCGGTCTTCCCTGCCTCCTTGATCGCGTCCGCGCAGCCGGCCACGCTCTGATTCGCCATATAGACGGCGTTCAGGCGCGGGTTGCGCACCAGCGCTTCCGCCACCTTGCGGCGGGTGACGTGGTAATCGTTGTAGGTTTCGATGACCTCGATCTGCCCGGCCGAATAGCCGAGCTCATGCATCCGGGTGCAGAAGCCGTCGAGGCGCTTGCGGTGGCCGTTGAACTCCAGATTGCCCGCGACCGCCAGGATCTGGCCGTTGCGCGGGATGCACTTGCTCATCATCTCGGCCGCGATCCGGCCGCTCTTATTATAGTCCTGGCCGATGAAGCACAGCCGGCGGCTGTCCGGCAGATCCGAATTGAACGTGATGACCGGGATATCGCTCTCCGCCAGCGCGTCCACCCGGCTTTCGATGGCCGGGTCGGCGATCGCGCAGATCGCGATGCCGCGCACGCCTTCGGACACCAGTCCGTCGATGCGCTCGATGACCTCAGCGGGAATATCGGTCTCGCAGGCCGCGACCAGTACCTCCACCCGGTACCGGGCGAGCTCGCTCCGGGCGGCCTCGATGCCGCGCAGCAGCTCCATGCGGGTATGCCCCACCCAGTTCGGCAGCACGACGCCCAGCCGCAGCGGCTCCGCGGTCTCCGCCGGCAGGACGGCCGTCAGCCCCTCCCTCGGCAGGCCGTAGCCCAGCTCTTCAATCGCCGCCAGTACGCGCTCGCGCACCTCGGCCTTAACATAGGATCGGTTGTTCACCACCCGGTCGACCGTGCCCCGCGAAACGCCCGCGCGCTCGGCCACCATCTGAATCGTCGGACGCTTGCCCATTCCGTCTCCTCCAGTGCTTTCTTATTTTGAACTGGAAATATTATAGCACAGGCACAGAGAAAATGCACACACATTTTTTGCGCACACAACCTGTGCGAATTGCACAGACTTATTTTTCAAACCACGTCCGCCCGTTTTTCCCGAATGCACCCGATTTACCCCGCTTTTCTGCACATTTTATCCGTTTTTATAAGATCTTGCTTTTCTTTTCTCTTGGTGAGGGTGCTGAAAAATAACCGATTATTTTGTCTTTTCGCCTTTCAAAATACGCTTGACGAGCCGTGCTTTCGCACAGTATAATGAATTCAGAAAACAGAGTTGTGCAAAAGCACACCTCAATCTCTTTTCTGTAATCCAAAACTCTGTGTCAAAATTCTTCTGAAATGAGGGAAAACAATGAAAGTTGGTATCATCGGCGCCGGTCGAATCGGCAAGGTACACGCCAAGAACATCTCCATGTTCGTGCCTGAGATGGAAATCAAGACCATCGCAGACCCCTTCATGAACGAGGCCACCGAGGCGTTTGCCCGTCAGTGCGGCATTCCGAACACCACCAAGGATGCAAACGACATCCTGAACGATCCTGAGATCGAGGCTGTTCTGATCTGCTCCTCCACTGACACCCACTCGAAGTACATCATCGAGGCCGCTCACGCCGGCAAGCACATCTTCTGCGAGAAGCCGATCGACTACGATCTGGCCAAGGTTCACGAGGCGATCAACGCGGCCAAGGAGGCCGGCGTCAAGCTGCAGATCGGTTTCTGCCGCCGCTTCGACCACAACCACCGCGCGGTATACGACATGGTTCGTGACGGCAAGGTCGGCAAGGTCAACATCATCAAGATCTCTTCCCGCGACCCCGAGCCGCCTCCGGTATCCTACGTCAAGGTTTCCGGCGGTATCTTCTATGATATGATGATCCACGACTTCGACATGGCCCGTTTCCTGGCCGGCAGCGAGGTCACCGAGGTCAACGCGATCGGCTCCGTTCTGGTTGATCCCGGCATCGGCGAGGCAGGCGACGTCGACACCGCGCTCGTCACCCTGAAGTTTGAAAACGGCGCGATCGGCGTGATCGACAACAGCCGCAAGGCGGTTTACGGTTACGACCAGCGCGTTGAGGTCTTCGGCAGCGAAGGCTGTGCGCAGAACGAGAACGACATCCCGAACACCGCTGTTCTCTCCACCGCCGACGGCACCACCTACGGCACCGCCTACAAGGTCATGTGGGACCGCTACACCGGCGCGTTCGTCGCCGAGATGCAGGCGTTTGCCGATGCGGTTGCGGGCGACAAGGAGACCCCGGTCACCGGTATGGACGGCCTGTACCCCGTTCTGATGGCGGCAGCTGCAACCAAGTCGCTGCATGAGGGCCGCCCGGTCAAGATCTCGGAAATCGAGGCCTGATCATTTTTGCGCAAGGGTTGGGAAACCCCGCATGACAATTGAAAACGGCCGGGAAGCGCGCGCCTCTCTTCACGCGCTTCCCGCCGGAATTATGCAACCCCTCTGAAAGATGATCGCGTTGCAGTGATTCTCTTTTTCATATCTTCTCTTACCTCTCACGAGCGGTTACCGCTCATTTTCATCCGAGGGATGTCCGGTTTTCTCTTTTTCGCCGGACGTCCCTCCCACACAGCGAAAACCGACCGGCCGGTGCAAGTGCATGCACCGGCCGGTTTTTATGCGAACACCCGCCGCAGCACAGCCACGGCGGGTATGATTCCATTTGCAGCGGTCAAAGCAATCAAATCATCGAAGCCAGACCGAGCGGAGAGAACAGCCAATATACGCCCAGCATGCAGATGAAGCAGAGCGCGGAAGCAGGCTTGGCGTACTTCCAGGGGGTCAGGTCGACCGCACCCGCATCCTCGAGCACGAAATCGGTCTCGCGCGGCTTGAGCTTGCCGACCGCGATCATGATCAGCAGGTCAACGATGAACAGAACGGACAGGATCCAGAGATAGTGCACGTTGACGCCGACATAGGGCAGCAGATGGCTCAGCGCGTACAGGATGACGTGGGTGATGAGCGCGACCTTGGGGGCGAGCGCCGGAATCCGCTTGGAATAGAAGCCGCAGATGACGGTCGCCAGAATGGGCATCGAATAGAAGCCGAAGCAGTCCTGCAGGAAATCGTACAGGCCGCTGGGTGCGTTGATGACAAAGGGTGCAACGCAGATGGCGATGACGGCCAGCACGGTGCCGAACCGCTTGCCCACCTTGACCAGATGCTTGTCGTCGCAGGTCTTGTTGAACAGCGGGCGGTGGAAGTCCAGCGTGTACAGGGTGACACAGCTGTTCAGCGCGGAGTTGAAGGACGAGAGGATCGCGCCGAACAGGACAGCCGCGAAGAAGCCGAGCAGCCAGTCCGGGATGACCTCGGCCACCAGCATGGGATAAGCCGCGTCGGTGTTGTCCATCAGGCTGTTGCCGAAGAAGCGGAAGGCCAGCAGGCCGCAGATGGTGATGAAGAAGGGATCGACCAGCTTGAGGAAGCCGGTGAGAATCGCGCCCTTCTGGGACTGCGCCAGACTCTTTCCCGCCAGCGCGCGCTGGATGATCGACTGGTTGGTGCACCAATAGAACAGGTTGTTGAAGGTCATGCCGAGGAACAGCACCGGCCACGGCACCATCGGCGGCAGCGCATTCGCCGGGTTGATCGAATTGAACTTTTCGGGCGGTACATTGGTGACAAAGTCGCGCAGACCCGCGAAGAAGCTGCCGCCGCCCAGCATACAGATCGCCAGAACCGGCACGAGGAATCCGCCGACCAGCAGACCCACGCCATTGATGGTGTCGGATACCGCGACCGCCTTGAGGCCGCCGAAGATCGCATAAATCGCGCCGACCAGACCGATGCCGAAGCACAGGATCGCGATCGCCTGGAACTGCGTGATGCCGAGCTGCTGATCCAGATTGAAAATACGGTTGAACGCCAGCGCGCCGGAATAAAGCACGGTGGGCAGATAGGTCAGCAGATAGCCCAGCAGGAACAGGAACGAGATGATGCGCTTGACCGTCGAGTCATAGCGCTGCTCCAGAAACTCCGGAATGGTGGTGATGCCCGCCTTCAGATACCGGGGCAGGAACACCATCGCCAGACAAAGCAGTGCAAAGCTGGCACTGACCGACCAGTTCATCGCGCCCATGTTGGTCGCGTAGCTCTGGCCGGTCTGGCCGACAAGCTGCTCGGTGGAAAGGTTGGTCAGCTCGAGCGAACCGGCGATGACCAGACCGGACAGACCGCGCCCCGCCAGGAAGTAACCTTCCTGCGTATCGAGGTTATCACCCTTGGTGCGCAGCCAGGAAATCCACGCGACCAGAGCGGTAAACCCGACAAATGTTGCAATGATGAGAAACAACTTTGGGAACCCCCTCTAAAATTTTATTCTTTCTTGTTTTGTGCGCAATTCGGCCAAAATTGCAATTTCCCCAGGGATTCGGTGCATTTATCTTAGCATAATCCAAAATGCTTTGCAACCATCTGCACAAACCGCAGCCTCTTCTTTTGTCTATATTTTACAAATCGCATTCTTGTGCAAGTTTCCCTTTTCCTCCCCCGGATTTCATCGGTTTTTTTGACAGATTCCGGCCAATCTGCTTTCTTTTCCTCGAAAACTTTCGCAAAATGCGCATGGTGGTTTCGGCAGTCTTCCTTTTCGCGGGCGAAAAAGTTTTTTCTGAAAAAAATAAGATCATTTTCAGAAAGAAATAGCTATTTTTTCGCATTGCTTTTTTCTTTAACATATGTTATTCTTAAAATTTATCCACGCACCTGCCTCCGAACGCACCAAAAAGCCCGGCCGGGAATCCTATGATCCCGGCCGGGCTTATTTTTCGGTCTTCTCTTTACATTTCAATTCTATGATGAAGAGATTGGTGCCGCAGGCTCCCGCTCACGCGGGAGCCTGAGACAAGAGAAAAAGAAAGGAATCATGCGGTTCTGTTGAATCGCACGAAGAGAGGCGATTTACGCGCGCTTCGCGTTCTTGCGCATATCGAACGCTACGGCAGCGATGATGATGATGCCCTTGATGACGTTGGTCATATTATCATCGACAGACAGCATAACCAGGCCGTTGTTGATAACGCCCATGATCAGGATGCCGCAGAATACGCCGGATACACGGCAGATACCGCCGGAGTGCGAGGTGCCGCCTACGGTCGCAGCCGCGATGCCGTCCAGCTCGTAGTTCAGGCCATAGGTGGACGGGTCGGCCGAACCGGTACGGCCGGCCAGCAGGATGCCGCCGATGGCCGCCATCGTTGCGCACCATACATAAACCATGATCAGGTTCTTCTCAACGTTGATACCGGCAACACGGGCAGCCTGCTCGTTGCCGCCGATGGCGAAGATATTCTTGCCGAAGCGGGTCTTGGTCATCAGGAAGGCGTTGATGGCGAAGAGGCACAGGAACACGATAACGATGACCGGGATGGGGCCAACCTTGCCCTTGCCGAAGAAACGGAAGGAGTCGGTCAGCTTGGAAACGGGCTGGGTCGAATACATCTTGGACAGTGCGCGGCAGATCAGCTGGCCGCCCAGCGTCGCGATGAAAGCGGGGATCTTGGTGTAGGCGATGATGGCGCCCTGGGTGAAGCCGACGATGATGCCGATGCCGATACCGATCAGAACGATCAGGCCGGCAGCCATCGGCTCGCCCTCGCCCAGCAGACGGTTGACCGCGTCAGAATCCTGCGCCAGAGAAGCGCAGACAACGGATACCAGCGCGACGACCGATCCGGGAGACAGGTCGATGCCCTTGGACAGGATCGCCCACATAACGCCGAATGCGAGCACGCCCTTGACCGACTCGGCGGTCATCAGGGTCTCAATGTTGTTGGCGGACAGGAACATGGGGCGCGCGATCGAAACGCCCGCGACCATGACGATCAGAACCAGCCAGATGGAGTTCTGGGATAAAAACTTTTTCAGGTCAAAAGACTTCTTCATACCATTTCCCCTCTTTCTTATGCGTTCCCACCGGCGGGCTGGTACGGCTCCTCGCTGGTGGCATACTTCAGGATGAGCTCGGACGAGAAGTCCTTGCGTTCTACGAGACCGGTCATCGTGCCTTCATGCATGACAACGATGCGGTCAGACATGCCCATAACCTCGGGCAGCTCGGAGGAGATCAGGATGATCGCCTTGCCCTCGCCGGCCAGCTTGGTGATCAGGGCGTGGATCTCGGACTTCGCGCCGACGTCGATGCCGCGGGTGGGCTCGTCGACGATCAGGATGTCCGGGTTGGTCAGCAGCCAACGGCCGACCAGTACCTTCTGCTGGTTGCCGCCGGACAGGTTCTTGATCGGCGTTTCGATCGACGGGGTCTTGGTGTTCAGTTTCTTGATGTACTCCTCGGTGTCTTCGCGCATCCGCTTTTCGCTAAGCGGCAGGCCATACGCCTTCATGTTCGCCATGCAGGTGTTGTCCTTGATCGAGAGCAGGCCGAAGATGCCGTTGCCGCGGCGATCCTCGGTCAGCAGACCGATCTTGTTCGCGATGGCCTCCTCGGGGCTCTTGATGTGCAGCTCGACGCCGTCCTTGTAAATCTTACCGCCGGTGATGCGGCGCATACCGAAGATCGCCTCGGCGGTCTCGGTGCGGCCCGCGCCGACCAGGCCGGCAAAGCCCAGAATCTCGCCGCGGTGCAGCTCAAAGGAGACGTCCTTGACCGCGCGGCCTGCAGCCAGATGCTCGACCTTCAGGATGGTGTCGCCGATCGGGCAGTCGACCTTGGGGAACATCGCGGTGACCTCGCGGCCGACCATGAGCTGGATGAGCTTGTCGACATTCAGATTCTCCGCGCGGTCGGTCGCGATGAACTCGCCGTCGCGGAAGACCGAGATATCGTCCGAAATGCGGAAGATCTCGTCCATTTTATGGGAAATATAGATGATGGCAACGTTCTTTGCCTTGAGTTCGGCAATGATGCGGAACAGATGCTCAACCTCAGACTCGGTCAGAGAGGAGGTGGGCTCGTCCATAACAACGATCTTACTGTTGTAAGATACGGCCTTTGCGATCTCGACCATCTGCATCTTTGCAACGGTCAGGTCGCCCATCTTGGCATCCGGATCGACGTCCAGGCCAAGCTTTTCAAACAGTGCGATACTGTCTTCTCTCATTTTTTTGTGGTCGACGACAACGCCGTATTTCAGCGGTGCGCGACCCAGCCACAGGTTCTCGGCGACGCTGCGCTCGGGAACCGGGGACAGCTCCTGATGGATCATGGAAATACCGGACTCCAAGGCCTCCTTGGTGGTCTTGAACTGGACTTCCTTGCCATCGAATACGATCTTGCCCGAGGTGGGCGGATGGATACCGATCAGGCATTTCATCAGGGTGGACTTGCCGGCGCCGTTCTCACCCATCAGGGTGTGCACGGTGCCCGGACGCACCTTCAGCTGGACGCCCTTCAGCGCCTGAACGCCGGGAAACGTCTTGACGATATCCGTCATTTCCAGGATATACTCTTGACTCACTTCTAAGATTCCCCCATTTCTCTGGGTAGCATTTTTGGGAAAGAAAGGCCATTGCTTTTTGGGAACAATGGCCTTTCTGCCTAAACCTTACTTATTCGCTCGGAATCAGGACTTAACGGTTGTCATACTCCGCAACGTTCTCAGCGGTAACGGGCTCGAAGGGTACCCAGAGGATGAAGCCGGTGGAATCCTTCTCATAGCCGGAATCCTGCGCGATGTCGTTGCCCTTTGCCAGGTTGACTGCTGCGTACAGAGCGCCGCGGCCCTGGCCGGCAGGATCCTGGAATACGGACATGGCCAGCTTGCCGTCCTTGATGCCTACGCGGCCGTCCTTGGAAGCGTCGATGCCCAGAATCGGCAGGGAGGACGGATCAACGCCCTTGGACTCGAGTGCCTCAACAGCGCCCAGCGCCATCGCGTCGTTGTTGGATACGATCGCATCGAACTCGGAGGTGCCGATCATGGGAGTGAACTTATCCATTGCCTTCGCGCGGTCATAGTCGCAAGCCAGCGCCTCGCCTACCAGAGTCGCGGTGATGCCGGCTTCCTCCATGCTCTGCTGGAAGGACAGGGTGCGGTTGGTGGTAGAGGTCTGACCCAGGGTGCCGTTCAGCAGAACGTACTTAACCTCGGTCTTGCCGTTCTCCTTGGCCCAGTTGGCCAGCCACTCACCCTGGAACGCGCCGGAGGTCATCTCGTCGGAGCCTACGTAAACGGCCTTCTCGTTCAGGACGGAGTCGTCAGTCGGGAAGCGGTTTACAAATACGACCGGGGTGTCGCCGGCAGCCTCAACGCACTGTGCAGCGGTGGAGGGGTCTACCATGTTGACGATGATCGCCTTGGCACCGGAATTGCGTGCGGTCTCGATGTACTGCAGCTGCTTGGAAACGTCGTTGTTGGCGTCCTGAGTGGTCAGGTTGATGCCGCCGATCTCGTCAGCCGCCTTCAGAGCAGCCTTCTCCAGCTCGGACAGCCACTCGTCACGCAGCGCCATGACCAGGGTCAGCTCGACCTTCTCATCAGCGGAAGCAGCGGGAGCCGAGGCAGCGGAGCCGCCGGAGGACGCGCCGGAAGCAGCGGGCTTGGAGCCGCCGCCGCAGCCAGCCAGAACGCCGAGGGTCATCACACCGGCCAGGATACCAGCCAAAAGCTTCTTCTTCATACTTTTTTCTCTCCTCTTTTTCTGATTTTGCACGCAGGTTCACGTGCACGCGGTTTTGTCCAAAACTCCTTCCGGAGCTTGAACGCTTACTTGGTGAGCCCGGAGACCGGCTTCGTGCAACCTGAAGGCCATCAAATGTTGCACAAATTTCCGCCCTCGCAAGCATCACTTTTGATATAATTATACCGCCCTTATCAGAAATTGCAAGTGTATTTCAGCGTGCTCTGTTTTTTTCAGCGTTTTTGCTGGATTCATACCGTGTTTTTTGTGTGCTTCCAACACCAGATTTATTCTTTTTGCCCAATCAACACCTTTTCAATTTGGCCATTATCACCATATCATTCCGTGAAATGCACGGCCGGCATTTTCCATTTTTTTACCAAGTGTTCACGTGCCCGCACAATTCTTGACGCTTTTTCCTTTGGATTTTCCGGGTTTCATTCTGTGCCTTTCCACACCGTTTTTCAGGCTTCCGTGCGCGCATTTTCCATTTTGGCTCCTTGCCGCCGTTTTTCCGCAAACCGTGACGCATTTTGCACGCAAAGCGCCTTCAAAAAGTCCAAATTGTCAATTTCCCCTTCGGATGCTTCCCCTTTTTCCGCCCTTATTTTGTCTGAATCGTTATAGTTTTTCCATTCTCCGTGTCAGCCTGTTTTCCGTCTTCTGAGCGCGCCCGGAACGCATCCGCAAACGTATTTTTTTACCCTGCCGCGCACCTTTCGGTGCCGCAGGCGCCCCCCTTTTCTTCCGCACGCCGCTCAAACGGGCGCGATCGATGCAGAAAACCGTATGAACGCACAAAGACCCCGGCCCAAACAGGCCGGGGTCTTCCGAATGGATTTGCTTATCCCAGATAATGGGTCAGCGCCAGCATCAGGCAAAAGCCCGCCAAAAGTGCGTAAGTTGCGCCCCGTTCGCTGCCGTGCGCGTGCGTCTCGGGGATCATTTCGTCACTGATGACATAAAGCATCGTGCCGCCGGCAAACGCCAGTGCAAAAGGCAGGACCGCGGTCGAAATGCTGACGGCGAAGTAGCCCAGCAGCGTGCCGATGACCTCGATGATGCCGGTCAACAGGGCGATCCCGAACGTGCGGCCGCGGCTCATCCCGACAGCCAGCATGGGCGCGATGACGACCATGCCCTCGGGAATGTTCTGCAGCGCGATGCCGAGCGCCACCGTGACCGCGCCCGCGACGTCGCCCGTGCCGAAGCCGACGCCGGCCGCGATGCCCTCGGGCAGGTTGTGGATCGCGATGGCCGCGACGAACAGCAGCACCTTGTCGATCTCGGCGGTATGCGCCGGGTGCGCCTCCTGATCCGCGCCGCTCAGGCGGTGTAGATGGGGCACAACATGATCCAGCAGGTTGAGGCAGAGCGCGCCGCAGAAGATGCCGGCCACCGTGACCGGGAGCGCGAACGCGCCGCCGCCCTCCAGAGAGGGCAGGATCAGTCCGATGACCGACGCCGCCAGCATGACGCCGGCCGCCAGCGCCAGCACGATGTCGCTGAAGCGGTGCGAGATCTCCCGGAAGGCGAAGCCGATCGCCGCGCCGATCACGGTCGCGCCGCCCACGCCGAGCGCGGTCAGCAGTACCATTTGCATAGAACAGACCTCCTATCT
>CAMEPU010000047.1 GCA_945932315.1 uncultured Clostridia bacterium
GAGGTCGTGCGCGACTTCCTCGACCGTGTCGCCCGAGCTCCGAACGTTTTGATTCCCCTTGTGGCGCAGTCCTCCCGCTCGGCGCTCGGAAGTCCGTTCGAAGAGGCAGGATATCCTATAAGACACGTTATGGAGTTGGTAGGCGGTCAGGGCAACGGCAAGACGACCGCCGTCATGGACTTTGCTCAGCCCTTTGTAAATGAGCGTGGAGAGCCTGCAAATGCGGCTCGTGCGCTCAGCACCAAGGCGGCTGTTCGAGACTACTTGGCGAATCGACGGGATGTTGCTGTGCTGCTCGACGACGTTTGCACCAGCTCAGACCCCGAAACCAAGCGGAAATCGCTCGCGGCAGCAGCTTTCACACTGAGATTCGCGGCAGACGGCATCCCGCAGATTATTAAGGAGGGTAAAAAAACCAAGCAGATCAGAAACGCGGTGGGCGTTATCATTACGGGCGAGTTCCCGATGGCGGTACCGAGTGACGTGACACGATGCGCGGTAGTGGCGGTTAGTGAGCAAATGAAGGGGCGTCAGCCGGATGATCGCCTTGTTGCGGCGGCGGCGCTCAGCCGCTTTCTGCTCTTTTTCGCGGCTGACTACGACCGGTTGGTGAAGTCGATCAGGGACACCCTGTCGGGCTTCGATCCGTGCGCAGCAGAGGACTCAGGCCCTCGACAGCAGCGGATCCTCGCGGAGTTGTCAGTTGCTTTTCAGCTCTTTCTGGATTTTGCTCTTGAAATCGATGCGATCTCTGAGAAAAAGCATCGAAAATGGACAGAAAAGACGAAAAATGCGTTTGAAATGTCGTTGGGTGTTAATAATCGATTACTTGAAGAAAATCGAAGACAAAATCTCAGCAACATTGCTCAAATCATTCGTGATGCAGTCAGGTCTGACCGCCTTCGCTTAGCGAATAGCCGCGAGAAGTACAAGGAAGCCCCCGATGACTTTGACGGCTTCAGAGCTTCGGGAAAGCGCCGCCTGATAAAGCTTTCTGCTATCGCGGCGGTGCTTGCGGAGGCTTCGGGACACTCCTGTACGCCGAGCCATGCAGGGCAGCTGCTGCGGCAGGTAGGCCTTGTCGAAGTGGGGGCGGATAACCATACCGCAGGTGCGAAATATCCAGCAATCGGCCGATTTGTATCTTTGGACTGGGAGGTGATCAAAGTCCTGGCGAAAAAGAATTGTTGAAAATTTAGGCATCTACTATCAAAAATGTGTAAAAAGGAGAACAATTATGAGCGAAGTGACTTTTTTTAAGAATCCCCCGAGCCGTCCCCATTACGATGAGCCGGAGGGTAATCTGGCTTTTATCGTGGACAGAATGATCATGGACGGGACAGTGATTTGGACGCGTGAGGAGGAGATGTATTCGGCGTACGGTGCGCTGTTTGTTCCCGAAGGCTTTTTCGTTTATCCTCAGTATCTCCTCGACCTCGTGGATCGCGAGAATGGATACGCTGACTGTACGCTTGAAGAGCTGGAAAAGCAGCTTCTGAAAGAGAGTTTACTCGTAACTGGTCCGGATGGTGAGGCACTGGTGGAGGTGCCGCAGCCTGAGGGTGGGGAGCGGTATCTCGCATATCGCCTCCATCTGCCCAACATTATTCAGACTGCTGAAGAGTATTACGATGGCTGGGAGAGATACATGGTGGAACGTCGGCTCGACCGTGATGAAGCATGATTGGCGAATAAATTGATGAAGGAAGAAAACGCTTACTGATCTATATAGGGCGAAAAAGGAGGAAAAAAATCATGTATTTGACCATCTCGGAGATCGTGGAACGCTATCGCGTTTCGAAGGCGCCGGTGTACCGCGCTGTGAGTGAAGGGCGGCTGAAGGCGCTTCGCTTTGGCGGCAGCATCCGCATTGATGAGGATGACCTCGAGGAGTATATTCGGGCATCGACCGAGCGATATGGAGGCGCACGCCATGCATGAGTTGACGGAACTGATGACCGTTGAGGAGGTTGCCCTCTTCCTGCGCATCAGCCGCGATCGGATGTACCAGCTTGTGCGCTGTGGAGCGATCCGCAGCTTCCGCGTCGGTCGTCTGATCCGGGTGAGAAGGGAGGATGTGGTCGCTTTCATGGAGGAAAGCGCAACGAAATCCGTAGGCTAAGGCTGTGGGAGCCGCCGCAGGGATGCGGCGGCTCTCTTTCAAGGAGATGAAGAGATGAACAAAACCGGAACCCGCAGGGGGAACCATGAGGGTTCGATCTACAAACAGGCGAGCGGGCGCTGGCGTGGCCAGGTGACGGTTGGCTATAAGTCTGATGGGCGTCCGCTGCGTTTGAGTTATACCGAGGATACCCGGGAGCGTGTCGCTCGCAGGATCGCGGCGGCTTCCGCAAGCTATCTGGGCGGCGAGCGATTCACGAATGACGAGAATCTGTGCGTCAGAGAATACGCGGAGTTCTGGCTCGTGCATGTGAAGCGCTTGGAAGTCTGTGAAAAGACCTACGATTGGTATTCGACACTGCTGTACCAGCACATTGTCCCGGCTCTTGGTGAAATGACGCTTGGCGCGGTCACGGCACAGCATATCCAGAGCGCATTGAATGCAATGTCGGACAGGCAGTGTTCGGTGCGCCTGATCGAAGGCGTCAGGACAGCGTTGAAGCAGATTTTCCAGGCGGCCTGCATGAACAATCTGGTCAAAGTGAACCCGGTGCTCCCAACTAAAATTCCGCGTCCCAAAGCATCCGTGCGCGCGGCCAACCGCAAGATCAAGGTGATTGGCAGGGAACAGCGCGCGGCGCTTCTGGAAGCGCTGCGCGCTGAACCGGTGATGCGGCCTGCACTGCTGACGCTGTTACAGACCGGGATGCGTACGGGGGAACTGCTGGCTCTGCAATGGCGGCATATCGACCTCAATCGGCGGATCATTACGATTGAACAGGCAGCTGTGGCCAGACCTGAAATTGATCGTGAGGGCAGGGTGAGAAAGCCGAAGACCGAGATCGGCGAGCCCAAGACCGAAGCGGCTTACAGGCAGATCGTCATTCCGCGGAGCTTGGCAGAGGAACTGATTGTATGGAGGGACTACGCCGAGCATACGCTGAAACTCAAGGTTTCCGAAGAATGCTTTGTCTTCTGCAACAGTAAGACCGGGAAGATGCGTACATACACGGGCTTCCGTTCCTCGTACTATCATTTTCTCGATCGCCATGGGTTTTCTCACGAGGGCATGAATCTCCATGCTTATCGGCATACCTGTGCGACTGTTCTGTTGGAAAACGGTGTTGAGCCGAAGCTGATCCAGCAGCAGTTGGGACATTCAAGCATTACAACGACGCTCAACATCTACTCCCATGTATCACAGGAACTGTTGACCACCGCGGCGGATGCGTTGGAGAATATGATATAAGCGAAAATGGATGACACATAAAAAGACCTTGAAGCATTTCTTTGAGGTCTTTTTATGTGCATTTTTTTGTCTGCGTGTGAAACGGCGGCTATACATTGAGCATGTACGAGTCCCATAGGTACTCCCAGTTTCAAACACGCTCGCGTGCAAATATGCCCTTTTGTACAAAAAGCCAGTTGATCAAGAAGTATTGGCGTGAGTGAGGAATTCAAAAAATAACCGTTTTAGAGAAAGAAAAGTGATGGATTCCTTAAAAAACGCGCGTGCAAATATGGTGCAAATGGGAAAATGCTGTGCAGATGAAGTTCTGAAATTCGAGTATTCTGTTTGAAAAGAAGGATTTGTATCGCTTAAAAGTTCGAAAGGGAAAATTGAGAAAGAAAAAACGGAAACGAACGAAAAAGTTCATGAAAACACCAAAAGACCTTCCAAACTGACGTTTAGAAGGTCTTTTGTTGGTGGCTCATCGGGGATTCGAACCCCGGACACCCTGCTTAAAAGGCAGGTGCTCTGCCGACTGAGCTAATGAACCATATGATGATCTTGAAGTATTGTGCTTGTAAAAGGGTGGCTGGGACGGCTGGATTCGCTTTTCTGCGGAAAAGCCACGGCGGTTAAAACATGCCACCGGCATGTTTTCAAGAGCCGCCTTTCGAATCCAACTTTCTGCGCGGTAAAAATTGGCTGGGACGGCTGGATTCGAACCAGCGAATGGGGGAGTCAAAGTCCCCTGCCTTGCCGCTTGGCTACGCCCCATTATGCTCCGGGCGTATGGAATTGTGGAGGTCTATAAACAATGCGCTGCGTTGGCAGCGCATCGTCTATAAATATATGGGGTGAGTGATGGGAGTCGAACCCACGGCCTTCAGAGCCACAATCTGACGCTCTAACCAACTGAGCTACACCCACCATATATAATTGAGAGAAATGGTACGCCAGAAGGGATTCGAACCCCCGGCCTACTGCTTAGAAGGCAGTTGCTCTATCCGACTGAGCTACTGGCGCATAAGGAAATCCACGTTCTGGATCGTGTCTCGTAATCGCCGCTGTTGGAGCGGGTGATGGGAATCGAACCCACGTGTTCAGCTTGGAAGGCTGACATTCTACCATTGAACTACACCCGCGGGTCACCTGAGACTTTAACATTATGCCATTATAAGGGGAATTTGTCAAGTGCTTTTCCACAAAAACATGAAAAAGTTTTTGTGAGAAAAAACGGGGCGAAGCCGGAGCTTCGCCCCGCCGGAATTCAGATCGTTTCGATGTGCAGTTCGCCGCCGTCGGCCGACACGTGCGCGCCCAGCAGCGGGTTGTCGCAGGCTGCGATGATGCGCTCGGCCAGGCCGTTTTCGATCTCCTTTTCGATCAGGCGGCGCAGGTTGCGCGCGCCGAAGGTGAGCGAATACGACTTTTTGACCAGATAGTCGATCAAGCTGTCCGACCACGTCAGGCGCAGGCCGCGGGAGGCCATGCTGGTCTGCAGCTCGGTGAGCTGCAGCGCCGCGATCTTGCCGAAGTCCTCCTCGGTCAGGCGGTTGAAGGCGACGATCTCGTCGATGCGGTTGAGGAACTCGGGGCGCATGATGTCCTCGAGCGCCTTGACGGCCTTCTCCTTGCCCTGCTCGCTGGCCGTGCCGCCGAAGCCGACCGAGGCCGTGCGGCGCTCCGAGCCGGCGTTCGAGGTCATAACCAGAATGGTGTTCTCGAAGTTGACCGCGCGTCCTTGCGCATCGGTCAGGCGGCCGTCGTCCAGAATCTGGAGCAGGATGTTGAGCACGTCGGGGTGGGCCTTTTCGATCTCGTCGAACAGGACGACCGCATAGGGACGGCGGCGGATTTTCTCGGTGAGCTGACCGGCTTCGTCGTAGCCGACGTAGCCCGGAGGCGAGCCGATCAGGCGGGAGACCGTGTGCTTCTCCATATATTCGGACATATCGAGGCGGATGAGCGCCTCGGGGGAATCGAACATGTCGTTCGCCAGCGTCTTGACGAGCTCGGTCTTGCCGACGCCGGTCGAGCCGACGAAGAGGAAGGAGACCGGTTTGCGCTTGGGCGAAATGCCGGCGCGCGAGCGGCGGATGGCCGCGCAGATCGCGTCGATGGCCGGGCGCTGCCCGATGACATGGGCGGCCAGACGCTCCTCCATGCCGTTTAAGCGGCGCAGCTCCTGAGACTGCACCTTGGAGGCCGGAATGCCGGTCCAGAGCTCGATGACGGCGGCCAGATGCTCGGGGCCGATGGTGGGCGCGGGCTGGGAACGCAGCTCGTGCAGGCGACCCTCGAGCTGGAGCGTGCGGCTCTTGTACTCGGCCAGCTTGGCGTAGTCCTGCTTTTCGGGGTCAGCGTTCGCCATTTCGTCGTGCGCCCGGGTGACCTCGGTCAGTTCGTCCTCGAGCGCGGGGATCTCGGACAGGGCGGGGGAGTCGAGGTTCAGACGGGAGCCGGCCTCGTCAATCAGGTCAATGGCCTTGTCGGGCAGGAAGCGGTCGGTGATGTACCGCTCAGACAGGGAGGCCGCTAGATCGCACATCTCCTCGGGGATGACGACGCCGTGGAACTGCTCGTAGTAGCCGCGCACGCCGCGCAGGATCTCGGCGGTCTCGGCGACCGAGGGCTCCTTGACCGTGACGGGCTGGAAGCGGCGCTCGAGGGCGGCGTCCTTCTCGATATATTTGCGGTACTCGGCGAAGGTGGTCGCGCCGATGACCTGAATCTCGCCGCGCGACAGGGCGGGCTTCAAGATGTTGGCCGCGTTCATCGCGCCCTCGCTCTCGCCCGCACCGACGATGTTGTGCACCTCGTCAATGACCAGAATGATGTTGCCGAGCGCCTTGACCTCTTCGATCAGGCCCTTGACCCGGCTCTCAAACTGGCCGCGGAACTGGGTGCCCGCGACGAGGCCGGTCAGGTCGAGCAGGTGGATCTCCTTGCCGCGCAGCTTGGCCGGGACGTCGCCCTTGGCGATGCGCAGGGCCAGCCCCTCGGCGATCGCGGTCTTGCCGACGCCGGGCTCGCCGATCAGGCAGGGGTTGTTCTTCTGGCGGCGGTTCAGAATCTGGATGACGCGGTCGGTCTCGGAATCGCGGCCGACGATGCGGTCGATCCGGCCTTCGCGCGCCTTGGCGGTCAGGTCCTCGCAGTATTTCGTGAGGAACTTGCGCTTTTTGTTTTCCTTGCGGGGTTCGCTCCCGCCGTGGTTGCGGCGGCCGTACTCGCGCAGCATGTCGAGCGGCGAGCGGCCCTCCGCGGTCTCGACCGGCATGGTCTCGGGGTCGTCGTCCTCGTCCTCCTCGCCGGTCTGTCCGACGGGCATGAGGGCGGCGAGATCCTCCATCGAGCCGATCTCATTGGAGAGCATGTCGAGGGTCTCGTCGGTGATGCCCATGCGCTCCATCATCTCGTCGAGCGGCTTGATGCCGAGCTCGCGGGCGCACTTGAGGCAAAGACCCTCCTGTTCGGTAGAATTCGCGTTATTGGGGTCCATTTTGGTGATAAAAACGACTGCAACGTTCTTTTTGCAGCGGCTGCAGAGCGGCATTTGCATCGTGAAAAAAACTCCTTTCCTGCCGGAGCAAGGGGATAATCGGGGGTCAGGGCGCGACGGGGAAGATGCCGAGCAGCGCGCCGACCAGGGTGGTGTTTGCAAGGTTTGCGGGGGACAGATAGCCCAGGGTGCCGTAGACGTCGGGGCGGAACACGCCGATCAGCCAGAGGGTGAGCACGGCGAGGATCAGGCCGCCCAGCAGGCCGATGCCCATGCCGGCCAGACGGCCGACAAAGCCGAAGGGCGGCAGGCGGCCGATCAGGTGAAGCATATCGCCCACGAGGTGGCAGGCGACGCCCAGTCCGACGGCGAAGAGAAGCAGCAGGATGAGAAAGGCCACGCCCTCGGCCATCTCGACGGCGGCGGCGGTGACCCGCGCCTCGAGCGCGGCGGCCGAGCCCTGCATCAGCTCGGGCAGCGCGGCGGCTTTCTCTTCAAAAAGGTCGCCCACGATCGGGGTCACGATCCAGCGGGCGAGCAGGGGCGCGCAGAAGCGCGCGGCGTAAAACGCGGCGATCAGGCTGCCCAGCCGGGTGAGCAGGGCGATCAGGGTGCGGGTCGGGCCGCGGGAAGCGCCCATGACCACGCTGAACAGCAGAAAGCCGAGCAGAAGAAGGTCGGGCAGGTTGCACAGCCCGCGCAGAAAATCAGTTGTTGTCTGAGGTGTCATCTGGAATTTCCTCCGGGATTTCGACCGAGCCCTCGTCGGTTGGGCCGATGCGGGAAGCGTACTTGGAATAGAGCGTCCAGACCGAGCCGGTATCGGTCAGCAGGATGCGGTTTGCGCCGCCCGTGGTCAGATTTTCCCACTGGGCGGTCAGATTATAGTCGTAGACATGCAGGCCGGAGGCGGTGAGCACGGCGGCCTGACGGCTCGACAGGGAGAGGCTGACCGGCTCCTCGGCCGATTCGGTCTGGCCGAGCAGGCCGTTCCGGTTGTAAAGCGAGAGGGTGCAGCGGGCGCTGCCCGTCCACGCGCGGGTGGCGAGCAGAACATGGTCGCCGCTCACGGTGAAGGCGAGCAGCTCGTCGGCCGTGTACGAGGCCAGCGTCGTGGCCTCTCCGGCGTTTTCGTCGGCCAGCAGCAGGGCGACGTCGGAGACGACGAGCGCGGTGTTTTCGTCCAGATAGGACAGGGAGATGCCGACCGTCGAGCCCAGCTCGACCTCGGCTTGCACGGTGTCCTGATCGAGATCGAAGAAGAGCAGCTTGGAGCGCAGCTCGATGCCCTCCTGATAGAAGGCGAGGGCGCACATCCGGTTGCCCGAGGGCGACAGGGCGGCGTACTGCACGTAGTAATCGGGGGTCGACCAGCGGAAACGCTGGGTGCCGTTATCGGAATAGACCGACACGGCGGCGCGGTAGCCGGTCGCGCTCGTGACGACGACGAAGTCGTTGCTCTGCCCGAGGGCGGCGTCCTGAATGACGTCGTCCAGGCTGAGGCGCACCGGCGTCGAGATCGCGGTGGACAGGCTGAGCCCCGAGCCGCCGCGGTCAAAGGTGAGCACCCGGCTGCCGTTCGTGCGGATGACCGGACTCGTGTAGGAAAGCTGGGTGGTCTGCTGGATCAGGCCGCCCGTCTGGGCGATATACAGGGTGTCCGAGTCGATCAGGGCGAGGCCGCCGTTGAACTGCGCGGCGCCCGTGGCTGAGCCGGAGGGGTATTGGATCGAGTTCAGCAGAGTGGAGTCGGGTTCCGACAGGGACAGTTGGATATAGGAGACCGCCTGCGCGATCGAAGAGGGCGAGAACATGGTGAAGTTGGTCGCCAGAAACAGGATGAAGGTCAGGATGAGCGCCCAGCCGGTCAGCGAACGCAGACGGGTCAGGCGGCGGAAGGCCGGTTTTTCCGATTGGGAAAGATAGCGCGTGCGCTCCTTTGCGTTCGTGGGAAAGCGGATGATATTGTTGTCGGCCACAGGGAACTCCTTTCTGCCGTCTCTCCTATTGTATATCACAGAGGGCGGGAATGTATGAACAAATTGCGTATTTTGCGTGTTTTTACTGGTCGAGGCCGAAGGGCCAAAGGGCGGGCGTATCGTCGTACCACAGGCGGTTCATGAACAGCCCCTCGGGGGGCAGGGTCGGCCCGGCGAGCTCGCGGTCGCCGCTGTCGAGCACCCGGCGGACGTCGTCGGGCTCCAATTTGCCCGCGCCGACGTAGACCAGCGTGCCCGCGATGGCGCGCACCATGTTGTACAGAAACCCGTCGCCGCAGACCCGGATGCGGATCAGGCGATCCTCGCACGGCTCGACCTCACAGTGGAACACGGTGCGCACCGTGCTCTTGACCGGGGTGCCGACCGAGCGGACGGCCGCGAAGTCCTGTTTGCCGACAAAATGCCGCGCGCCCTGCTGCATGCGCTCGAGGTCGAGCGGGTAGTTGTAGCGGTAGGCGCGCGCGGTCAGGAAGGGGTCGCGCATTTTGGACGGGTAGAGGTAGTAGGCGTATTCCTTGCGGGTGCAGTGGAATCGGGCGTCGAAGTCCGCGGGCACCTCGGCCGCGCCCCAGACCGCGATGTCCTCGGGGAGCTGGGCGTTGAGCGCGAGGGGCAGGTTTTGGAGCGGAATGGTGCAGTGCGCCTTGAAATTGGCCACGTATTTGCGGGCGTGGACGCCCGCGTCCGTCCGCCCGACCCCCGAGACATAGGGGCGCTCGCCGAGCAGGCGCTCGACCGCGTCGGTCAGGGTCTCCTGAATGGAGGAGCCGTTTTTCTGCACCTGCCAGCCGTGGTAATTCGTGCCCACATAGGACAGGCAGAGGGCGATGTTTCTCGCTTCGCTCACAGGCCGAACCCCCGTCCCAGAATGATGACGGCGGCGAACAGCACGCCCGAGAAGGCGATCGCCTGATAATCGACAGTGGAGACGCGGAGCTGCTTCATCCGGGTGCGGCCGACGTCGCCCCGGTAGAGGCGGCACTCCATCGCGGTGGCCAGTTCGTCCGCGCGGCGGAAGGCCGAGATGAACAGCGGCACGAGGATCGGGATCATGGCGCGGATGCGCTGGAGCAGGTTGCCCGAGTCGAAGTCGGCGCCGCGCGCCTTCTGCGCCGAGATGATCTTCTCGGTCTCCTCGATCAGGGTCGGGATGAAGCGCAGGGCGATCGACATCATCATCGAAAGCTCGTGCACCGGGAAGTGGAACCGCTTGAGCGGGCCGAGCAGGCTCTCAAGGCCGTCGGTCAGCTCGATGGGTGAGGTGGTGTAGGTCAGCATGGTGGTGCCCGCGATCAGAAGCATGATGCGCACGACCATGAAGAAAGCCACCCAGAGACCCGCGGCCGAAATGTGCAGGAATTTCCATTCCCAGAGGTAGTGGTCGGCGGGGGTGTAGAAGATGTTGAGCACGGCCGTGAAAATGATGATGAACAGCACGGGCTTGAGGCCGCGCACGACCATCTTGGCCGGGATGTCCGAGATCTTGATGACGGCGAACAGGTAGAGCGCCAGCAGGCCGTAGCTCACGAGGCCCTTGGCCAGAAAAAGGGTGACGATCATGGCGATCTCGATCACCAGCTTGACGCGGGGGTCACAGCGGTGCACCGGGGAGTTGCCGGGGAAAAACTGGCCGATGGTGATATCATTCAGCATTTGTGACCCTCCTTATAAGCGCGGAGGGCGGCGACCGCCTGCTCCACCGTGTAGATCGAGGGGTCGAGGTCGAAGCCGCGGCGGCGCAGCTCGAGGATGACCTTGGTGATCTCGGGGATGTCGAGTCCGATGGAAATGATCTCCTCGCCGCGCGCGAAGACCTCGCGGGGGGTGCCGCAGGCGAACACGTGGGCGTCGCTCATGACGAGCAGGCGGTCGGCCACCCGGGCGATGTCCTCCATCGAGTGGGAGACGATGAGCACGGTCGCGCCCGTCTCGCGGTGGTAGGCTTCGATCTCGTTTAAAATTTCGTCGCGGCCCGCCGGGTCGAGGCCGGCGGTCGGCTCGTCCAGAATGAGCACGTCGGGGCGCATGGCGATCACGCCCGCGATGGCGACGCGGCGCTTCTGGCCGCCCGAGAGGGCGAAGGGGGACTGCCCGGCGAGTTCTTCCGACAGGCCGACGAGGCGCATGGACTCGGCCACCCGTTCGTCGATCTCGGCCTGGGACAGGCCCATGTTGCGCGGGCCGAAGGCGATATCCTTGGCGATGGTCTCCTCAAAAAGCTGATATTCGGGGTATTGGAACACCAGACCGACCCGGAAGCGCACCGCGCGGGGGCACTTGCCCTCGGGCGTCCAGATTGGCTGGCCGTCGAGCAGCACCTCGCCCGACGTTGGCTTCAGCAGGCCGTTGAAATGCTGGATCAGGGTCGATTTGCCCGAGCCGGTGTGACCGATCACACCCAGGATCTCGCCCTTGTTCACCGCCACATCGACGGCGTCGAGCGCCTTGCGCTCAAATGGGGTACCTGCGCCGTAAACATGCGTCAAGCCCCGCGTTTCAAGAATATAAGACAACGGATGTTTCCTCCCAATGGTCACTGTAAATAGCGGGTCAGGATATCGGCGCATTCCTGCACGGAGAGGGCGTCGATGGGGAGCTGCGCGCCCGCGGCGTCGAGGTCGTGGAGCACCTCGATCGTCTGGGGCACGGTCAGACGGAGCTCGCGCAGCAGGTCGACCTGCGTGAAGATCTCGCGGGGCGTGCCGTCGAGCATGATTTTGCCCGCGCTCATGACGACCACGCGGTTTGCCTGCACGGCCTCGTCCATGTGGTGGGTGATCAGGATGACGGTGGCGTTCAGCTCGCGGTTTAAGCGGCCGATGACGCGCATGACCTCGCGGCGTCCGGCCGGGTCGAGCATGGCGGTCGGCTCGTCGAAGACGATGCAGCGGGGGCGGATGGCGATGACGCCCGCGATCGCGACCCGCTGCTTCTGTCCGCCCGACAGCTTGTGGGGGGCGTGGCGGCGGAATTCGTACATGCCGACGGCCTTGAGCGCTTCATCGACCCGCTGCCGGATCTCGGCCGGGGGAACGCCCAGATTTTCGAGCGCGAAGGCGACGTCCTCCTCGACCACGGTCGCGACGATCTGGTTGTCCGGGTTCTGGAACACCATCGCGCACGCGCGGCGGACGTCGTAGAGCCTGTCCTCCTGCTTGGTGTCGATGCCGTCGACCCAGACCGTGCCGCCCGAGGGCAGGCGGATGCCGTTGAAGTGCCCGGCGAGCGTCGACTTACCCGAGCCGTTGTGGCCCAGCACGGCGACGAAGTCGCCCTCCTCGATCTCGAGGTCGATGCCGCGCAGCGCCTTGTGGGGCACGTTGTTTTCGTCGTAATAGGCGTATTCGAGTTCTTCGGTTTTGATGATGGCAGACATAATTTCAGTCCTTATGGATTATTTTTTGGCGATGAAGCGGGCGGACGAGCCGCAGGGC
>CAMEPU010000048.1 GCA_945932315.1 uncultured Clostridia bacterium
CTCGGCGTAGAGCTGCTTGAACCACTCGCCCAGCATGAGCAGCGCGGGCTCGTAGTTGACCAGAATTTCGGTCGTCTTGCCCTTGCGGTACAGGATGTTGCGCAGCGCCGCGTAGACGAAGGCCGGGTTGGTGCCCATATCGCCGCCCATGCAGACCTCGCGCGCATCCTCCGCGCCCTGCATCATCTTGACGATGTCCAGACCGGCCGCCGCGATGGGCAGCAGGCCGACCGCGGTCAGCACCGAGAAACGGCCGCCGACGTCGTCCGGCACGACGAAGGTCTCATAGCCCTCGTCGGTGGCGAGCTGCTTGAGCGCGCCGCGCGCCTTGTCGGTGGTGGCGTAGATGCGGCCCTTCGCGTCCTCCTTGCCGTACTTGTCCTCGAGCAGCTTCTTGAAGATGCGGAAGGCGATGGCGGGCTCGGTGGTGGTGCCCGACTTGGAGATAACGTTGACCGAGAAGTCGCGGTCGCCGATGATCCTGACCACGTCGTTCAGATAAGAAGAAGAGATGTTGCTGCCGACGAAGTAAACCTCGGGGATGCCGGGCTCCCGGACGCCGTTGTAGAGCTGACCCTTGCAGAACTCGACCGCCGCGCGCGCGCCCAGATAGGAGCCGCCGATGCCGATGACGACGAGCACGTCGCTGTCCGACTGGATCTTCTTGGCGGCCGCCTGAATGCGGGCGAACTCCTCCTTATCGTAGTCGACCGGCAGGTCGAGCCAGCCCAGAAAATCGTTGCCCGCGCCCTTGCGGGAAACCAGAACCTCGTTGACCGTGTCGATCAGCGGGGCCATGTTCTGGAGCTCCCGCTCCTCGACGAAACCGTTGAGACCGGTCAGTTTCAAATTCATAGCCATTTCAACATATTCTCCTGTCTATTTTACTTTTGCTTCTGCTTTCTCCTGGAACCGCTTTGCCAACATATCTTATCCAGCAAAACATGTTCGTGTATATTATAAAACTTTTGCCGGTCTAATACAAGTAGTTTTTGTCACATTTTACCAAACGGTTTGCTTGCGTCACGGGTGTTCGGCGGCGTACTGCAGAAATTCCGGCGTCCTGGACCAGTATTTCACGCCCCAGTTTTCAAAATTCCACTCGTCCATGTAGTCGTTGCACTCGTAATCGACGTACCAGAGCAGGCCGTCCCGCACGATGAAATTGGTCGGGAAATAGTCGATGTTCGTGCGGGCGGGGTACAGCCGCGCGCACAGCGCCCGCATCTGGTCGAGGTAGTCCTCCCGCATTTCGTCCCGCAGCACCAGCTGATAGATGGTGTCGCCCGCGATGTACTCCTTGACGATGCGCTCCTGCGCCGCGTCGACCTCGAGCAGCGCGGGCATGGGCACGCCGAGGGCGCGGAGCTTCTCGTAGTCGCGCAGCTCGCTCGCCAGCTTGTCGCCGAACTGGTAGTAGGCGCACGGCTCGTGGTGGATCTGCTTGAGCACGACCTGCCGCTCCCCGTCGTCGGCCAGATAGGAATAGCCGCCCTTGCCCTTGCCGAGCAGACGGATGATCTGATAATCGCGGCCGTTCACCGCCGCGGTGCCTTCCAGCATAGGTTCTCCCTCCCGGTAATTTCTATACTTATTCACTATTCTCTATTCACTATTCTCTATTCCTTTCACGATCGGGAGTGAAGAGTGAATAGTGAAGAGTGAAGAGTGAAGAGTGAAGAGTGAATAGTGAAGAGTGAAGAAAGGGGGACGCGCCCTCACTTGCACACGACCGCGAGGTTGGGGTCGGTGCACAGGTCGGGCAGGCTGTACAGGAACAGCACCGCGTCGATCTCGTTCTCGGCGATGTACTGGGTCAGCGGCAGCTTGTAATAGCGCGCGTCGAACAGGTGGATCTCGGAATAGGCTTCGGTCAGGAAGGGCACGAAGCTGTCAGCGAACGAGTCGCGGACGATCAGCAGCCGCCCGCCCTCGCTGCCCGTGCGGACGATGGACAGCGGGGTGTTGCCGCCCAGAAAGGCCGAATACTTGTCCTTTTCGGTGAGAAAGCGCTCGTCGTACAGGCCGATGGTCTCGGGCGACCCGTTGCGCCAGGTCTCGACCGTCACGCCCTCCCCGCTCACATAGGCCTCGATGGTGTCGGGCGTGATGTGGCGGTAGCCCGAGGACGAGAACAGCGTGCCGTTGAAGTCGTCGGCCAGCACGGTCGGTTCGCCCAGCGCGGGCAGCGCCCCGCCCTTGCCGATGCGGTTCAGGAAGGCCTCGGCCGCGTAGTACGCGCCCCGGCTCGTCCAGTGGTGGTCGGTGCGGTAGAACAGGTTCTCGTCCCGGTGGGCCGCCAAGGTCTCGCGCAGGTCGACGACGCCGACGAGCGAGCCCGCGCGGATCTGATCGAGCAGCGCATCCTGATCGGCGGTCGGCGCGCCCGCGGGCAGTTCGTCCGCGTACAGCCAGGCCGCCGTGGGCACGGGCATCAGGTAAGCCGGGATGTCGATCTGCTGCTTGAACCGGTTGAGCGCGGCCAGATTGTTGTTCAGCCGGGTCTCGTCCGGCTCGTCCACCCGCTCGATCAGCCGGTCGCCCGCGAGGTACACGCCGTTGTTCTCTTTTCGCCCCCACAGGCGCTCGCAGTCGGCCTTCAGGCTCATGAGCCCGTCGCGCAGCGGGAACTGGTCGGCGATGTATTCCTCGAGGTCGTCAAAGAACGAGCCGTCGAGCACCGCCCCCGTCGAGAAGGCAGGCTTCTGCGCGAGGACGCGGTTTTCAAGCGGCGAGAAGTCCCGGTCGGGCAGGATCAGATGGAGCGCCAGAAACAGCCCCAGAAACGCGCCGAACAGGGAGATGGTCAGGATTTTGGTCAGTGTTTTCATGGTATCCCCCCGTCAGAACCGGAAATACAGGAACGGATTGTAGCTCGCGTCGACCAGATAGGCCGTGCAGACGAGCAGGCCGAGCACGACGAGCACGGGCGTCACGCCCCGGCGGACGCGGGGCGGCAGCCTGCGGTAGCACCACGCGGGCAGCGGGGTCGCGCCCACGCAGAGCACGGCGAGCGCGGGCAGGTAGCTCGCGAGGTAGTATCCGGTGGCCGCCGACCACGCCGGCCCCTTGCCGAACATGACGGCCAGCCAGTGCGCCCAGCCGTCGGGCAGGGCAAAGACGCTCATGCCGACGAGCAGGATGAAGATCATGTAAACGTGTCCCACCCAGCGGGGCGCGCGGTCGAGCACGCCGCCCAGCCAGACCCGCTCGAGCGCGATGAGCACGCCGAAGCCCAGACCCCAGATCAGGAAGTTCCAGTCCGCGCCGTGCCAGAAGCCGGTCAGCGACCAGACGATCAGCAGATTGAGGATGGTGCGCGCCGTGCCCTTGCGGTTACCGCCCAGCGGGATGTAGACGTAGGAGCGGAACCAGCCGCCCAGCGTCATGTGCCAGCGCCGCCAGAACTCGGACGCCGAGCGCGCGAGGAAGGGATAGTTGAAATTTTCCGGGAAATGGAAGCCGAGCAGCAGGCCAAGGCCGATGGCCATGTCCGAATAGCCCGAGAAGTCAAAGTAGAGCTGCAGGCAGAAGGCCAGCGCGCCCAGCCACGCCCCGCCGGTCGTGACCGGCCCGGCGGACAGGGTCTCCCAGAGCACGCCGATCGTGTTGGCCAGCAGGACTTTCTTGCACAGGCCGATCGTGAAGCGCACCACGCCCTCGTAGAGGTCGATCAGGCTCGTCCGGCGCTCGGCCAGCTCGTGCGCGACCGCCTGATACCGGACGATCGGCCCGGCGATCAGCTGGGGGAACAGGGTGACGTAGGTGCCGAACGCGATCACATTGCGCTGCACGGGCGCGTCGCCCCGGTACACGTCGATTGAGTACGACATCGTCTGGAAGGTGAAGAACGAGATGCCGAGCGGCAGGGGCAGGCCGAACTGGGGCAGCCCCAGATACCCGGCGAAGAAATCCCAGTATTTGAAGAAAAAGAGCAGGCCGAGGTTGAGGATCACCGACTCCGCGACAAACCACCGCGCCAGCCGGTCGCGGCTGCGGAAGCGGTCGATCAGCCAGCCGTGGGTGTAGTCGATCGCGATCGAGGCCACCATGATCCAGAGGTAGACCGGCTCCCCCGCCCCGTAAAAGACCAGATTGGCCAGCAGCAGGAACAGGTTGCGCGCCCGCAGCGGGATCAGGTGGTAGATCGCCAGCACCAGCGGCAGATATAGGAATAAAAATGTTAAACTGCTGAACAGCATGGCGGAAATACCTCTTCACTCTTCACTCTTCACTCTTCACTATTCACTGAATAGTGGTGTCCCTTCGGGACGGATTGGATGGCGCAAAGCGCCTTACTTTTTAACCTACTGCAGACTGGAACGCCGCAGCCGCTGCGTCGGCCTCATTGGCGACGATGAACAGCACGTAATCACCCGAAACGACGGTCTTGGCGTTCTGCACCAGCTCATACTGGGCGGGCAGGTACTGCTTCCACATGTCGTCCAGATCGGACTGGCGCTGCGCGAGCGCGGCCTTGACCGCGTCCATATTGCCGCTCTTGACCTTGGCGACGAAGTACTCGGTCGCGTGGACGTTCATCATGGGCATCTTGCAGACGTAGCCGTCGAGCATCGAGACGTCCAGGCCGTACATTGCGCTCAGGGTCTCGTCGTCCAGCTCCATCAGGGCGGGCAGCTCGCCCATCGCGGCTTCCACGCTGGCGGCCACGTCGGTGACCGAAGCGGCGGGCTTCTCAGCGGGCTTCTCCGCAGGCTTTTCGGCGGGCTTTTCGGCAGGCTTCTGCTCGGGCTTGGCCGCGGGCTTCTGCTCGGCGGGCTTTTCCGCAGGCTGCTCCACCGGCTCTGCGGGCTGCTCCTCGGGCTGCTCCTCAACTGCGGGCTGTTCGGTCTCAGGCTGCTCCGGAATCTCGACCTCAGGGGTCTCGGGGGTCTCGACCTCGGATACCACGCCGGAGGACGCCGCGCCAGAGGACGCCGCGCCGGACGCGGCCGCGTCCTTCGCGCCGCACGCGGTCAGGCCGAGCAGCATCGCCAGCGCCAGAGCAAATACGATCTTCTTGTTCATAAAGTGTGTTCTCCTTTTTGTTCTCGTGTTTGAGTCGTTCAAAAGTTTAGACGTGCAGAAACCGGAAATGTTCGCCCTCTAAGAACATTTTATTCTTTTTTCCAAAAAACAAAAGTCATATTTCGCGATTTTTATTATATTTGCATAAAACGCAAACTTTTTTGGATAAAGCCGTATTTTGCAACATTTTTTTGCAAATAACATTGTAAAATCCATTATTTTTGCGTTTGCGCATCTTATTTGCGGCAATCCTGCATTTGCATGAAATCCTGCGCGTTATTTTTGCATATTTTATCGTAATAAACAGTTGATTTGATAAAAAACGAGTGATAAAATAAATTTACTGCATGACATCACAGGATGCTGCAAAACGTATTCGGAGGTAAATCAACTATGTTCAAGAGCGAGTATCTGAATCGCGTCTACGAGGGTCTGGCCCAGCGTAACGCACACGAGCCCGAGTTTCTGCAGGCTGTCCGCGAGGTTTTTGAGTCCCTCGAGCCTGTTGTCGCCGCCCGTCCCGAGATCGAGAAGGCCGGCATCATCGAGCGCATCGTAGAGCCCGAGCGCATCATCGCCTTCCGCGTATCGTGGGTAGACGACGCGGGCAAGGTACAGGTCAACCGCGGCTGGCGCGTTCAGTTCAACAGCGCCATCGGCCCCTACAAGGGCGGCCTGCGCCTGCATCCCTCTGTTAACCAGTCCATCATCAAGTTCCTGGGCTTTGAGCAGATCTTCAAGAACAGCCTGACCAGCCTGCCCATGGGCGGCGGCAAGGGCGGTTCCGACTTCGACCCCAAGGGCAAGTCCGACAACGAGATCATGCGCTTCTGCCAGGCCTTCATGACCGAGCTCGCCAAGCACATCGGCGCGGACACCGACGTTCCGGCCGGCGATATCGGCACCGGCGCGCGCGAGATCGGCTATATGTTCGGCCAGTACAAGCGCCTGCGCAATGAGTTCACCGGCGTTCTGACCGGCAAGGGCCTGTCCTACGGCGGCTCCCTGGCCCGCACCGAGGCCACCGGCTACGGCGTCTGCTACTATATGAACGAGATGCTGAAGACCGCGGGCACCTCCTTCGAGGGCAAGCGCGTCGTCATCTCCGGTTCCGGCAACGTTGCGACCTACGCAAACCAGAAGGCCACCCAGCTGGGCGGCAAGGTCGTCGCGATGAGCGACTCGAACGGCTACATCGTCGACGAGAACGGCATCGACTACAAGGTCATCAAGGAGATCAAGGAAGTCAAGCGCGCCCGCATCAAGACCTACCTGGATTACGTCCCCTCTGCCAAGTACGTCGAGGGCTGCCGCGGCATCTGGAGCGTTCCCTGTGACATCGCTCTGCCCTGCGCAACCCAGAACGAGCTGAACGGCGAGGAGGCCGCGCAGCTGATCGCCAACGGCGTCATCGCGATCGCCGAGGGCGCCAACATGCCCTGCACCCCCGAGGCTGTCTCCGCGTTCCAGGCGGCGGGCATCCCCTTCGGCCCGGCCAAGGCTGCCAACGCCGGCGGTGTCGCCACCTCCGGTCTGGAGATGAGCCAGAACAGCCAGCGCCTGAGCTGGACCTTCGAAGAGGTCGACGCCAAGCTGCACGGCATCATGGTCAACATCTACAAGTCCTGCGTCGACGCGGCCGAGCGCTACGGCATGCCCGGCAACCTGGTCGCAGGCGCGAACATCGCGGGCTTCGAGAAGGTCTGCGACGCTATGCTCTGGCAGGGCATCGCGTACTAATTCCACACGCAAAGCAAAAAGAGGACGCGAAATGCGTCCTCTTTTTGCTTACCTATTCACTCTTCACTCTTCACTCTTCACTATTCACTAATTAAAGTTATAAGTAAGAGTGAAAAGTGAAGAAGTAAGGTGTCCCTGCGGGACGGATGAAATGGTGCAGCGCGCCTTGCTATCCCCGCCGGGCGTATTTCATCGCGCAGCATTGCGCATCCGCGCGATGATGCGCATCGCCTCGCCGAGCTCGCGCTCCCGTTCGCCGAAGAACCGGCGGTAGGCCGCGCAATAGTAGTTCTTCCCGATCGTGCCGTCCGGCTCGACCACCCGGTCGCGGCGGCAGCCGTTGCGGCAGACCGGGCCGAAGCGGCAGGCGCGGCACTCGACGGGCACGTGCAGCGAGCCGCCGACGAAGTCGCGCGCGGCCGCGCTCCCCAGCATCTGAGCGAAGCTCTCCTCCCCCACCGTGCCCATGCGCCAGCGGTCGAGCACGTAGAAATCGCAGGGGTACACGCCGCCGTCGCCCTCGACGACGAACTGCACCGAGCAGTGCCCGACCATCGAGCAGACCTCGGGCGGCTCGCCGAACAGCAGGGACAGCCAGTTGTCCAGATGGCGGACGCTGACGTATTCCCCCCGCCGGAGGTCGTCCAGCCAGAGGTCGAAGATGCGGATGAGGTATTCGCCATACTGCTCCACCGAGAGCGCATACGGGCTTTCGCCCCGTTCGGCCCCGAGCGGCTCGAGACAGGGGATGAACTGCAGCCAGCGGAAGCCGTTTTTGCGGTAAAAGCGGTAGATTTTTTCGATCGACCGGGCGTTTTTGCCGGTCACGACGCACAGGATGTTGTACTCGACCCCGTGCTTTTCAAACAGCCGGGCGGCGCGCAGGACGCGGTTGAAGGTGTCCCCGCCGCGCAGGTCGACCCGGTTTACGTTGTGCAGTCCGGCCGGGCCGTCGAGCGAGAGGCCGACGAGAAAGTGGTTTTCGGCCAGAAATTCCGCCCATTCGTCGTCGATCAGCGTGCCGTTGGTCTGGAGGGCGTTGCGGATCTCGACGCCCGGCCGGGCGTACTTTTTTTCGAGGGCGACGACCGACCGGTAGAAATCCAGCCCGGCGAGTGTGGGCTCGCCCCCCTGAAAGGCGAAGGAGCAGATGCCCTCGGCGTACTCCATGCCTGCGCGGATCGTCCGCTCCATCGCGTCCAGCGAGAGCATGCCCGCGAAGGCCTCCTCCCGGTTTTCGGCCACGTCCCGGTAAAAGCAGTATTTGCAGCCCATGTTGCAGGCCGAGGACGCCGGTTTGATCAGAATATTCACTGCGGGCATGAGGACTCCCCTTTTCCTAGAAAGCTGTCCCCATTATACCATGAAAAAAGGACAGGAAAAAGCCCCCTTGTGTTCCAAGAGGGCTTTTCCGACAGAAAGAATAAAGAATAAAGAATAAAGGATGATGAATGGAGTCAAATCGCATCCCCCGGCCTGCGCCCCTCCCATGGGCGAAACCGGAAGGAGGACCCGCGGCGTCAGCCGCCGCGGGCGATTTCGTATGCTGCCGGGCCGCTCTGCACAACGGCCCGGTCAAGGATTAGCATATGCTAACTCTTTACAACCAGAGTTTACCACGGCTAACTCCGTTTGTCAACAGGAATTTTTGAATTGGTGCGGATAGTGGGGGTCGAACCCACACGCCTTGCGGCACAGGAACCTAAATCCTGCGCGTCTGCCAATTCCGCCATACCCGCATACATCTATATTATAGCCAAACATCCCGCGGTTGTCCAGCGAAACCGTTTCACCGGTTTTTGTGAGATCATACCAGACTTTTACGTGCGAAAGGTTTACAACGAAATCGCTTTCGTGCTATAATATGAAAAAGAAAAGTATGGAATACCCCCGATTTGGGAAAATATAGGAGAGGAGAGCCCCGTGAACGTCTACGATTTCGACAATACGATCTACCGCGGCGAGAGCACGGTGGATTTCTTCCGCTTCTGCCTGCGCAAAAAGCCCTCTATGGTGCGCTACCTGCCCTCGGTTTTCTGGCAGCTGCTGCGCTACAAGTGCGGCGTCATCCCGGCCGAGCGCATCATCGCCTCGGGCGAGCGCGTCCTGCGCAGCTTCCTGACCGAGATCCGCGACGTCAACGCGCTCGTCTGCGAGTTCTGGGACCGCAACGAGTACAAGATCAAGGACAGCTTCCGCGCCATGCTGCAGGAGGACGACCTGATCCTCTCGGGCTCGTCCGAGATCCTGCTGGCCGAGATCTGCCGCCGCCTGGGCGTGACCCATTTTCTGGGCACCCGCGTCGATCTGGACGCCTGCCGGGTCGAGTTCCTGTGCTATCACGAGAACAAGGTCAAGGCCTTCCGGGAGCACTACCCCACCGAGACCATTTCCTGCTTTTATTCCGACTCCATCCACGACCTGCCCATGATGCGGCTGGCCGACGCCGCCTATCTGGTGCACGGCGAGCACGTCACCCGCTGGACGGAATCGGCCTGACCTCCCCCCTTCCGTGGGAATTTTTTGAAAATCAAGGAGGAACCGCCATGCTGCCCACCGATCCGCTGATGCTGCTCTCGGTCGTCAACACCTGTCTGCGCGATCACTACCCCTCTCTCAGCGCGCTCTGCGAGGATCGCGGCGTCGATCCGCAGAGCATTGTCTGCGCCCTCGGGAAAATCGGCTATACCTATGACGAAACGCTCAACCGCTTTGTCTGAAAGCGGTTTTGATAAGGAAAGAAGGAATTTTGACATGATCGAACAAATCATCGCCGCCGTGCGCGAGGCCGGCAAGATCGTCCTCTCGGCCAGCGACGTCGAGCGCGCGACCTCCGAAAAGGGCGTCGGCAATTTTGTCACCAAATACGACGTCGCGGTGCAGGAATACCTGCGCGGCGCGCTGCTCGCCATCCTGCCCGAGGCCCATTTCATGGGCGAGGAGGGCCGGGAGCACGAGGACTCCCTGCACGGCCTGTGCTTCATCGTCGACCCGATCGACGGCACCGCCAACTTCGTGCGCGGCCTGTGCTGCTCAGCCATCTCGGTCGCGCTCGCCCGGGACGGCGAGCTGATCGCGGGCGTGGTCTACCAGCCCTACATCGACGAAATTTTCTACGCCGAGAAGGGCAAGGGCGCCTTCCGCAACGGCCAGCCCATCCACGCCTCCGACCGCCCGATGAAGGACGGCCTCTACTATCTGGGCACCGGCTCGTACTATCAGGAGACCTACGACCGCACCTTCGCCATCGCCCGCGCCCTGTTCGACCGCATGCTCGACCTGCGCCGCTTCGGCCCGGCCGCGTTCGAGCTGTGCAACATCGCCTGCGGCCGCCTCGAGCTCGGCTTCGAAATCCTGCTGCAGCCCTGGGATTACGCGGCGGCGGCCTGCATCCTGCACGAGGCCGGCGGCGTCATCACCCAGCTCGACGGCTCGCCCATCACCCTCGACCGCGGCTGTTCCATCCTCGCGGGCAACCGTCTGTGCCACGGCGAGTTCTTCTCCGAAAACCTGCACAAACTGTGATATTTTGCACTCAAAGCGGAGGTTTGCCCCGGGCAAAACTCCGCTTTTTTATCCTTTTTCATTTTTTTGACTTCTAAAATTTTGCACAAATAAAGCGCCCGGTTTTTCCGGGCGCTCGCTTTTTTACACAAGATTCGACCGCGTTTTCTGCCGGTTTTTGTTGTATATGAAACCATATTTTGGTAATTCCATTTATTTTCCCTGTCATTTTGGACGAAATTGGATTTTGCCGCTTGCAAAAGTCCCAGAATTGGAATAGAATGTGTGCAACAAATAACCATCGGCGGACACTTGTCCGCGTCACGAAGAAAGGATAGCTCGCATGGATAACATTCGTACCATTGGTACCTCCGCACTCAAGCTGCGCCCCTGCGACTGGAATCTTTGGAAAGTCGCAGAACAGGAGCACTACGTCGCATACGCATTGACCGCTCCCGGCGCGGACTGCCTCCCCATTGTCGCGCGCGTCATGCACGCCGTGCTGGACGGCCGTCAGGTCGCCATGATCTGCGAACAGGCAGACGACGCGTTCAGCGCCCGTTTTATGGCTTTTCTGCAGGAGCTGTGCACCGACGGCCGCCGTCTGAAGCGCGGCCGCTCCTCCGCGTTCATCGCGGTCACCGACGAGCTGCAGGAAAACCTGCTCTCCGCCAGCCTGCTCGGCGCGCACGCAGAGGGCGCCAACCCCCATTTCCGCTTTGTCGGCTTCAGCGAAGCGGTGCCGCTTGAGGTCTCCTTCAACGCGCTGCTCGAGAAGAGCCGCACCCATGGCGTCGAGGTCATCTTCGACGGCTCCGAGGACATGACCCTGCACATCGGCTTTGACCCCACCGAGGAGACCGAAGCCGATCTCGTCGGCGCGATCCGCAACGCCATCACCGCTTCGGGCGGCGAACTGACCATCAGCCTGCAGTGAGAATCTGCCGCCACGGCGGCGGATTCCATGAAATAAGTCCTGCGGACTTATGAAATATCGCAAAGCGATATGAAATGCGGCTTTGCCGCGTGAAATTGCCCTCCGGGCAGTTATGGTGTCCCTGCCGGGACGCATCAAATCAAAAAGGGTGCGCTGCAGCTGCAGCGCACCCTTCTTTTGACCCGTTTGAAAGACAGCCGTCCGATTTTTTTATTCCGCGGGCTCCTCGATCGCGGCGACCGCGGCCGCCTCCTCCTCGGTGATCTGTCCCTCGGTGCGGATGGCGGCGATCTTGGCCTCGTTCTCGGCGATCAGCGCCTTGCAGGCCTTGACCTTCTCGACATACGCGTCGATCCCGGCCTCCTCGCCGGTCTCCAGGCTGGCGCAGACGGCCTTGCCGATCTCGATATACGCCTTGCGCATCGCGTCCTCCTCGGCCATGATGCCCGCCTTCAGCTTGGCGATCTCGGCCAGATTTTTGGACTTGGCGATGCCGCTGTTCGCGAGGTCGCTCGCACGCTCCCGCAGGTCATCGAGCTTCAGATTATCGAAAAATGCCATAGATCATGTTCCTTTCATAGAGAATTCAAATTCAATATGGTTTCAGTTTAGCATATTTATACCGTTTTCGCTAGAGCAATACCACATAAAACTGCCCGGAACGCTTTGGCGAACCAGACGAAATTGCGCCCCGGCGATTGACAGCCCCGGGCAAATGCTTCTATAATCAAAGCAAATCACCCCGTTTTGGACTGTTTTCCCGAAGAAAGGATCGTTTTTCATGCATCTGACGTTTCTGGGCACGGGCGCCGCGACCGCGGTGCCGCTGCCCTTCTGCACCTGCCCCACCTGCCGGGCGGCGCGCGTCCGGGGCGGGCGGGACCGCCGCCGCCGCTCCTCCCTGCTGATCGGCGGCGCACTGCTGATCGACCTCGGGCCCGACACCGTGCAGGCCATGCTCGACTGCGGCCAGGACCTGAC
>CAMEPU010000049.1 GCA_945932315.1 uncultured Clostridia bacterium
CAATGACCTTCCGGGTATGAACCGGACGCTCTAGCCAACTAAGCTATACCGCCATCTTCAGCAAACCCGCCGTGCGCTTTTCGCCGGCGACTAGTTTATTATAGGATACGGTTCCTGTTTTGTCAACAGTAATTTTCAATTTTTTCGAAAAAGATTCAAAAAGGAGGACGGCGTTCCGTCCTCCCGTTTTTCGCAATCAAACCAGCTTGACCGTGTAGTACACGCCGGTGACGATAAACAGCGCCGCCGCGATGCCCAGGGCGAGCAGCGTGCTGCCTGCGAACACGCCGGCCGCGACGATGACCGCCAGCGCGACCGCGCCGAGCTGCATCATCAGGTAAGCGTTCTTCGAGAACTTGAAGGCGTACTCCTTGCCGCCGAGGGCGAGCTTGCCCGCCGCGCCCTTGACGCGCAGCACGAGCACGAGCTGCGCAACCGCCAGCACAACCGCGACGGCCAGCAGCGCGTAGGCGAAGGAGCCGAACGCGCCCGTGCCCGCGAGGTAGGCCAGAATGGCGCCCACGCCGCAGTCGGTCGCGATGACGACGAACTCGGGCTGGTAGGAATGGAATACGAGATAGTAGAACGCGAACGCCGGCAGCAGGATATAGCATGCCTTAAATGCGCTGTCCGCGTAGCGGTACAGCAGCAGGAACATGACGAAAAGCACGATGCCGAAGATCACGAGCGTGCGGCCGCGGAGCAGCTTGTACGAAACGTCGATGTTCTTCTTGCGCTCGCGGAAGATCAGCGCCGCGCCGATGAGCGCGATGACCAGGCCGACGTATTTGCCCGCGCTCAGCACCCGCAGGCCGGCCATGACATGGGTGGTGTTCGCCAGGATGTTGTTCAGGAACATCAGCGCGAGCACGCCCAGCAGGCATACCGAGAACACGACGAGCACCTTGTTTGTAATATAATCCTTGCTTTTATCAGGCTGCTTTGCCGCCAAGAAAATCACTCCTTTTATAGATTGCCGCTTTCATACATGACGGCGGCGAGCGCCGCCAGCGGCGCGGTCTCGCACCGCAGGATTCTCGGACCCAGCGACACGCTCCGCAGTCCCGCGCGCACGGCCTCCTCGGCCTCGGCGGGATCAAAGCCGCCCTCGGGCCCGATCATCAGGCCGACGGTGGCATACGTTTCGGCCGAAAGCGCCGCGCGGGCGCCGTTCTGCCGCTCATTCTCATACAAAAACAGGGACAGATCGAGCGCGGCCGCCTGTCTCGCGGCCTCCGCGAAGGACACGCAGGGCAGCACCGCGGGGATCACGCCCCGGCCGCACTGCATGGCCGCCTCCCGGGCGATCTTCTGCCAGCGGGCGGTCTTCTTCGCCATGCTCTTTTCATCGGGCCGCGAGACGCTGCGGGCTGCGGCATACGGCACGATCGCCGCCGCGCCCAGCTCGGTCGCTTTCTGCACGATGAAATCCATCTTGTCTCCCTTGGGCAGCGCCATGAACAGCGTCGCCCGCACGGTCGGCTCGCCCCGCGAGGGCTCCGCGCCCTCGACCCGGCAGACCGCCGCGCCGTCCTCCAGCCGCTCGAACGCGCACCGGTAATCGGTGCCCGCGCCGTCGCAGACTGTCAGCTCCTCCCCCGGCTTCATGCGAAGCACGCGGGCAATGTGGTGGGCGTCCTCGCCGGCAATCACAATTGTGCCGTTTTCAGGCGCGCCTTCGATAAAAAATCTCGGCATAGGCTTTCCCTATCCCTCGCTTTCGGTATCTCCAACCTATTTTAACAAATTTACGCCCGGTTGTCCAGACTTTTTCGGGGCATGCTCAGCCCCGGCGGGCGGTGAAGGCCGCCCAATCCGAACTTTCCGCCCGGTCGAGCAGGGTGAAGCCCGCCTTTTCAAGCGCTTCGCCCACCTCGTCCGCCCGGGGCGCAATGATGCCCGAGGTGATGAGGGTGCCGCCCGGCACCAGCTTCTCCGCAAACATGGGCGCCATGCCGATGATGATGTCGGCCACGATGTTCGCGCAGATCACGTCGTAGTCCGAGCCGATCTCCTCGACGAGCGCGGGGTCGCGCAGCGCGTCGCCGCACAGCGCCTTGCCCAGGGTCACGCCGTTGCGCTCGGCGTTCTCCTGCGCGCAGGTCAAGCAGTGGGGGTCGATATCAACGACGGTTTCGGGCTTTGCGCCCAGCATGCCGGCCGCGATGGCCAGAATGCCCGAGCCGGTGCCCATGTCGAGCAGGCGCTCGCCGCCCTTGATGGTGCGCTCGAGCGCGGCCATGCAGAGCTGGGTGGTGTCGTGGCTGCCCGTGCCGAACGAGGAGGCCGGGTCGATCTCCAGAATGCGGCGGCCCTGCGGGTCGTCCACTTTCTCCCACGAGGGCTTGATGAGGAAGGTCTCGCCCACCGGGAAGGGCTTGAAATACTGCTTCCAGCCCCACTCCCAGTCCTCCTGACGGGTGACGGCGGTCTCGGTCGTCAGGCGGCCCCAGGCGTTTTCAGCGTCTTGCTCCTTCTTTTCGGCCAGCAGGCGGTTGAGCTCGGCAAGCTGGGCTTCGCCGCTCTCGTCCCCGGGCAGGTAGATCTTGATCTTGGTCTCCTGTCCGCGCAGGTTCTTGCACAGCTCCTCGTCCACATAGTCCCAGTAGATCTCCGTATCGTGCAAAAATTCCTCAAAATCGGCCGCGTCCTCGAGGGCGTAGCCCTCGATGTGGAGCGCATCGAGCAGGTCGGTGACCACGTCAATGCCCGCGGTCGTGGTAAATATCGTCACTTCGGTCCAATCCATCGCGTTTCCTCCTCGCGTCACAGGCGGATCATGCCGTATTTCTGTTCAAAAAAGCGCAGAACATCCTCATCCTGCTCCCAGGTGCCGTCGTAGAGCGCGAGGCCGCAGTAGATGCGCAGCGCGCGCTCGAGCAGCGCGGGGTCCTCGGCGCACAGGCAGATCGGGCGGGAGATCATGTACATCTCCTCCTCGAGCGCGGCGAGGTCGCTCTCCTCCTCGATGAGCAGCTTGAAGGCGGCGGCCTCCTCGTCCTCCATCTCGATCAGGCGCTCGGACAGGTGCGCGCCGCACTCGATCTCGTCCGAAATATCGGTCGTCGGGTCGACGAAATGGGCGTCCCGCCCGTCGGGCGCGAGGATATACTCCTGCAGGTCGTCCCGCTCGAGCTCCCGCAGCTGCGCGCGGTCGAGCACGGCCAGCAGATCGGCCGCGTCCTCGCCGTGGGCGGGCAGAACGAGCTCGGTGTTCGTCAGGGTCAGCCCCTCCTCATACCAGGCCAGCGGGCAGCGCACGCCGATCGACAGGCGGGCGTAGGGCGCAAGACGCTCAAGCGCGTCCTCCAGCGCCTCGCGGTCGTCGCCCGTCAGGATGACGGTGGACACGCCGATGCGCTGCAGCACGCCGACGGCGGCCACGCAGTCGGTGTTGTCGAGCAGACGCTCGCCCTCGGCCATGGGCAGGCCGGTGACGATGGCGCGCCCCGACAGGTCGGTCAGGGCGAGCACAGCCGCGCGCAGGGCGCTGAAATCGACCGCGCCGCGCAGGTACCAGAAGGCGGCGTCCACGTCGAGCAGCGGGCGGAAGGCCTGCTTGCACCGCTCGATGTAGTCCTCGGTCCACGGAGCCTCGCGGTCGGGGTCAAGCGGCGGGCAGTTGAGGGTCAGGCCGACCGGCATGCCGGGGCAGGCCGCGGTGTACTTGGCAAAGGCCTCGGGGTCGGCGGCGAGCGCACCGGCGAAATCGGCCTGGTGCTGCCGGGCGAAGCCGGCCTCCTCGGTATGGGTCAGAACGATCTGGGGACGGCGCAAAGGAATTGTATCCATAATATTTCTATTTCCTCCAAACAACAGGTTCGGTTTCTTCTGCTTTCTCTTAGGGCAGCGCCGCACAATTCGGCAAGAGCGGATGGCCAGAAAATTTTCGTCAGAAAAAGGCGTGAAAACGCAGGAATACTTTGTGTATTTCAAGTTTTCACAACGCATTTATGGCGAAAATTTACAGTCATACGCCGCAGACGCAATTGTGCGGGGATGCCCTAGATCACGCGGCGCGCGCGAGCGCGGCGGTGAGCTGGGAATCGGTGTAATAACTTTTGGTGGCCGCGCTCTCGACGTTTTTGCTGAGCATGCTCAGCGTTTCCGGGTAGGCGCCGATCGTCGTGCTCAGGCCCGCATCCTCCTGAAAGGCGCGCAGGGCAGACAGAACGGGGGTGGTGAAGGTGTCGGTCGCCTCACCCAGATAGCCGAGGAGCATGAGCCGTTCGGTCATCGCGCGGACGTTCTGCGACCGCTCGCCGTAGGCGATGGGCGTTTCGGTGTCGAGCGGCGCGCACCCGGCGAGCGCGTCCGACATCTTTTGCAGCTCCACTTCCACGTCGGGCGTAAGTCCCACACCCTCCCAGCAGCCGGTTTGGGGCAGCTCCATGGCGAGCGCGGTGATCACGAGGATGTCCCCGCAGGGCATCTCCATGTGGTACTGACCCTGACCCTTGCCGTAGGTGGTCTCCCCAAGCAGGGTCGCGCCCCCGGCCTCGTGCAGAATGCCGGCGAGCAGCTCGGCGGCCGATGCGGTGTCCTCGTTCACGAGAACGATCAGGTCGTCGAGATCGGGGCCCCCGCCGGCCGAGGTGTAGGCCACCCCGCCACCCTGGTCGTCGCGCACCCGCATGGTGCACATCACGGTCTGCTCCTCGAGCAGCAGGTCGGCGACGGTCAGCGCGTAATCGACGACGCCGCCCCCGTTGTCGCGCAGGTCGAGAATGAGGTCGTCCCCCTCGCCGAGCGCGTCGAGCGCGTCGGCGAAGTCGCCCGTCGTGTATTCGGAGGTGAAACCGTCGATCGCGATGTACCAGACCCCGGCGGCCAGCTCGCGCGACGCGACCTCGGGCTGCCGGACGACGGCGCGGGTCAGGTCAAACGAGAGCTCCTTGCCCTCCCGCTCGACCGTCAGCCTGACCGCGCTCCCGGCCTCGCCGCGCAGCAGCGCGGTCAGGTCATCGAGCGCAAGGCCGTCCACCGCTTTCCCGTCGACCGCGCGCAGGCGGTCGCCCACCTGCACCCCGGCCTGTTCGGCGGGCGCGTGCGGGGTCACCGCTTCCACCAGAAATCCCCCGGCCGTGTACCGCACGACCACGCCCACCCCGGCGTAGCCCGACAGGCTGGCGAAGCTGCTGCCGTAGGTCACGGGCGCGAGGTACATCGAGTGGCTGTCCATCCGGCTCAGGAAGCCGTTGACCAGCTCATAGATGCGGTCGGGCGACTTCTCGAGCAGCGCGCAGGCGGCGACGATCTCCTCGTCGGTGATCGGCTCGGTCTCGGCGATCAGCCCCTCGCGGTTGATGGCGCGGGCGGCCTGCCGGAAGCGCCGGGCGGCCTCCGCCCCGTCGAGGGCGAAAACCGGGCCGACTGCGAGCGACAGGGCCAGCAGACAGGTGAAAATGCGGCGGAAAAGCTGTTTCAATGAAAATCTCCTTTGGGAATTACATATGCTCGGGCGCGTCGACGCCGATGATGCCCAGCACGTTGGCGATGGTCTGGCGGGCGGCGGCGCACAGCGCGAGGCGGGCGTCCCGCTCGGGCTGCTCGGCGTCCTTGATGCGGCAGGCGTTGTAGAACTTGTGGAACTGGGCGGCGAGGGTCACGCCGTACTTGTTCATCTGGGAGGGATCGCGCTTGGCGGCCGCTTCGACGATCTCGGAGGGCAGCAGGGCGATCTGCTTGATGAGGGCGCGCTCCTCGGGCAGGGTCAGGCAGGTGAGGTCGGCCTCAGAAGCCTTGGGCAGCGCGATGCCGGCCTCGGACGCGGTGCGGAGCACCGAGCAGATGCGGGCGTGCGCGTACTGGACGTAGTACAGCGGGTTCTCGCTGTCCTGCTTGACGGCCAGATCGAGGTCGAACTCCATCTGGGTCTCAGCCGCGCGGGCGTTGAAGAAGAAGCGGGCCGCGTCGACCGGGATCTCGTCCAGCAGGTCGGACAGGGTCAGGCTCTTGCCGGTGCGCTTGGACATGCGGACGATCTCGCCGCCCTGCATCATCTTGACGAGCTGCATGAGGACGACCTCGAGCTTCTCCGAGCCGTTGCAGCCGACCGCGTCGAGCGCACGCTGCAGGCGGGCGACATGGCCGTGGTGGTCGGCGCCCCAGATGTTGATGACCCGGTCGAAGCCGCGGTCGATGAACTTATTCATATGATATGCGATGTCGGCCGCGAAATAGGTATAAAAACCGTTTGCGCGGCGGAGCACATCGTCCTTGTCGCAGCCGAAGGCGGTCGAGCGCAGCCAGAGCGCGCCCTCCTGCTCATAGGTGACGCCGGCGGCGGTCAGCTTCTCGACGGCGGCCGCGACCGCGCCCGACTCGTGCAGGGTGCTCTCGCGGAACCAGACGTCGTACTCGATCTTGTAGCGCGCCAGATCCTTCTGCATCTTGTCGATGTTGCGGGGCAGGCAGTAGTCGATGATCTTCTGGCGGCGGGTCTCGGCGTCGAGGTCGAGCAGGCTCTCGCCGTCGCGCGCGATCAGCTCCTGCGCCAGCTCGCGGATGTCCGCGCCCTGATACCAGCTCTCGTCAAAGACGATCGCGTCCTCGCCGCGGATGGCCTGAATATAGCGGCCCTCGACCGAATGCGCGAACTTGTCCACCTGATTGCCCGCGTCGTTGATGTAAAACTCGCGGGTCACATCGTTGCCCGCCCAGTCGAGCACCTCGGCCAGGCAGTCGCCCAGCACGCCGCCGCGCGCGTTGCCCATGTGCATGGGGCCGGTCGGGTTGGCCGAGACGAACTCGACCATGATCTTCTCAGGGGCAGCGCACTGGCTGCGTCCGTAGTCCGCGCCGCAGCTCTCGACCGCGCGCACCGCGTCCTGATACCAGGTCGCGCCCAGCGTGAAGTTCAGGAAGCCCGGGCCGGCGATCTCGATCTTTTCAAAGCAGGTGTCCTCGAGGGACAGGTTGGCCACGATGGCCTCCGCGATCTTGCGGGGCGCCATGCGCAGGGGCTTGGCGCACTGCATGGCGAAGGTGGATGCGAAATCGCCGTTCGACGCGTCCTTCGGGATCTCGACGGCGACGGCGGGCAGCTCGGCCTCGGGCAGGACGCCCGCGGCGGCAGCCTTCTGATAAGCCGCCAGAACGGCCTGCGCGGCCTGCTGGCGTGCGGTTTCCAGTACGTTCATTTGATTACACTCCGTATATTTTAGTTTATTGATTGCTATCTGATAAGAAGCGCCCATAATCTGATCCGTCCGCGCAGCGGACACCACACTTCTTCACTCTTCACTCTTCACTCTTCACTATTCACTCTTCCCTCAACATTCCATCGGGCTGGTCGCTACCGTCATTTCAAAGTGGTGCTCCCCGGCGAAATTGTTGTCGATCTCGATCGAATAGTCGATCACCAGACTGCCGCCGTCCTCCCCGATGCGGTTGTCCACCTTGGAGGTGTGGGTCGAGATGGTCATCGCGCCGCCGACCGTGTGATACAGGCCGACGTGGCGCTGGTTCTCGGAGAAAAGCATCTCGGAGGGGTAGGTGCCCGTGCGGATCATGGTGACGTTCTTGCCGTCGAGCTTGACCGTGGTGCGGGTGCCGTCGAGGCCGGTCAGCTCGCTCTCCTCGTAGGAAATGTAGAATTTGCCGTTTTTCTTGTACAATCTGGCCTGCGTGACCAGGTCGATGTGCTCGGGCGGCATGTCCTCAAACCGCTGGGTCGAGGAGATCCCGAGCCAGACGTCTTTTTTCATATCGTCTTTCTTCATATCGTTATCCTCCCGTTAAAAGGCCGCGATCTCGACCAGCTCGGCCTTGCCCTCGGGCGTGCCGCGCAGGAATACGGGCGCGAGCGAATCGAACAGGCCGGGGTCGTCCGAGACGAAGTAGCGCACGCCGCCCGGGCCATTTCCCGGGATCAGCATGGAACGCAGGCTCTCGGCGGCGGCCGCGCCCGGGTCGATCAGGGCCACATCCGGGCCCATGAACCGCCCGATGACCTCGCCGAGCAGCGGGTAGTGGGTGCAGCCCAGAATGAGGGTGTCCACGCCCGCCTCGCGCAGCTCGGTCAGGTACTCGGCCACGACGGTCTCAATGACGATGTCGCCCGGGTTCACCCGGCCGTTCTCGACCAGCGGGACGAAGAGCGGACAGGGGCGGGATAAAACCGTGAGGTCGGGACGGGCGGCGCGCAGCATGCGGGCATAGCTGCCCGAGCGGATGGTGCCCGGCGTGCCGATGACGCCGATTTTGCCGTTCTTCGTCGCCGCAAGCGCCTTGGCGCAGGCCGGCCAGACCACGCCGATCATGGGCACCTCAGTCTCCCGGCTCACGGTGTCGAGCGCGACCGAGGATACCGTGCCGCAGGCCACGACGATGGCCTTGATGTCGAAGGTCTTGAGAAAGGCCACGTCCTGCCGCGTGTATTTGATGATGGTCTCATTGGAGCGCGTGCCGTAGGGGACGCGCCCGGTGTCACCGAAGTAGATGATCTGTTCGTCGGGCAGCAGCTCGCGCATGCGGCGCACGGCGGTCAGGCCGCCCATGCCCGAGTCAAACACGCCGATCGGGCGGTTATCCATTCTTTGCCTCCAGCGCGCAGGCGATCAGCCGGTCGATCAGGTCGGGATAGGCGATCCCCTCGTGCCCGAAGAGCTTGGGATACATCGAGATCGAGGTGAAGCCCGGAATGGTATTGATCTCGTTGAAGACGATCTCCTCGTCCGCGTAAGTACAGAAGAAATCGACGCGGGACAGGCCGCGGCAGCCGAGGGCGGTATAGACCCGCAGCGCGTTGGCGCGGACGGTCTCCATGGCCTGATCCGAGATGTGCGCCGGGATGTAGAGCGCCGAGCTGGCGTCATTGTACTTGGCGTCGTAGCTGTAGAAGGTCTGGGTGGGCGCGACCTCGCCCGCGACCGACGCGACCGGATTGCGGTTGCCGAGCACGGCGACCTCGATCTCGTGGCCGTCGATGAACTCCTCGACGAGCACCTTGGAGTCCCAGCGGAAGCCCTCCTTCAGACCAGCGAGCAGGGTCTCATAGTCGTCCGCCCGGGTGACGCCGACCGACGAGCCGGACGAGCAGGGCTTGACAAACACCGGATAGCTGCCGAGCTTTTCCTCGGCCGCCCGGGCGACCCGCTCGGGATCGGCCGCGAAATCGGGGCGCAGCGCCAGATAGTAGGCCGCCTGCCGCACGCCTGCCTGATCGACGATGACCTTGGTCAGGCTCTTATCCATGCTGTTTGCCGAGGCCGCGACGCCCGGGCCGACATATGGGATGCCCGCCAGCTCGAGCAGGCCCTGCACCGTGCCGTCCTCGCCGCCGTAGCCGTGCAGCACGGGGAAGCAGACGTCGATATAGCGCACGGTGGTGCCCCGGCCGTTGTCGATGATGAGGCCGTGCACCGCGCGGTCGGGCGCGAGCACCGCCGGGCGCAGGCCGGGCTCTTTTTCCCAGGCGCCGGTGCGCACCTTCTCGGGGTCGGCGTCCTCATAGATCAGCCAGCGGCCCGCTCTCGTAATGCCGACGGCTGTGACCGCGTACTTCTCCCGGTCGACATTCTGCAAAATCGAAGCGGCCGACATGCACGACACCTCGTGCTCGCTCGACAGGCCGCCGAATAAGATCAATAACGAAGTCATATATAAAATCCCTTCTCTGAAAAAACTCTCGGAATGAGACAATAAGTCAGTATCTATTATATGTTACGAAGGGGCAAAACACAAACAGTATTTGTAAAAAATCAGACAATTCGTGAACTTTTTGAAAAAAGTGCTCTTTCCCCTTGACGGCTTATGTTATATCGCGTATAGTATTATACAAGAAATAGATAGAATCAAGGAGGTGGAGCATGGCATTCCCGGTTTCCGCATCCCTTCTGGATGCGATCGTCCTCGCCATCGTGGCGCGCGAGGGCACCTATGGCTACAAAATCACGCAGGATGTGCGTCAGGTGATGGAGGTGTCCGACTCCACCCTCTACCCGGTGCTGCGCCGCCTGCAGCGGGACGGCCTGCTCGCCGCCTACGACGAGGCGGTCGACGGCCGCATGCGCCGGTATTACCGCATCACCCCGTCCGGCGAGGTCAGGCTCGCGCAGTACCGCATTGAATGGGCCGAATACCGGAAGAATATTGAACAGGTGCTGCTGGAATGAACGCCCGCAAAACGCTGAACATCATGATTACCCAAGGAGGAAATCCATGACTGCATATGAATATCTGAACGCGCTGCGCGAGGCGCTCGCCGGCCTGCCCGACGAGGAGCGCGAGAACGCGATGCGCTATTATCAGGACTATTTTCTGGACGCGGGCGCGGAAAACGAGCAGAAGGTCATCGACGAGCTCGGCTCCCCCGCCGACGTCGCGGCCGCCATCCTGAACGACTACCGCGAGGTTGTGCCCGGCACGACCCCGCGCAAAAAGAAGGAAAAAGCGCCCCGCCGGGGCTGGCCGGTCTGGCTGGTCGTGCTGATCGGCGTCTGCGCGGTCATCGGCGCGCCCATCGTGGGCGCGGTTGGCGTGGGCGGCATCGCCCTCATCCTCGGCCTGGTCATCGGCGCGATCGCCCTGCTCTTCGGCGGCGCGGTCGCCCTCGCCGTGCTCCCGCTCGCCCTGCTCGCGGGCGGCGTGCTGCTCTGCGTCTTCGCCCTGTTCGCCGTCGGCAAGGGATTGGCCTCGGCCGTCGCGACGCTGGGCCTCGGCCTCGTCGTGCTGGCCGTCGGCGGCCTGCTCGCCCTGCTCGTCATTAAAATCGTCACCGGCTGCTCGACCCCGATCTTCCATCTGATCGGTTCGGTCATGAACTGGTTCATCGACCTCGTCCACAGCCTGTGCAGAAAGCTCAAGGAGGTGTTCCGCGGATGAAAACTCTGGTCAAACTGCTGCTCGCGGCCGCGCTGCTCGGCGTCATCCTGCTCACGGTCGGCGTGTGGAACGGCGGCCAGCTCTACACCGGCTATGAGAACGGCGCGCTCCGCCCCTTCTTCGGCCTGCGCGGCACCTACGATTCTGGCGCGGTCGAGAACGGCACGTGTGAGGTCAACGACCCTGAGAGCATCGACGTTCTGCGCATTGAAGTCGCGGCCGGGTCGTGCGAGATCGAGATGGGCGACCGGCTGCGCTGGTCGGGCGATGTGGACGCCGATACAAACGGCGGCACCCTGACCCTGACCACCCGGGCGGGCGAATCCGAGATCATCCTGCCCGAGCACAAGTTTGACGAGCTGACCGTCGCCATCTCGGGCGGCGCGCTCGACGCCGAGCGGCTGAACGCGGGTGCGGGCGTGATCGAGATCACGGGCGGCGCGGCCGACATCGACCAGTTCTATGCCGACAGCGCCCGGATTGAAGGCTCGATGGGCGCGGTCGAGATCGACAGCCTGTACGCGCAGCGCGCCGACCTGCACATCTCGGCGGGCGAGCTGTGCGCGGACGCGCTCTATGTCGATCAGATCACGGCCAAGTGCACGGGCGGACAGATGTCGCTCGGCCTGCCGCGCGATCCCGCGTCCTACCGCTGCACCGCCGACGTGACGGCGGGCGCGGCGCTGTGGAACGGCAGCAGCCTGAGCAGCGCGGGCTTCGGCGGCGCGGACACAGCGTACACACTCGACCTCAAGGTGACGGCCGGACAGCTCAACCTCTATTCTCATTCTTAAGAAAAACTTTCGTTGTCCAATGTTCGACCTCAGGATATACTGAAAATAGAAGGAGGGTTCTGTATGAATGGCAAAAAACTCACCCGCAGCATCAGCGACTGCAAGATCTGCGGCGTATGCGGCGGCATCGGCGAATTCCTCGGCATCGACGCCACCCTGATCCGTCTGGCCTTCGCCCTGTTCGGCCTGTCGGGCACGGGCATCGTGGCCTATATCCTCTGCGCGCTCATCATCCCGCCAAGCAATACCTACAACCAGTGATGCGCTCCTCCAAGACCCGCTCCGGCGGGTCTTTTTTTGCGGTCTGGGCCTCCAAATTTACAAACCGTCTTTTTTTGCGTGGAATTTCATGATATAATGTAGTAAAATGGAATATTATGTGGAGAGGAGCCCCACTTATGGACGAAAAAAAAGAGATTCTGACCGGCGAGGCGCTGGAACAGGCGATCGCGGCGGCCGACGAATACGACGAGTCCCGCGTCGCGCAGAA
>CAMEPU010000050.1 GCA_945932315.1 uncultured Clostridia bacterium
AGGATGATCCGCTTGCCGCAGACGGCCTCGCGCAGCGCGTTCAGCTTGAGCTGAACCGACCGCTCGCGCCGGGCCTGCCCGGGCTGGATAAAGGTGCGCGCGATATAGCGGTTTTTGATCAGACCGACGCCGTACGGGATGCCCGAGCACTTGGCGTAGCCGATCGCGGCCGGAATGCCCGAATCGGGCACGCCGACGACCAGATCGGCGCCCACCGGATGCTCGATGGACAGGTACTTGCCGGCTTCCTGACGGGCCAGCTCAACGGACGCGCCGTCGATGACCGAATCAGGGCGGGAAAAATAGATATATTCGAAGACACAGGCCGCGGTATCCGGCTTTTGCGGACAGTGGAGCGAACGGATTTCGCCGTCCTCCACGACCACGACCTCGCCCGGCTCGATATCGCGGACGAACTCAGCGCCCAGCGCATCGAACGCGCACGATTCAGAGGCGAACAGGATACAGCCGCCCATGCGACCCATGCAGAGCGGGCGCATGCCGCGCGGATCGCGCGCCGCGATCAGCTTACGCGGGGACATGACGACCAGACTGTACGCGCCCTCGATCACGTTCATCGCGTTCAGGACAGCCTCCTCGATCGAACCGCACTTCAGGCGCTCGCGCACGATCGTGTAGACGAGCACCTCGGTGTCCGAGGACGAGCGGAAAATGCCGCCGGCAAGCTCAATCTCCCGGCGCAGCGGCCCGGCGTTGACCAGATTGCCGTTGTGCGCCACGGCCAGATTGCCCTTGACATGGGTGATCGACAGGGGCTGGGCGTTCTCGCGCGAGGGCTGGCCGGTGGTCGAATAACGCACGTGGCCGACCGCCATGTTGCCCGGCATCCCGTCCAGAATCTCCTGATTGAACACCGAGCTGACCAGACCGACGTCCTTATGACATTTGAACACGCCGTTCTTATTGACGACGATGCCGCAGGCCTCCTGCCCGCGGTGCTGGAGCGCGAACAGCGCGGTGTATGCCTCATGCGCCGGGCTTACCTCCTCGCCCTGCGGCACATAAATGCCGAATACACCGCATTCCTCGTGCACCGCGTCCGCATCGAACGGGGTGCGCGGGAGTCTTCTCATCGAATATTTCATTGTAAATCAACCTCTAATTTCCTTGGGAAACACAGCATTGCGGCCGCTCCGCACAGAAACCCTCCATTTCCGTGCCAAGCGTCAAACTGACAAAGCGGATCTTACTCCTTGCCGTTCCAGCAGTAGGTGCAGACCTTGTCCCGATCCAGACCGATCGCCTCCAGAAGCCCCTCCAGCGACTGGAAGCCCAGCGAATCGAAACCAAATTTCTTGCAGATCGTGCGCAGCATGCACTGGCCGCGCTCGGTGTCGGCGTTTGCATACTCGTCCAGGTGCTTCTGGCCCTCGTCGCCTTCCAGCTCCTGCACGGTGACGCGCGCGAGCAGCTCCATCTCCGATTTGCTGCTCGAGAAGTTCAGGTACTTGCAGCCGTACATGATCGGCGGGCAGGCCGAGCGCATGTGCACTTCCTTCGCGCCCGACTCGTACAGGAATTCGACCGTCTCGCGCAGCTGGGTGCCGCGCACGATCGAGTCGTCGACGAAGAGCAGCTTCTTGCCCTGAATCAGCTCGGGCACCGGGATCTGCTTCATCTTGGCGACCTGGTTGCGGATCTTCTGGTTTGTCGGCATGAAGGAGCGCGACCAGGTGGGGGTGTACTTGATAAAGGGGCGGGCGAACGGGATGTGGCTCGCGTTCGCGTAGCCGATCGCGTGCGGCACACCCGAATCGGGCACGCCCGCGACATAATCAATGTCCTGCGCCAAGCCGCGCGCCTTGTCGTCCTGCGCCATGATCGCGCCGTTGCGGTAACGCATGACCTCGACGTTGACGCCCTCGTAGTTCGAGTTGGCGTAGCCGTAATACGACCACAGGAAGGAGCAGATCTTCATCTCCTTGCCCGCGGGCGCGAGCGTCTCGTAACCGTCGGCCGTGATCCGGACGATCTCGCCGGGGCCAAGTTCGTAAGCGTCCTCATAGCCCAGCTTGTGATAGGCGAAGGACTCGAACGAAACACAATGGCCGTCCTCATCCTTGCCGACCAGCACGGGCAGGCGGCCGACCCGGTCGCGGGCCGCGATGATCGCGTCGCGCGTCAGGATGATGATGGTGGCCGAGCCTTCGATCAGCTCCTGCGCGTGCCGGATGCCGTCCACCAGATTGTCCTTCTGGTTGATCAGGGCGGCGGTCAGCTCGACCGCGTTAACCTTGCCCGAGGACATGGCCATGAACTGGTGGCCGTGATCCGAGAAGTACTCGCTGATGAGCTCCTCGGAGTTGTTGATGATGCCGACCGTGGTCAGCGCGTACAGACCGAGATGGGAGCGCACGAGCAGGGGCTGGGGATCGGTATCGCTGATGCAGCCGATGCCGCTCGTGCCCTCGAAATCGTGCAGATCCTTCTCAAACTTGGTGCGGAAGGGGGTATTTTCGATGTTGTGGATCTGGCGCTGGAAGCCCTTCTCCTCGTCGTGGATGATCATGCCGCCCCGGCGGGTGCCGAGGTGGGAATGATAGTCGACGCCGAAGAAAACGTCCATCACGCAGTCCCGCTTGGAAATTGCTCCAAAAAAGCCTCCCATGAGACCCTCCTATTATTGTTCTAAAGCCTTCTGATTTCGTGTCCGGGATGAAAGGTGGGACATCAGTTGCCCATCAGACGGCGCATGATCTCCTGATAAGCTTCCTCGACGCCGCCCAGATCACGGCGGAAACGATCCTTGTCCAGCTTCTCCTTGGTGTCCTTGTCCCACAGGCGGCAGGTGTCGGGGGAAATCTCGTCCGCCAGAACGATGGTGCCGTCCGCGGTCTTGCCGAACTCGAGCTTGAAATCGACCAGAATGACGTTCAGCTTGTCAAAGTATGCCTTCATGACCTCGTTGATCTTGAACGCCATCGACTTGATGGTCTCGATCTCCTCGGCGGTCGCCAGCTTCAGCGCGAGCGCATGATAGCTGTTGAGCAGCGGGTCGCCCAGATCGTCGTTCTTGTAAGAGAACTCGATGGTCGGCGCGTCGAACACGATGCCCTCCTCGACGCCGTAGCGCTTTGCGAAGGAACCGGCGGAGATGTTGCGGATGATGACCTCAAGCGGAACAATAGAGACCTTCTTGACGACGGTCTCGCGCTCGGAGAGCTGCTCGACAAAGTGGGTCGGCACGCCCTGCTGCTCGAGCATCTGGAACATGTGATTGCTCATGACGTTGTTGATGACGCCCTTGCCCGCGATCTGGCCCTTCTTGAGGCCGTTGAACGCGGTCGCGTCGTCCTTATAGGAGACGATAACCTTTTCCGGATCTTCGGTGGCGAAAACCTTCTTGGCCTTGCCTTCGTAGAGCTGTTCTTTCTTTTCCATGATAGCAGACTCTCCTTCGTATAATTGATGAATAATAAAATGCGTGTTTGGATTTCAGGCCAGCTCAGCCTGCAGTTTTGCTTCTTTCGCTGCGATCTGCTCGGCCATATCGATCCGCGCCTGATCGAGCTTAGCCGCCAGCGCGTCGTCCGATACCGCCAGAATCTGGGCGGCCAGCACGGCGGCGTTCTTGGCGCCGTTGATGGCCACGGTGGCCACGGGAATGCCGCTGGGCATCTGGACGGTGGCCAGCAGCGCGTCCAGACCGTCCATCGCGCCGCCTTTCATCGGGATGCCGATGACGGGCAGGGTGGAATTGCCCGCGAACGCGCCGGCCAGATGGGCCGCCATGCCCGCGGCGCAGATCAGCACGCCGAAGCCGTTCGCGCGCGCGTTCTTGGCGAACTCCGCGGCGGCGGCAGGGGTGCGGTGTGCGCTCAGGATATGCGCTTCAAAGGGAATGTCAAACTGGCGGAGCTGATCGCATGCGCCCTTGACGACCGGCCAGTCCGAGTCAGAGCCCATAATGATCGCGACTTTCTTCATAATTCAATCCTCCCAATACGAAAACAAAAAACGCAGGATGCAGCTAGGCTGCATCCTGCAAACAGTTACACGGATACACGGACTCCTGCCAGAGAAAAGCCGGAGGTATAAAAGGGCGTGCTTTTTCCAATGGCATGGTGGCAGACGATCCGGTTCAAGCCGTTATTCGCAACGAAAACCATTTCAGCACTCCTTTCGGGCTTTCAGCAGGGAGAATGATTACCGATGGTATCATTTTACACGATTTTCTTTTTTCAGGCAAGCAATTCACATGGATTTCGCGAAAATCGTCACTTTCGACCAAAACAGAAAAACAAAGCTTAAAAAACTTGTCATTTTTCCGAACCCGCTTTTCCCGCATATTTTCCGAGCAGCGCGGCGGCTCCCCGGCTGTTTTCGGTCTCCCGCTCGAGGAGCCAGTCCGAGGTCTCGCGGGCGCTCCGCTCCCCCGCCCCGGCCATCGCGCCGTCGATCAGCGGGCAGAGCGCGTCCGCCGTCACACCGCGCAGCGGGACGCACCGTTTTTCCCCGATATAGTCGAGGAAGCCGTCGATCTTGACGTCGTAGCTGACGCCGATAACCGGCACGCCCCGGGCGGCCGCGAACATCAGCGCGTGCAGCCGGATGCCGAGCACGAGCGTCATCCGGGACAGGATGCCGATGGTGACCTCGATGGGCAGCTGCTTTTTGATGACCGCGAACGGACAGTGCAGGCGCTCCGCGACCCGGCGGGCGGGCGCGAGATCCTTGGGGTATTCGATGGGCAGGAAGAGAGGCGTCAGGCCGTATTTCTCCCACGCGTACTCGGCCGTGCGGACGAGCTCGTCCGCCGCCGCGTCAAAATCCTTCCAGGTGCGCAGGCCGAAGGCAAGATAACGGCCGGCGGGGTCGAGCCCCAGGTCGGCCATCGCCTGCTCGACGCGCACGGCGGGCGCGGGCGCGAGCGTGACCGTGGGATCGGCCGCCAGCACAATGCGCGGCTTTTTGACGCCCAACCGCTCGAGCTCCTCCTGCGACATGCGGTCGCGCAGGGTGATGAGATCGACCGAGCGGTTCAGCACGCGCGTCGTCCGTTTGCGGTTCGCCGGCTTATCGACCGGGCCGATGCCGCAGCCGTACATCATGACCTTACAGCCCAACACCCGGGCCGCGGCCAGCGTGAACAGATAGTAATTGAGCGAACGGGTCGAGGTCACGTCCTGCATGAGCGAGCCGCCGCCGTTGATATACAATCCGGCGTGGTGCATGCGCCGGAGCATGCGCGGGATATCAAAGGTGTGGATCGAGCCCGTGCGGTAACGCAGGCGGGTCTCCTCCGGGCGGCGGGACAGCACGGTGATCGGGCTGTCGGGCGCGACCGCGCGCACCTCCTGCACGATCGCCTTCAAAATCGCGTCGTCGCCCGCGTTGCCACGGCCGTACGCGCCGCAGATGACCACGCCCCGGCGCTCCTTCTTCGGCAGCGCGAACCGGCGGATGATCGTGCGGTAGTTCTCCTCCTGCGTGCGGCACATGGTGTCGAGCGAAAACTCGCGCACCGCCTTTTCATAGAGCCGCGCGGCGAATCGCGCCCGCTTTTCGGGGTCGCGCGCCAGATCGAGGATTTGTTCAGACAGGGTCTTGTCGTCGCGCGGCTGGAAGATGTAGCCGTTCTCGCCCGTGTCGATCAACTCGCTCATGCCGCCGACGTCCGAGCAGATGGTGGCGCAGCCCTCGCGCACGCCCTCCAGAATCGAGTACGGGAAGGTCTCCGAGATCGAGGTGAGGAGGTTGATATCCAGGCAGGCGAAGTACTTGTCCACCGGCGACACCCAGCCGCAGAAGGTGACGCGGTCGGCGACGCCCAGCTCTTCGGCCAGCGCGCGCAGGGAGGGCTCGTCCTCGCCGTCGCCCGCGATCAGCAGGCGGAGCTGCGGACACTGTTTGCACGCCCCCGCGAAGCCGCGGATGCAGGTGTGGATGTCCTTGACCTGGGTCAGACGGGCGGCGATGCCGCAGAGGATATCGTCCTCTGCGATCTCCACGTTCCACTGCTCCTTACAGTAGGCCGCGCGGTCGATCTCGCCCACCGGATCGCCGAAGTTCATGCCGTTATAAATCTTAAACGTGCGCTCGGGGTCGAAGCCGCGCGAGATCAGGGTGCGCGCCATGCGGTCGGCGACCGCCTGGTGATAGTCCAGAAAACGGAGGGCGACCGTGTTGATGAGGCCGAACGTGTGCTGCTTGAGCGGATTGCCCAGATAGTCGTACCGATAGTCCGAATGGACGGTGGTCAGAACGGGAATGCGCACCGTGCGCCGCACGAGCGCGCCGACCAGATTGGCCTTCGCGCCGTGGCAGTGGATGACGTCGGGCTTGAAGTCCGCGATCTGTTTTTTTACCGCGCCCGCGCTGGCCAGCGGATTGGCCCCCGGGATGACCACGACGTCGATGCCGCGGGCCTTGGCCTCCTGCGGAAACGGGCCGTCGCGGAAGGAGATCAGGCGCACCTCGTTGCGCTCACGCAGCGCCCCGACCAGCGTCATAATATGGGTCTTGGCGCCGCCGACGTCGCCGCCGCCCATCATGTGCAATATTCTCATGGAGAAACCTCCGAACCGGCAATTTTGATTCGGTATTTATTATACACGGTTTTTTACCGGATTGCAATTTAATAGCCGCGTCTCCCCAAACGCGCACATTTTCAGCATTGCACACAACAATTTTAGTGGCAGAGCCGCATTTCTCCCCCGCTTCTCCCCTTGTGGAACAGTTTTCGTTATGTTACAATAAAGTTTAAATGAACTTCACCGCACCTGCAAAGGAGCCTATTGCATGTCAGAAAAAAACACGATGACACGAAACGCCGTGCTCTTCCTGCCGGCGAAGATCGTCGAGGGCATCCTGCTTTTGATGGTGTCCTCGCTCTACACCCGTATTTTCCTGGATACCGCGTTCTCCGATTACGGCTACGTCAACATGACGGTCAACTACGCCCACCTGCTCACCGCCACCTGGATGAGCCTGGGCAACACCCGCTATGTCGCAGCCGAGTACCAGAAGGACAAGGCGGCCGGGCTGTTCTCAACCACCTCGGTCATTTACGCCCTGATCTGCGGCGTCGCCTGCGCGGTCTGCCTGATCGGCGGTCTGGCGACGGGCAGCAGCCTGTTCTTCTACGGCGCGATCATGTTCTGCACCTACACCGCGTTCACCATTTTAAACAACACCATGGTACAGCTCGGCTTCATCCGTCCGGCGATCATCCTGTCGCTGACCTCGGCCTCGCTCAAGCTGCTGCTCGCCGTCCTGTTCGTCGGCGGACAGTCCAACTATCCCACGGCCGTCCCCGCCCTGCTCGCCAACATCTTTGCCGACGGCATCGGCGCGGTCGGCGCGGTCTTCGTCCTGGGCATGCCCCGGGTCGTCCGGCTCAAAAACTTCTCCAAAGACCTGCTCAAGATGCTGCTCGCGTTCGGCGTGCCCCTCATGGGCGTGTCCCTGTGCACCGGCACCCTGAACATGATCGACCGCTATCTGATCTACGGTTTTCTCAACAAGCAGGCGTTTGCCATCTATTACGCCAACAGCTCGATCCCGTCCTCGGTGTTCAACATGCTTTCGGTCGCCATTCTGCGCGGCGTCTACCCCTCGGTCCTGAAGGCCTGGCGCGAATCGGGCCCCGAGGAAGCGCGCTCCCTGCTCGGCTCGGGCGTGCGCCTGTACATGCTGGTGTCCTTCCCGGCGGCTTTCGGTCTGGCGGCGGTCTCCCTTCCCTTCTCCCGGCTATTCTTTGAGAAGGGCTACGATGCGGGCGCGCCTGTCATCGCCCTCATCGCGTTCGCGATGGTCTTCACCAACCTGACCGAATACGCCAACAAGGGCTTCGAGCTCGTGCAGAACACCAAACCGGTCATGGCCAATTCGATCGTCGCCACCCTGATCAAGATCGCCGTCTCGGTCGTCCTGCTGATGCGGTTCGGCTTCATTGGCGGCGCGGTCGGCTCGCTCGTCGCCTTCGCGGCCTACTTTGTCATCTCGGCCGTCCGAGCGCGCAAATATCTGATGTGGCACGTGCCGCTCGCGACGGTCGCGCGCATCGCGGGCTCGGCCGCCCTCTGCGGTCTGGCCGCCTACGGCTGCACCCTGCTGCCCCTGTCCGACCTGTTCCGTCTGGTCGTTGCAGTCGCCGTCGGCGGCGTGGTCTATGTCGCCTGTATCCTGCTGTCCGGTGAAGCGCGCGAGGAGATGAACGCACTTCGTGCGAAGGTTAGAGGTAAGAGTGAAAAGTGAAAAGGTGTTGTGCGCCGCAAAGCGGCGCAATACCAAATAGTCGGCGCAGCCGACACCACACTTCTTCACTATTCACTCTAACTTATAACTTTTCCTTGATTACAAGAGGAAGACCCGGTATAATATAAAGTTGTAACTCAAAAATCAAAATCCTTCACAGAGAGGTTTGTCAATTATGGAATTTATCAAGACTCCCGAGCAGTACGTCGACGCGATCGCGCTGGCGTCTGATTCGATTGGCCGCGAGGTCACCCTGCGCGGCACGATCCACCGCGTGCGCGATATGTCCGAGTTCGCATTCGTCGTCATCCGCGTCAGCACCGGCCTCATCCAGTGCATGATGTCGGGCGAGGTCAGCGGTCTGACCAAGGCCGATCTCAAGGACGGCATGGCGGTCGAGATCACCGGCACCGTCCGCGAGGAGGTCCGCGCCGAGCACGGCTTCGAGATCGTCCTCTCCGCCGTCACCATTCTGTCCAAGCCCGCCGAGCCCATGCCCGTTCCGCTCGGCAAGAAATACATGGGCCTGACGCTCGACGTCGACCTGCCCCTTCGCCCGATCACCCTGCGCCATCCCATGAAGCGCGCGGTATTCCGCATTCAGGGCGCGATCGCCGACGGCTTCGCTGAGTATATGATCAAGCAGGGCTTCGTGCACATCCACACCCCCAAGATCGTCTCCGCGGGCGCGGAGGGCGGCGCCAACATCTTCAAGCTCGACTACTTCGGCCAGCAGGCTTATCTGGCGCAAAGTCCCCAGTTCTACAAGCAGTACACCGCGGGCATCTTTGGCCGCGTCTTTGAGATCGGCAGCGTTTACCGCGCCGAGCGCCACAACACCAGCCGCCATCTGAACGAATATATCGGTCTGGACTTTGAGATGGCCTATATCGACTCGATGTACGACGTCATGGCGATGGAGACCGGCATGCTCAAGTATGTCGTCCAGTACCTGAAGGATCACTGCGCCGAGGAGCTGAGCATGCTCAAGGCTGATCTGCCCGAGATCAAGGAGATCCCGACCGTCACCTTCGACGAGGCCAAGCAGATCATGCTCGACAAGTTTGGCCACAAGTCCAAGAACCGCTACGACCTCAACCCCGACGAGGAGGTCATGATGTGCAAGTGGGCGCAGGATGAGTATGGCTCCGAGTTCGTCTTTGTCACCCACTTCCCGTCCGCCAAGCGCCCGTTCTACGCGATGGACGACCCCGAGAACCCGAAATACGCCCTGTCCTTCGACCTGCTGTTCCGCGGTCTGGAGATCACGACCGGCGGCCAGCGTATCCACGACTACAACGAGCAGATTCAGAAGCTGCGCGACCGCAAGATGGACGAGACCCTGTTCGAGTCCTTCACCATGATGCACAAGTACGGCATGCCTCCGCACGGCGGCCTGGGCATCGGCCTTGAGCGTCTGACCATGCAGTTCCTCAAGCAGAACAACATCCGCGAGGCCTCCATGTTCCCGCGCGATATGACCCGTCTGGTTCCCTGATCCCTACTTTCGTTTTTCCGGGCGCTCCGAATCCAATCGGAGCGCCCATTTTGTGTCCAAGCCTTGACAATTATCTCAAACGCGCTATAATGAATCAGGTGTCTTGACACCAGTCAAGCGCAACTGACACAAAGAAAAGAAACATGGTGATTGCAATGGAAAAACTCCGGGCATTTCTGAAACGGAAAAATATCGTGATCTCGGCCAAGCGGTACGGCGTCGACGCGCTGGGCGCAATGGCGCAGGGTCTGTTCTGTTCCCTGCTGATCGGCACGATCGTGGGCACGCTGGGCTCTCAGCTCGGCATCGAGGCGTTCGTGACTGTCGGCGCTTACGCGAAGAACACCGCGGTCGTCGGCGCGGCCATGGCGGCCGCGATCGGCTGGGCGCTGCAATGCCCGCCCCTCGTCCTCTTTTCGCTCATTGCGGTCGGCGCGGCCACCAACGAGCTGGGCGGCGCGGGCGGTCCTCTCGCTGTGCTCATCATCACGGTCATCGCGGCCGAGCTGGGCAAGGCGGTCTCCAAGGAGACCAAGATCGACATTCTGGTCACCCCGTTTGTGACCATCTTCTCGGGCTGCATGCTGGCGGCCTGGTGCGCGCCCACCATCGGCGCGGCGGCAAGCTCGGTCGGACGGCTCATCATGTGGGCCACCGATCTCCAACCCTTCTTCATGGGCATTCTGGTCTCGGTTCTGGTCGGCATCGCGCTGACCCTCCCGATCTCCTCGGCCGCCATCTGCGCGGCGCTCGGCCTGACCGGTCTGGCGGGCGGCGCGGCCGTCGCGGGTTGCTGTGCCCAGATGGTCGGCTTCGCCGTCATGTCCTTCCGCGAGAACAAGTGGGGCGGCCTGATCTCCCAGGGTCTGGGCACCTCGATGCTGCAGATGGGCAACATCGTCCGCAATCCGCGCATCTGGATCCCGCCCACGCTGGCTTCGGCCATCACCGGCCCGATCGCGACCTGCGTCTTCAAAATGCAGATGAACGGCGCGCCCGTCTCCTCGGGCATGGGCACCTGCGGCCTGGTCGGCCAGATCGGCGTGTATACCGGCTGGTTCGAGCCCAGCGAGGCCGCGCTCGCCAACGGCGCGGCGGCAATCGCCCCCACAGCATTCGACTGGCTCGGCCTGATCCTCATCTGCTTTGTCCTCCCCGGCGTGCTGAGCTGGGCTTTCGGTCTCATCCTGCGCCGCATCGGCTGGATCCGCGAGGGGGACCTGACGCTCGACCAGTGACCATCATCGCATCTCGCGCAGCCCGCCATCCGGCGGGCTGTTTTTATGATTTTTCGCAAATGTTAGCCTTCACTTACTCCCTGTTTTGAGCAAAATGCCTTGAATTACGCACTTTTATCTGCTATAATACATCTTAATACCACGCAAAGGAGATCCGCGCCATGAAAATCCAGGAATCCGCTGAAAACTATCTGGAGACGATCCTCGTCCTGCAAAACCGCAAGGGATCGGTTCGTTCCATCGACGTCGCCCAGCACCTGGGTTTTTCCAAACCGAGCGTCAGCCGCGCGGTCGGCCTGCTGCGGGAAAATGGGTATATCGAAGTCGGCGCCACCGGCCATCTTACCCTGACGGAAAGCGGCCGGGAAATCGCCGAACGCATCTATGAACGCCACGAATTTATCACGAAATGGCTGATCTCTCTCGGTGTGGACGAGGACATCGCCGCCGAGGACGCCTGCCGCATGGAACACGTGGTGAGCGCCCAAACCTTCGCCGCTCTGAAAAAGCATTACGGAGCCAACTGAACACAGCCGTCTGAACCGCCCTGAACAGGGCGGTTTTTTTGTTTGCCCGCATTTTTCTTTCATGTGCTTTAGCACAATAAATTTTGTGCACTTTGACCAGTTTTTATCATTTCAAACTATGCAACTAATCGTTTTGGCGCCTTCCAATCGAAAATTTTTTATGAATTTTTTCCCGGAAACTTCCCGGGAATTCTCTCGGAAATCGTTCAAATAATTCACTCTAATAAATCGCAAAATCGGGTTTTTCCCATTTTACAACAAATTACTCAACATTTTGCCACGGTTTGACAACAGTGTGATTTTATGGTATATGATATAATGGTATTGAATTTTGGATTTTTTAGAATTCCAAGTTTTTTAGCAATTTTACACAAATCCTTTTCCTTTGACCTGTCAACAAAAGACAAAAAAGGGGACCGGCTCGACCCTCTCTATTCTCTCTCACTCTATTCCATTAACAGAAAGGAAGAAGGTATCATGTCCATCCTCGCACTGGCACTGATCGCGGCGCTGCTCGCGCTGTCGTTCGCTGCCTTCAACTTTGCCTCTGTCCGCAAAATGGACGAGGGCACCGAAAAGATGCAGGAGATCGCAGCCGCCATCCGCGTGGGCGCGAA
>CAMEPU010000051.1 GCA_945932315.1 uncultured Clostridia bacterium
TCTGCCTGCACGGCGCTGAGGAGTGGGGCTCTTCCTACACCCAGTACGACTGGACGGTCGGCGCGTGGGAGATGATCAACCACGTCCACCCTGAGTGGGTCGGCAAGACGCTGGCCTTCATCAACTTCGAACTGCCCGCCTACGAGTTCGACACCTACACGAGCACCTATTCGGCGCCCGAGATGTACGCGATGCTCGACTACTTCGCGAACGAGTATGAGTACTCGCCCGACCCCGAGGGCTGCTTCCCGGACGGCGTGCTGACCGACGGCTACCAGACCTACACCTACTCGGACGACTTCTCCTACTACGCGGCGGGCGTGCCCTCGACGGTCAACGGCTTCCTGCTGCAGCAGGACATGGAGACCGTGTTCCCCTTCTACATCGACATCTATCACAGCCAGTACGACACCCCGGACACCTATGACGAGGACGTCATGCGCTTCAACCTGCAGTACTACGGCGCGCTCGCCATGTACATCGACCAGACGCCCGCCCTCTATCTGGACTTCACCGCCCAGTACGACCGGATTCTGGCATCCATGGACAGCGAGCTGATGGCCGGGGCCGGCGTGGATGTGGCCGCCTTTGAGGCCGCGCTCGGGGAGCTGAACACCGCGGCGCAGGCCATGCAGGCGCGCGTCGTCGAGGTCAACCGCGCCTACCGCGAGGCCCGCGACGCAAACGACAGCGAACAGATGGCCGCCCTCTGGGCCGAGGGCCGGCAGCTCACCGACCAGAACCTCGCGGCCTTCGAATACGCGCAGAAGCATCTGCTCGGCCTGATGTACGAGCGCCCGATCGTTCCGCACGAGGCGCCGCAGGAGAACATCGCGCTCTGCCGCGACATCATCGCCTGCCTCGAGACCGGCGACGTCGCGACCGCGGTGGACGAGTACGCGTGGACGGTCAACAACGTGCTCGAGTGGTACGCGATGTACTTCTCGCCCGAGGTCATCGCCGTGCAGGACGATATGCTCTGGGGCGCGGACAATCAGGACAACCTCTACTGGGGCACCGACATCGGCTTCACCAAGGCCGATGTGGACGCGGCGACCCGCAGCATCTTCGCGCGCTATGACGAGGCAGGCGGCGACTTCTCGGCCGAGATCGCGGTCTACGAGGCCGCCATTCAGGCGCAGACTGCGCTCCTGAAGGAGCTGGGCACGCAGGAGACCGGCGCAATGACCGAGCTGGCCGGGCTGCTGGCCTGACCGGCAGAACAAAACAAGGATCGGGTTTCCCTCCGGCGGCAGCCGGAGGGAAATTTTTTTGTACGCGTTTTCAGAAGGAAGCGTGCGGATAATCGGACGGGCCCGGGCATATCGTGTAGGGAAGGGGGGAGAACATGATTACAACGGTTCGGACCGACGGGGGAGCGGACGCGCCCACGCCGGGCGAAATCAAGGCGCGGATCATCCGCATCCGCCAGAGCTTTGACCGGCCGCTGCCCGGCGGGGAAGGGGGGAGCGCATGGTCGCGATCTACACGCGCCAGTCGGTCGAGCGGGCGGACAGCATCTCGGTCGAGCAGCAGGCCGCGTTCTGCCGGGATGCGCTGACCGCGTCCGAGCTGGCCGGCTGCCGGGTCTACACCGACAAGGGTTATTCGGGCAAGAACATCGAGCGCCCCGCCCTCCAGCGGTTGCTGGCCGACGCCGAGAACGGCCTCGTCGAAAAGATCCTCGTCTACCGGCTCGACCGCATCAGCCGTTCGGTGCACGACTTCACCGGCCTGTGCGGGCGCTTGTCGGCGCGCGGCGTGCACTTTCAGTCGGTCACCGAGGGCATCACGCTGGACGATTCGCCCGCGGGCACGGTCATGGCCCAGATCATGATGGTGTTCGCCCAGTTTGAGCGCGAGACCATCCAGCGCCGGGTAACCGATAACTACTTCGCCCGCGCCAGGACCGGGATGTATCTGGGCGGCCGCCCGCCCTTCGGCTTCGACAAGGGGGAGACGATCGTGGACGGCCGGCGCACGGCCTGCTATGTGCCCGAACCGGAGCGCGCCGCCCTGATGGCCGCGCTCTATGAGCGGTATGTGCGGGAGGGCGAGACGCTGGGCACGCTGGTGCGCTGGCTCAATGGGGAGGGCCTGCGCACGGCGCGGGGCGGCGCGTGGGGTACGCTACCCCTCGGGCGGCTGCTGCGCAACCCGGCGTTCGTCCGGGCGGATGCGGCGGTCTACCGCTACCTGCGGGAGCGGGGCGCGGCGATGAACGACCCCATCGCGGCCTACGACGGGCGGCGGGGCTGCTATTGCTACGCGCCGCAGGGCGCGGGCGGGCGGAAATGCGCCGATCGGACGGGCAGCTTTGTCACCCTCGCGCCCCACGAGGGGATTGTGGACGCGCCGCTGTGGCTGGAGGCGCAGCGCAAGCTCGACCGCAACCGGATGCTCAAAAACAGCGGCGCGGGCACGCACAGCTGGCTGTCCGGCCTCATGAAGTGTGCGAAGTGCGGCTATGCGGTCACGGTCGTGAACAAGCCCGGCGGGCGGGACGGGCACTACATCAACTGCGGCGGGCACAAGCGGGGGAATGCGGTCTGCCCGGGGCGAAGCGAGGTGGTCACGCTCGAGCAGATCGAAGCTGCGGTCGAAACGCGGCTGCTCGATTTTCTCAAAAGCTGCCGGGCGGTCGGGGCTGAGCTGCCCCGCCGCCCGAACCCCGAGGTCAATCGGCTCGAAATCGGGATCGCCGAACGGGAGGACGAGATCGCGCGGCTGACCCACAATCTCGCGCTCGTGCGCGAGCCCGACGTCGTGCAGACGGTCGCGGCGCAGATCCACGCGGCCAATCAGGCCCTGAGCATGCTCAGGGAACGGCGGGACGGACTGCTCCGCCGGGCGGCGCCCGCTGAGCACGAAGCCTTCTTTGAAGCCGTGCTCACCGAGTGGCCGGACTACACGATCGGGGAAAAAAAGCGGATCGCGCGGGCGGCGCTCGCCCGGGTCGAGGTCGGCGACGAACGGATCGAGGTCGTGTTCCGGACGGCCCCGCCCGGATGATTTGAAAAAAACGGGGCAAACTGACTCTGCGGAGATCAAAAAAGCGGTATGGCGTCTGCGCCATACCGCTTTTCTGGCATTTGGGTTATTCGTCCAGCAGCGAACGGGCGGCCTCGTCGGCCACGATGGTCACGTCGTTGTGAAGCTGCAGGATGGAGGCCGGGACGGCCGGGGTGACCTTGCCGTACAGCGCGTCGCGCAGCGCCTGCGCCTTGTTTTCGCCGCTGACGATGACGACGATCTTGCGCGCCTGCATGATGCCCTTGATGCCCATGGTGTAGGCCTGACGGGGCACGTCGCCCGCCGACGCGAAGAAGCGCTTGTTGGCCTCGATGGTGCTCTCGGTCAGGTCGACGCAGTGGGTCTCGCTCTCGAAGGCCGCGCCCGGCTCGTTGAAGCCGATGTGGCCGTTCGCGCCCATGCCGAGCAGCTGCATGTCGATGCCGCCCTCGCGCGCGATGATCGCGTTGTAGGCGCGGCAGGCCGCGTCCGCGTCCGCGCACAGGCCGTCCGGGACGAAGGTGCGCGCCTTGTCGATGTTCACGTGGTCGAAGAGGTGGGTGTTCATGAAATAGCGGTAGCTCTGCGCGTCGTCCGGGCCGAGGCCGCGGTATTCGTCCAGATTGATCGTGGTCACGCGGGAGAAGTCGAGATCGCCCTTTTTGTACCACTCGATGAGCTGCTCGTACGCGCCCACCGGCGAGGAGCCGGTCGCCAGACCGAGCACGCAGTCGGGCTTCATAATGATCTGCGCCGAGAGAATGTTGGCCGCCTTGCGGCTCATGTCCTGATAGTCCTTTGCCTTGTAGATAACCATTCCAATTCTCCTTTTATAAATGTGGTAAACCTGCGGTTTCTGAGTGTTTCCGCCTTTTAGTATACCCATCCGGTTTTGGATTGCAATGCTTCGCGGACGGGTAGAAAGAGATGTCAGGAAATTATGCAAAATATCTAAAAACGGATGGAAAATCCGGCCGCTCTGACCCGGCCTTTGAGAAAACTTGTAAAGTACTTTCAGGAACTTTCAAAGCACTTGAAACTTCATTTTTTAAAGTTATACTGGGAAACAACAACCGAGGAGGCGAGCAAGGATGAACGAAAAAATTGAAAAGCTGAGAGGAAAGCTGGTTGTATCCTGTCAGGCGCTCCCGCACGAGCCGCTCCATTCTTCCTTTATTATGGGACGGATGGCGCGGGCCGCGAAGGAGGGCGGCGCGGTCGGAATCCGGGCGAACACCCGGGAGGACATCCGCGAGATTCAGGCGCAGGTCGACCTGCCGGTCATCGGCATTGTCAAGCGCGACTACGAGGGCTGCGACGTGTACATCACGCCCACCCTGCGCGAGGTCGAGGAGCTCATGGAGGTGCGGCCCGAGATCATCGCGCTGGACGCGACCGGACGGCTCCGCCCGAACGGCGTGACGCTGGACGCGTTCTTCCGGGAGCTGAAGCAGCGGTACCCCGAGCAGCTCTGGATGGCCGACTGTTCGACCGTCGAGGAAGCGCTCCACGCGGACGAGCTGGGCTTCGATTTCATCGGCACCACCATGGTGGGCTACACCGAGGAGAGCAGGGATCTTCGCATTGAGGCCGATGATTTCGCCATTCTGCGCGAGATCGTCGCGCGGGCCAAGCACCCGGTCATCGCGGAGGGCAACATCAACACCCCCGAGAAGGCCCGGCGGGTCATCGAGCTGGGCGCGTTCAGCGTGGTCGTGGGTTCGATCATCACGCGGCCGCAGCTCATCACCAAATCGTTTGCGGAAGCATTGGCAGACTGAGAAAGTAAAAAAGGAGTGGAACCAAACATGAGAAATCTGGAAAAGTACAAGGGCGTCATTCCGGCGTTCTACGCGTGCTACGACGAGAAGGGCGACGTCAGCCCCGAGCGCGTGCAGGCGCTGACCCGTTACTTCGTCGAGAAGGGCGTCAAGGGCGTTTACGTCGGCGGCTCGTCGGGCGAGTGCATCTATCAGAGCGTCGAGGACCGCAAGATCACCCTCGAGAACGTCATGAAGGCGGCCGAGGGCAAGCTGACCGTCATCGCGCACGTCGCCTGCAACAGCACCCGCGACAGCGTCGAGCTGGCCCGCCACGCCGAGAGCCTGGGCGTCGATGCGATCGCGGCTATCCCGCCCATCTATTTCCACCTGCCCGAGCACGCGATCGCGCAGTACTGGAACGACATCAGCGCGGCGGCCCCCAACACCGACTTTGTCATCTACAACATCCCGCAGCTCGCGGGCGTGGCGCTGACCATGGGCCTGTTCGCGGAGATGCGCAAAAACCCGCGTGTCATCGGCGTCAAGAACTCCTCCATGCCCGTGCAGGACATCCAGATGTTCAAGCAGGCGGCCGGTGAGGACTATATCATCTTCAACGGCCCGGACGAGCAGTTCATCAGCGGCCGCGTGATCGGCGCGGAGGGCGGCATCGGCGGCACCTACGGCGCGATGCCCGAGCTGTTCCTCAAGCTGGACGAGCTGGTGCGCGCCGGCGAGATGGAGAAGGCCTGCACGCTGCAGCACGCGGTGAACGCGATCATCTACAAGCTGTGCGCGGCGCACGGCAACATGTACGCCGTCATCAAGGCCGTTCTCAAGATCAACGAGGGTCTGGAGCTCGGCGGCGTCCGCAAGCCGCTGGCCGATCTCATCGAGAGCGACAAGGCGGTCGTCGAGGAGGCGGCGAAGATGATCCGCGACGCCAAGGCGGTTTATCTGGCCTGAGCGAGGTTCTGTAAAAAGAGAGTTTAGAAAAAGGAGAAAAAGATATGCAGGGTTTTACCAAAATTGACCTCGCGATCCTCGTCCTGTATCTGGCGGCCGTTTTGCTGGCCGGCCTGCACTTCGCAAAGCGCGAGATGAAGGGCAAGGAGTACTTCAAGAGCGACGGCACCGTGCCGTGGTGGGTCACGTCCGTGTCCATTTTCGCCACCCTTTTAAGCCCGATCTCGTTCCTGTCTCTGGCGGGTAACTCGTACTCGGGCACCTGGATCATGTGGTTCGCCCAGCTCGGCATGCTGGTCGCCATCCCGCTGACCATCAAGTTCTTCCTGCCCATTTACAGTAAGCTCGACATCGACACCGCGTACCACTATCTGGAGCTGCGCTTCCAGAGCAAGGGCCTGCGCGTGCTCGGCGCGGTCATGTTCATCATCTATCAGGTCGGCCGCATGTCCATCATCATGTACCTGCCCTGCATGGTGCTCGGCAACCTGACCGGCATCAGCGTCAACCTGCTGATCGTCATCATGGGCGTCATCGCGATCATCTATTCCTACACCGGCGGCCTCAAGTCCGTCCTCTGGACCGACTTCATTCAGGGCTCGGTGCTGCTCATCGGCGTCACCTGCGGCCTGTTCTTCCTGCTCGCGCATATTGACGGCGGCATCGGCGCGATCTTCCACGAGTTTGCGGCGGGTGGAAAGTTCCTCGCGGCCGACCAGCCCCTCTTTAACCCCAACATCCTGAAGGACAGCGTCTTCCTGCTGATCGTCGGCGCGGGCTTCAACACCATGGGCTCGTACGTCTCCAGCCAGGACATCGTGCAGCGCTTCACCACCACCACCGACACCAAGAAGCTCAACAAGATGATGCTGAGCAACGGCTGCCTGTCCATCTTCATCGCCACCGTGTTCTATCTGATCGGCACCGGCCTGTACGTATTCTATCAGGTGCAGGGCAACCCGCTGCCGCCCGCGGCCCAGCAGGATCAGATCTTTGCCTCCTGGATCGCCTTTGAGCTGCCCGTCGGCGTCACCGGCCTGCTGCTCGCAGCCATCTACGCGGCGGCCCAGTCCACCCTGTCCACCGGCCTCAACTCGGTCGCCGCGAGCTGGACGCTCGACATTCAGGCCCGCCTGACCAAGAAGGAACTGAGCATGGAGAAGCAGACCAAGATCGGCCAGTATGTCTCCCTGATCGTCGGCATCTTCTCGATCCTTGTCGCGATCGTGCTCGCAAACGGCGGCGTCAAGAGCGCTTACGAGTGGTTCAACGGCTTCATGGGTCTGGTGCTCGGCATCCTGATCGGCACCTTTATTCTGGGCGCGTTCACCAAGGTGGCCAACACCTTCGGCGCGACGCTGGCCTTCATCGCGGCTTCGTCCGTCATGATCGGCATCAAGTACTTCGCGCCGGCCGGTGCGGTCTCCATCTGGTCCTATTCGATCATCTCGATCGCGGTTTCGCTCGTGGTCGGAATCCCGGCCAGCCTGATCTGGCGTAAGATCAAGGGCGACAACACCCAGCCCGCGCCGTACACCACCATCTATCGGAACTGACGGAGGGACGGTATGATCTTCGGAAATCTCAAGACCCTGGGCGAGTACCCCTTTCTGGACGCACAGATCCGGGAATGCTTCGCCTATGCCGCGTCCCACGACCTGCTGGGCTATGAGCGCGGCAGCTACCCGATCGACGGGGAGCGCCTGTTCGTCAACGTGGTGGAGTACACGACGACCGCGCCCGAAAACCGCTTCTGGGAGGCGCACCGGCAGTATCTCGACCTGCATCTGATGCTGCGCGGCGAGGAGCAGATCGACCTGAACTTCATCGGGAACATGGAGCAAAAGGAATTCGTTCCGCAGGACGATTTCCTGCCCCTCGAGGGCGAAAAGAACGGCTCGGCCGTGCTGCGGGAGGGCGATTTCCTGATCTGCTTCCCGAGCGACGGACACCGCACCGCGGTCGCCGTGGGCGAGCCGTGCGCCGTCAAAAAGGCGATCTTCAAGATCCGCATATAACCTGCACGGGACACACGGGAGCGGAGCACGGGAAAATGCCGCTCCCGTCGTGCCGTTTGATATGATATAATCTAGAAAAGGCAGAGTTTGCCGGAGGATGAAATGAAATACTACATCAGCATCGACATCGGCGGGACCGCGATCAAATACGGCGTGCTCGCGGAGGACGGCTCGTTCCTCAGCCGGGGCGAAACGCCGACCGAGGCGGCCAGGGGCGGTCCGGCGATCCTCGAAAAGGTCACCGGCATCGCCGCGCGGCTGTGGGAAACGGCTGTGATCAGCGGCATCTGCATCTCGACGGCCGGCATGGTCGACCCCGAGCGGGGCGAGGTGTTCTATTCCGCGCCCCTGATCCCGCACTACGCGGGCACCAGCTTCAAGAAAACGATGGAGGCGCGCTTCGGCGTCCCCTGCGAGGTCGAAAACGACGTCAACTGCGCCGGGCTCGCCGAGTCGGTCTCGGGCGCGGGGCTGGGCAGCCGGAGCATGGTCATGCTGACCATCGGCACGGGCATCGGCGGCTGCATCGTGCTGGACGGCAAGGTGCTGCACGGCGCGGGCAACAGCGCCTGCGAGGTCGGCTACCTGCACATGCGGGGCAGCGATTTTCAGACGCTGGGCGCGGCGTCTATCCTGACCGAAAAGGTGGCGGCGCAGAAGGGCGCGCCCGAATCGGTCTGGAACGGCCTGCGCATCTTCGAGGAGGCCAAGCGGGGCGACCCGGTCTGCAGCGCCGCCATCGACGAGATGGTCGGGGTGCTGGGCGAGGGCATCGCCAACATCTGCTACGTGATCGACCCCGAGGTCGTCGTGCTGGGCGGCGGCGTCATGGCGCAGGAGGAATACCTGCGCGGCCCGCTGGAGGCCGCCCTCCGCGAATATCTGCTGGACAGCGTGGCCGACCATGTCCGGCTGGCCTTTGCGCGGCACCGGAACGATGCGGGCATGCTGGGCGCGTTTTACCACTTTATGCAGCGCCAACGCGGCTGAGAGGAGGCGCTCACATGGAGTATTATGTCAAGTCGGTTGTGCCCATCATCAAGATGAACTACGACCGGTTCACGACCGTCGAAAAAAGCATCGCCGATTTCTTCATCGAAAACCGGGAGAAGGTCGACCTGTCCTCCAAGGCCATGGCCGACCGCCTGTATGTCTCGGAGGCCTCGCTGTCCCGCTTCGCGCAGAAATGCGGCTACCGGGGCTACCGGGAGTTTGTTTACCAATATGAATCAACCTTTGTCGAAAACCGGGAATCCATGACGGGCAACACCCGGATGATCCTGAACGCCTATCAGGAGCTGCTCAACAAGACGTACAGCCTGGTCAATGAAGAGCAGATCGCCCGGGTCGGCAAGTATCTGGGGCAGGCGCAGCGGGTGCTGGCCTGCGGGTGCGGCAACTCGGGCCACGCGGCCGCCGAGATGGAGCTGCGGTTCATGCGCATCGGCGTGAACATCGACTCGGTGCAGGACGGCGACCTCATGCGCATGCGGGCGGTCTTTCAGGACAAGCATAGCCTGGTGTTCGGCATCAGCGTCAGCGGCGAGACTGAGTCCGTGCTGTACATGCTGCGCGAATCGCGCCGCCGGGGCGCGCGCACCGTGCTTCTGACGGCTGCGGAGCCCGAGCCCTTCCGGGAATACTGCACCGAGGTCATCCGCATGCCCTCCCTGCAATATCTCAATCAGGGCAATGTGATCTCCCCGCAGTTTCCGATCCTGCTCACGCTGGATATCCTGTACTCCTATTATGCGGCACAGGATAAGGGCGCGAAAGAGCTGCTGCACGACGACACGCTGCGCGCGCTGGACGGCGGCAAGGCGCAGCACCGGATCAAAGGAGGAACCAAATGATTCTCAAAAACGCCTTGGTGTACACGGAGGACAAGACCTTCCGGGCGGGCGGAATCGCGATCAGCGGCGATCTGTTTGCGGACGGCACGGCGGATGGCGCGGTGCTGGACGCGCAGGGCTGCTACGCCATTCCGGGCCTGATCGACCTGCACCTGCACGGCTGCATGGGGTATGACTTCTGCGACGGCACGCCCGAGGCCATCGCGCAGATCGCGGCCTATGAGCTGTCGGTGGGCGTGACCGCAATCGCGCCCGCGACCATGACCCTGCCCTGCGCCGAGCTCGAGCGCATCCTGTCGGTGGCGGCCGATTATGCCAAGCGCCCGGCCGAGGGCGCGGCGCTGCTCGGCGTCAACATGGAGGGGCCGTTCATCAGCCCGGTCAAGAAGGGCGCGCAGGACGCGCGCCATATCCTCCCGTGCAGCGTCGAGACCGCCCGCCGGTTCGTTAAGGCGTCGGACGGGCTCGTCAAATTCATCGGCCTTGCGCCCGAGGAAAACGCCGATTTCGCCGCGTTCATCGACGGGGTCAAGGACTTCACCGCCGTCTCGCTCGCGCATACGAACGCCGACTACGACACGGCGATGGCGGCTTTCGCGGCGGGCGCGCGGCACGCCGTCCACCTCTACAACGCGATGCCGCCCTTCACCCACCGCGCGCCCGGCGTGGTCGGCGCGGTGATGGACAGCCCGTGGGTGGACGCCGAGCTGATCTGCGACGGCGTGCACATCCATCCGTCCGCCGTGCGGGCGGCCTTCCGGATGCTGGGCGGCGACCGGATCGTGTTCATCAGCGACAGCATGCGCGCCACCGGCATGCCCGACGGGCGGTACACGCTGGGCGGGCTGGACGTCGATGTGACCGGCAACCGCGCGGTGCTGGCCGCGGACGGCGCGCTGGCCGGGTCGGCCACCAACCTGATGGACTGCCTGCGGACGGCCGTGCGCGACATGGGCATTCCGCTGGAGGACGCGGTGGCCTGCGCCACCGTCAACCCGGCGAAGAGTCTGGGCGTAGACGGCCGGTACGGCTCGATCTGCCCGGGCAAGCAGGCCGACCTCGTGCTGCTCGACCGAGACCTCAATCTCCGGGCGGTCATTCAGGGCGGCCGGGTGCACACCTGGAATCTATAAAACGACGGCAAACAAAAAGGATCGGATTTTCTCCCGCACAGGGGAGCTCCGATCCTTATTTTTTTGCTGAACTTCCGGGACTCAGCCCCGCCAGCCCATGGCGTGCGAGATCTGGTCGCGGGCTTCGATCAGGTGGGGCTGCAGGCGGGCGAGCTGGCTGTCGCCCATGCGCAGCAGGGGAGCGCTGATCGACAGCGCGCCGCAGGCCCGGCCGGTGTAGTCGTAGACCGCCGCCGCGATGCAGCGCACGCCCAGCTCGTTCTCCTCGTTGTCGAAGGCGCAGCCCCGGCGGCGGATGGCCTTCAGCACGTCCTGCAGGCGTTCGCGGGTGACGATGGTGTGCTCGGTGTAGGCCTGAATGTCACTGGCCGCCCAGATCGCGTCGACCTCCTCGTCGGTCATGCTGGCCAGAATGGCCTTGCCCACGCCCGTGCAGTACATCGGGCGGCGGGAGCCGATGCGCGAGAACATGCGGATAGCGCCGACCTCGGCCTCGACCTTGTGGACATAGACGATGTCGCTGCCCTCGGGCACGACCAGATGGACGGTCTCGCCCACCGTGTCGCGCAGGTGCTCCATGGGCGCGCGCGCGAGCTGCACGAGGTCGAGATTTTCGACCACCTGCGCCGACAGGGCGTAGAGCCGGGTCGTCATGCGGTAGCGGCCGGTCTCCTCGTCCTTCTGCACGTAGCCGCGCGCAGCCATGGCCGCCAGCATGCGGTGCACCGTGCTCTTGTGCAGGCCGGTCAGCTCGGTGAGCGTGTGGATGGGCAGCCCGTCGCGCGCCGCCATGACCGACCTGTGCCAGTACGTCGACGTCTGCATCTCCAACGAGGAGGACGCCAAGGACGTGTTCGGCATCGAGGCCGAGGC
>CAMEPU010000052.1 GCA_945932315.1 uncultured Clostridia bacterium
CATCCGCCCTTTCAGATCGACGGCAACTTCGGCGTGTGCGCCGGGATCGCCGAGCTGCTGCTGCAGAGCGCGGACGGCGTCATCGACCTGCTGCCCGCCCTGCCGTCCAAATGGAAAGAAGGCGCGTTCACCGGTCTGCGCACAGAGGACGGGATCGCGGTTTCGGCCGCGTGGCAGGACGGCGCGCTCCTCCGGGCGGAGCTGACCGCACCGCGCGACTGCGTCGTCATTGTACGGTGGGGCGGACGGAAGCAGACGCTCATCCTGCGCGCGGGCGTCCCGGCCGGCTGCGCGTTTTAATGGAACCGATCAAAAGAGGACGAAGCCGGTTTGCTCCGGAGAAAACGTCATTCGGACGATTTTGTGAATTTGTTGACAAATTTTGCTGCAAATTCAAATACCGTCTTGACAGATTGCACAACCGGGAATAGAATGATGATGGATCAAGGAAGTTGGAAAACTTCTCCATAACTGAATATGCTCCGGCTTTTGTGGCGCATGCGCGACCCCGACCGAATGGGCGGGACACGCATTCTTGTTCTGCTGAACAAGGGAATCAGGTGAAAATCCTGGACACGTTTTCGGCTCTTGCCCCGAGTGGGGACAGACCGGATTCAGTAGCTGTAATCGTGGAGCATATCCTCTTTCTGCGAAAGCAGGTCACTGGCTGCTGTAATGGCTCGACTGGGAAGGCGGGGGATATGCGTTGACGGGCTTCCGTCTGGACACGTAAGTCAGAAGACCTACAGGGAGTATAACCCCACGTGCGCGTTGGCGCCGCTGGGGGATATTCTTATTGCCAATAAAAGCGGCAGCGATTTCGCTGTCGCTTTTTTATTCCGATTGGGATTTTTGTTTCTTTCCATCGGACGATTGCGGGTGCAGGTGCATCCGCTTTTTTGTTTTTGGGGGAAGCTTCCGCGCGAGCGGTTTATATAGAGGATTAAGTTCAAAGGAGGAAAAGAAATGAAAAAACGAACAGGAAAACGACTCCTATCTTTGTTTTTGAGTTTGGTCATGATCTTTGGCATGTTCCCGGCGTCGGTTTTTGCAACGGGTGGTCTGGGCAGTGTTCAGGTCATCGTGGAAAACACGACCTATACAACAGACGAGGGCGCAGCCTGGGACGGCACGCTGGTCGACACCACGGTGGATCTCTCAAAGGATTCCACCATGATGAGCTGCATCAAATCGGCGCTGGACGCGAATCATATCCCGTCCGAAGGCGCGGACAGCGGTTATATCACCGAGATCAACGGTCTCGCCGAGTTTGACGGCGGCAGCGGAGCGGGCTGGATGGGCACGCTGAACGATTGGTTCACAGATGTCGGCCTTGCCGACGTCACCGATCTGGCGGACGGCGACGTCATCCGGGTCATGTATACCTGCGATCTGGGCGCCGATCTCGGCGGCGATTTCAGCACGGCGGCGGGCTGGCTGGCCAGCCTGTCGGCCAGCGAGGGCACGCTTGAGCCCGCGTTTGCCAAGGAGACGCTCGAATACACGCTGACGGTCGGCGCGGACGTTGAGACCGTCGACATCACGGCGGCGGCCGAGAACAAGCAGGACAAGGTCACGGTCAAGGTCGGTGAGACCACGTACCGCCGCGGCGAGAATGTTGCGGTCGCGGCAGACGAGGAGATCACCATTACCTGCGGCAGCAAGACCTACACCGTGATGGTCGCGCAGGAGGCGGCAGCGCCCGACACCTATGTGGTCACCTTGCCCACCGGTGACGGCTATACGGTCGAAGCGGCGGAGGGCTCGTCCTCTCCCGTGGCGGCGGGCGGCAGCTTCAGCTTCACGGTTGCCATCGCGGACGGTTATGAAGCGACCGCCGATTTCGCCGTCAAGGCGAACGGCGAAGCGCTGACCGAAACCGACGGCGTTTACACAATCGCAAATATCACCGAAGCGCAGGTTGTCACCGTCGAGGGCGTCGCGGAGGCGCATACGGTCGAGATCGTCGACCTGCCCTCCGATTGGCCGAGCTTCCGCGGCAGCGCGGAGAACAACGGCGTCACCGACGCGCGGACGCCGGTCGCGGCCGACTCGACCGAGCTCGTGTGGGCGGAAAAGCAAAACACCGGCTGGAGCGACGCGCCCAGCCCGATGATTCTGGTGGACGGCGACGTCATCACCATGTGCGGCAGCACCCTGAAAAGGGTGGATGGGTCGGACGGCTCGGTCAAGGCCAGCGCCACGATGGCGGCCGCGACCAGCTGGGGCAGCGTTCCGCCGACCTATGGCGACGGCATCATTTTCTGCCCGCTGAACGGAGGCAAGGTGCAGGCCTTCAGCGCCGCGACGCTGGAGTCCCTGTGGGTCTACACCGATGAGAACGGCGGTCAGGCGCAGAGCCCGATCGCTTATGACGACGGCTATGTCTATGTCGGCTTTGGCTATGGCAAAGAATATGCGTTCGTCTGCCTGAACGCCGAGACCGGCGCGGTCAAGTGGCGCGTGCTCGACTCCGCAGGCTTCTACTGGGCGGGCGCGGTGGTTGTTGACGATTACGTGATCGTCGGCAACGACGCGGGCCATCTGGTCAGCCGGGATAAGCGGACCGGCGAGGTCAAGACTGATCTTGATTGCAGCGCCGCTTGCAGCCAGATCCGTTCCAGCATCTGTTACGCGGACGGCAAGGTCTGGTTCGCGGGTTATAACGCCACGCTGTGCTGGGCAACGCTGAACGCGGACGGCACGCTGGGCGAGCTGAACACGGTCGATCTGTCGAGCTACGGCTCGAATTCCACCGGCACGCCCGTGGTCTATGATGGTCTGGTCTACCTGGGCGTCGGCGGCTGGAGCGGCAGTAAAAACGTGGTCTGCGTCGATCCCGCGACCAAGGAGGTCAAGTGGAGCGTCACGGAGCCTGCCTATCCGCAGTGCTCGATCCTGCTGTCCACCGCCTATGAGGACACCGGATACCTGTACCTGTATGTGACCTATAACAACAACCCGGGCGGCGTCAACGTCATCAAGGCCAGGACCGACGGCTCGTCGGCGACGCAGGAGACGCTGTATACCCCGGATGCGGACGCGCAGAATTACTGCATCTGCAGCGTGATCGCCGATGCGGACGGCGTTCTCTATTACAAGAATGACAGCGGCTACCTGTTCGCGCTGAAGGCCGCCGAGCCGGAGACCATTCCGGCCACCCTGTCGGGCTTGCACAGCGCGCAGGTGAACGAATTCAAGCTGTACACCTATACGGACGGCGAGAAGGGTGAGACCGATCTGCTCGCGGACGTCGCAGCGAGCGACGGCGCGTACACGGTCGACCTCGAGGCCGGCGATTACTGGCTCGAGGGCTACGATGCGGACGAAAACTGCAACGGCGGCCTGAAGCTCACCGTCTCCGAGGAGAGCAGCTCGTTCAGGATCCAGCGCATGTATCAGATCTACGCCACGAACAGCGGCTGGGTCAAGGACACCGATTATACGATCGACGTCACCGTGACCGATGCGGACGGCAATGCGCGCACGATCGAACCCGGTCAGGCGAACAACTACGGCACGATGCGCACCTCCTGCCTGTTTGTCGTCGGCGATACGGTGCAGGCCGACTTTACGCCGATCGGCGAGCGCGAGGCGGGCTACCTCCCGGCCACGGCGAAAAAGACCCCCACCCTCAACGATGATCTCAGCGCCAGCATCCCGCAGGCCTATGAGATCACCATCACCGCCCCGGCCGGTTCGACCATTTCGGCGGGCACGTTTGGAACCTATTACATTTACACCTTCGCGGATTCCACGGTGACCGAGGATGAAAACGGCGTGACCGCTGTATTCCGCGTGCCGCAGACGAACGCCAACCATTTCTACCGCGTGCAGCATCCGGACGGCGTGACCTACTGGAACTTCACCAAGTGGACGGACAGCGCGGCGGTCAATGTCACGGCGGACGATCTGAATCTGAACAGCGAGACGTTCACGAAGGACACGGTCTATCGCTTTGATCAGAACGTCTATGACCGTGCGGACATTTATCTGAACGCCAATGGTCAGGGCTATCTCGATCTGGACGTGGGCGAGACCTTCGAGTTCAATGTGTTCCGCAACTGGATGGCCATTGAGAGCTTTATGAACGCCAAGGTCGGCCTGCCCGATATGCACTACACCGTGATCGACATGGAGGGCAATCCCAGCGATGTGCTGACCATCACCCCCGACGCGAATAACAGCTCGGTCGCGACGATGACCGCGAACCGGAAAGGCACCGCCATCGTGCTCGTGACCTATGACGCGATGACGAACGCGCCCGCGATGGGCGGCAAGGAGTTTTCCGCGATCTGGCCCGAGTGCACCGGCGTGGTTGTGGTCACCGTGGGCGCGGACGGCTCGTCCATCCAGACCAACATGATGATGGATCGTCTGGACGCTGCTTCCACCGCTTTGGATGCCGAGCACGACATTCTGTTCTACCTTGGCGATACGGGCGCCAGCTACAGCTTCAAGCCCGAGGATGGCTGCACCGTCACCGTCAACCGTTCCACCGTTGCCGATGAGATGACCTTCGGCGGCTTCACCGATGAGGGTGTCACCGTGGCGGACGACGGCACGGTCACCGTATCCGGCCTGACCACCGGCCGCCACATCATCAAGGTGGAGAAGGACGGCCTTGCGACCTATCAGGTCGTCACCGCGCGCGGGGTCAGCTATGCGCTGCAGGATGCGGACGGCAACCCGCTGGCTGCGGACGCCGAGATTCGCGCGGGCGACACGATCAAGGTGCAGTTCACCGGTCTGCTCAGCCCGGCGGAGAAGCTGTCCGGCGTTTACAATTTCAACTTCAGCCTGTATTATTTCGGCGAGGATGGCACTTCGTTCCAGTCGAATCCGGGCAGCAGCTTCGGCGTCTACGACTTCAGCGGCAATCCGGTGCGCCAGAACATCACGATCACGATCCCGAAGTACTGGAACGGGAACAGCTATACGCTGCACGGCGCGATCAAGCTGGGCGGTTTTAAGGCAGCGCCCATCGGCGGACACCGCGATGTCAGATACGCGACGGGCAAGCCCATGAGCCATGACGCTACCGACGCGGGCATGATCCTGAGCCGCCTGCCCGAGCTGACGATCGCGCTGGCCGAGACCGACTTTGTCGACGGCAAGCTGACCTTTGTGGACGGCGATGGCAGAGCGGTCGCTCGCACGGCGCTGACCGTCAACCTGACCGACAGCGCGGGCAATCAGATCATCGTCGCCGACGACGGCAGCTTCCCCTGCGTCGCGGGCGAGTACACCTACACCATCTACGGCGCGGGCTACCGCTACAAGACCGGCAGCTTCTCCATTGGAGAGGATGAAACCGAGGTCGGCAAGCGCATCACGCTGGAGAACAGCCCGGAGAACGCCTGGGACGGCGTCACCGAGACCGAGCCCCAGCAGGACGAGAACGACGTTTACCTGATCTCGACCGGCGCGGAGCTGGCCTGGTTCTCGGCGCAGAATCAGAAGAACACGCAGAACATCTCCGGCAAGCTGACGGCCGACATCGACCTCGCCGATTATCCCTGGAACAACACGCTTTCGAGCGCGGGCAAGGCCACCGTGCTGGACGGCGACGGCCACACGGTCTCCGGTCTGAACGCGGCGCGCGGCCTGTTCGGCGCGCTGGGCAGCGGCTCGGAGATCAAAAAACTGACCCTTCGCGGCACGCTTTCGGGCGGCGGCGCGGTCACCGGCTACGCGCGCGGCGCGGTCATTGAAAACTGCGTGAACGAGGCCGTGATCAACGGCACCGGCAGCAACGTCGGCGGCATCGCGGGCTACGCGGCCGATACCACCATCCGCAACTGCGTCAACCGCGCGGCGGTCACCGGCGGCTCGTCAGTCGGCGGTATCATCGGCGGCTTCGCGGGAGCGGCCACGGTCACCGGCTGCTATAACACGGGCGCGGTCACCGGCACCTCCAACGTCGGCGGCATCTTCGGCAGCAGCGGCTACGCCATCACGGTGGACAGCTGCTACAACACGGGCGCTGTTACCGGTACCTCCAATGTCGGCGGCGTCGGCGGCCAGCTCACCGGCCCGAGCTACGGCAGCGGCACGTCTGCGCTGACCGATTGCTACAGCGTGGGCATGGTCACCGGCGAAAGCAGCGCCGGCGGCCTGCTGGGCAGCTTTGGCAGCGACAAGGCGTCCGTGACCCGCGGCTATTATCTGAACACCAAGGCGGAAAGCGATCCGGCCGCCGAGGCGCTCGACGAAACCGCGATGAAGAACGCCGAGCTGAATCCCGAGACCTTCGCACCCACCTGCGGCGGCTATCCGGCGCTCCTGTGGCAGACCGACGTCACCTTCCACGCGCAGGGCGCGCAGCAGAGCGTCGTTCCGGCCACCTGCACCGAGCGGGGCTACACCGCCTACCTCTGCACCGCGTGCGGCGAGAGCTTCCGCAAGGAATTCATCGCGCCGCGCGGCCATGATTTCTGTGAACATGAAGGCGTTCCCGAGGACTGCACCGACTGCGTCTACACCGAGCCCGGCTGCGAGACCGAGGGCTCGATCGTCCACACCTGCCGCCGCGAAGGCTGCGACGTGAAAAAGACCGACGTGATCCCGGCGACCGGCCACACGCCGCTTGAGGATTCTATCCAGACCTTCCCGGCGTACCGAACCTACACCTGCGCAGTCTGCGGACAGGAGAACATCATCGCGTGGAACGACCCGCGCCTTGCGCACGTGACGCTGACGGGCGACGGCATCTCCGATGTGACGATGGCCGACGGCGATTATCCGTGGGCCTGGAACGCGGATGCCGAACGCTTTGAGAGCACCAATGTGGGCGTCAACAGCTCGATCTCGCAGACCTCGCTGACGGTCACCCTGACAGCCGAGGGCACGATCTCCTTCGGTTACGGCGTTTCTTCGGAAACGAATTATGACAAGCTGACGATCTCGCTGGGCGAGGAAAAGATCGCGGACGGTATCAGCGGCTCGAACACCGGTTCCTTTGAGCGTGCGCTCGAGGCCGGCACCTATACGTTCACCTTCGCCTTTGCAAAGGACAGCTCTTCGGCAAGCGGCACCGACCGGGCATGGTTTGAGGACTTCACCGTTGAGACGGAAGCCGCAGCACAGCCCGATCCCGCTCCGGAAGCGGCGCTGCGTGACATCTATGAAAAGACGGCGCAGACCCTGCTGGCCACCGACGCCGCCACCGGCTCGATCGGCGGCGAATGGATGATGTTCGGTCTGGCGCGCGCCGAGCAGACGATTCCGGCGGACAAGCTCACGGCGTACTACGCGGCGCTGGACGCTTATCTGGAAGCAAACTACAACGCGGAGACCGGAAAGCTGCACCAATACAAGCCGACCGAGAACGAGCGCATCGCCCTCGCGCTGCGCGCGCTGGGCAACGATCCGGCGGCCTACCAGGGCATGGATCTGATGCGGGCGCTGACCGATACCGCCTGGGTCACCGCGCAGGGCAACAACAGCACGGCCTTCGCCCTGCTGGCCATCAACGCCGCGGACTATGACGCGGCGAACGAGGACGCGCTCGTTCAGAGCCTGCTCGACAAGCAGCTCGAAAACGGCGGCTGGAACATCACAACGGGTGCTGCCGACTGCGACACGACCGCGATGGCCGTGCAGGCGCTCTCCCCCTATTATCAGACAAATGACGCGGTTAAGACCGCCGTCGACAAGGCGCTCAGCTACCTCGCCGGCCTGATGAACGACGCAGGCCAGATCAAGCCCGAAAACCTCGCGGCCTCCGCCGAAAACACCGCGCAGGTGATCGTCGCGCTGACCGAGCTGGGCCGCGACCCGGCGGCGGACGCGCAGTTCACGAAGAACGGCAAGACCCTGCTGGACGGCCTGACCTCGTTCTATGTGGAGGGCGATCAGAACGGTTTCCGGCACAGTGCGGACGGCGGCTTCAATCAGATGGCCACCGAGCAGTCCTTCTACGCGCTGGTTTCTTACTTCCGCCTGCAGGCCGAAAAGACCAGCCTGTACGACATGTCCGACGTCGCGGTCAGCCATGCGATCACGGTATCGGCTGAGCACGGCACGGTCACCCCGAGCGCGGCCAAGGCGGCCGCAGGCGCCGAGATCACCGTGACGGTCGCACCAGACGCCGGTTACGAGCTCGTCAGCCTGACCATGAACGGCACGGCGCTGACCGTGACCGAAGGCGCGGCGCGCTTCACCATGCCGGACGCCGACGTCACGCTGGCAGCTTCCTTCCGGCTGACCGAGGATCCGGTCGGCGCGGCGATTGAAGCCATCGACGGCCTGAACGTTGTAAAGGCCGACCGCGCGACGATGAACGCGCTCGAAGCGGCCGAGGCGCTGTATGATGCCCTGACCGACGAGCAGAAGGCGCAGGTCACGAATGCCGACAAGCTCACCGCGGCGAGAACGCAGTATGACAAGCTGCTCGGCAAGGCGATCGACGATGCGCTGGACGATCTGAAGGACGAGTTCTCGGATTATGACGAGGACGACTACACCGCTTCCAACTGGAAGAAGCTGAAGGCCGAATACGAGGACGGCAAGACCGCCATCCGCAAGGCGGCCTGCACCGAAGAGGTTGATCGGGCGCTGGACCGCGCGATCGACGCGATGGAGGACATCCCCGTTCTGAAGGACGTCATCGAGGTCACCTTCCGCCTGATCGGCGACGGCAAGCATGACGACGGCGTTCAGGGTCACGACGAATATGTCACCTGGATCAAGACCACGACCTACGAGATGTCCAAGGGCGATACGGTTTACGACGTCTTCCTCGAGGCGATCGACGACCACAACCTCAAGCAGAAGGGTGCGGATAACAACTATGTTTCCGCGATCCGCGCACCGTCTGTGCTGGGCGGCTATTGGCTCGCCGAGTTCGACAACGGCAAGAACTCGGGCTGGATGTACACCGTGAACGGCAAGCATCCGAGCGTCGGCCTGAAGGATTGCGAGCTCCGGGACGGCGACGAGATCATCTGGCACTATGTCGATGATTACACGCTCGAAGAGCGCAACAGCTCGAGCCGGTATTACGAGCGCTGGCTCGAAGCCCGCGACATCACCCCGGAGAAGTACGCGGCCAGCCTGGACGACAGCAATAAGAACGATAAGAACGACAAGGACGACAAGAACGACAATACGGGCACGATCGAACCCCCGGCCGGCGGGCAGGAGGAGATCCGCTTCCTCGATGTCAGCACCGATGCCTGGTACTATGACGACGTGCAGTACGTCGCAGAGAACGGCCTGTTCTCGGGCGTAAGCGACAATCTCTTCGCACCGCAGGCCGACATGTCCCGCGCGATGATCGTTTCCGTGCTCCACCGTCTCGCTGGGTCGCCTGTCGCCGTGGGCGGCGCGGCGTATGCGGATACGGCAGCCGGCCTGTGGTACAGCGACGCTGTCCGGTGGGCGGATGCATGCGGCATCGTTTCGGGTTACGGCAACGGCAGATTCGGCCCGAATGATTCGGTCACCCGGGAGCAGCTCGCGGTCATCCTGTGGAATTACGCGCAGTACATGGGCTATGACGTGAGCGCCAGAGCCGATCTCACCGCCTATGCGGATGTTCAGAGCGTCAGCGGATATGCGCTGGACGCTATGGCCTGGGCCAATGCGGAGGGCATGATCACCGGCCGCAGCGGCAATCTGCTGGCGCCTCGGGACACGGCAAGCCGCGCGGAGGTCGCATCCATCATGCACCGCTTCGTGGAAAATGTTGTCAAATAATCAGTAAGCGAATGGAGCCAGACCCGGGTTTCCCGGGTCTGGCATTCGCGGTTTTCAAAAAGCGATCCTTTTGGAGGAATCCGGATGAAAATAAAACGGTTTTTCGCCCTGCTTCTGACCCTGACGCTGCTTCTCGGCCTGACGCCGGCCTATGCGGTTTCGGAGAGCGAATTGCAGGCGGCGGTCAATCAGAGCGCGGCATATATGCTGAAGACGGTCAAGTCCCCCGGGGTCGGCTCGATCGGCGGCGAGTGGGCGGTCATCGGCCTCGCGCGCAGCGGATACGACGTGCCGCAGAGCTACTGGGAGGCGTATCATCAGACCGTCGAGAAAACGGTCGCCGCCTGCGGCGGCGTGCTCCACGAAAAGAAGTACACCGAATATTCCCGCGTTGTGCTCGCGCTGACCGCCATCGGCGCGGACCCGGCCGACGTCGCGGGGTATAACCTGCTGAAGCCGCTCGGCGATTTTGACCGGACGGTCTGGCAGGGGGTCAACGGCCCGGTCTGGGCGCTCATCGCGCTGGACAGCGGCGGCTATGAGATCCCCGTCAATCCTGCGGCCGCCATCCAGGCCACCCGGCAGATGTACGTGGACGAGATCCTGTCCCACCAGCTCCCGGACGGCGGGTGGGCGCTGAATGGCGACGTCTCCGACCCCGATATGACCGGCATGGCGCTGCAGGCGCTGGCGAATTATCGGAGCCAGCCCGCGGTCAAGTCGGCGGTCGAGCGGGCGGTCGCCTGCCTGAGCGCGATGCAGGACCGGGACGGCGGCTATTCGAGCTATGACACCGCAAATTCGGAGAGCATCGTGCAGGTGATCGTGGCGCTGACCGCGCTCGGCATCGACCTCGACGATCCCCGGTTTGTGAGGAACGGCACGCTGCTCGACAGCCTGCTGCGCTACCGCCAGCCGGACGGCAGCTTCCGGCACACCGCGGACGGCGAGGGCAACAACCAGATGTCCACCGAGCAGGGACTGTACGGTCTGGTCGCCGCGCTGCGCGCCGCGCAGGGCAGGACCGGCCTGTATGAGATGTCCGATGTGGAAGGCGCGGTTGAGAGCGATACCACCATGTCAGCCGCCGGTCTGCCGGGCAAGCACGCCGACGTCAAAAGCGTGCCCGTGACCGCGCCGAACGCGACCTTCTCCGACCTCTCCGGGCACGAAAATCAGAAGGCGGTTGAGGAGCTCGCGTCCCGCGCCATCATCAGCGGCAAGGGGGACGGCACGTACGCGCCCGACGCCACCATGACCCGGGCGGAGTTCGCGGTGATCGTCGTGCGCGCGCTCGGGCTGGAGGGCAAGACCACGAACGCATTCACCGATGTGCCCGCCGGGCAGTGGTACGCACCCTATGTCGGGACGGCTTCGATCTACGGCGTGATCTCGGGCGTGGGCGGCGGCAGGTTCAATCCCTACGGCACGATCACCCGGCAGGAGGCTGCTTCCATGGTCGCGCGCGCGGCGCGCCTGTGCGGCATGGACACCGGGCTCGGGGACGACGAGATCCGCAACACGCTGGCGCAGTTCGGTGATTACGTGACCGTCGCCGCGTGGGCGAAGGAGAGTGTGGCGTTCTGCTACCGGGCGGACATCCTCGACCAGAGCGATCTTGAGGTCGTGCCCACGGCCGCGATCCGGCGGGGCGAGATCGCCCAGATGCTTTACAACCTGCTGAGCAGCGCAAAGCTGCTGTGAGAGGCGGAACATGAAAAATAAGAAATTGTTTGCCGCCGTGGCAATCGTCGCGGTGCTCGCGCTGGCGTTTTACTTCGGCGGCGGCGCGCCCGGCTCGCGGGGCTGGACGGTGGAGGACGCTCCGGCGGTGTCCAATGTGGATGCGGCTGCGCCGTCCGCCGCCGTGAGCACGCCCGAACAGGGCGAACCGGCGGTCTCTGCGCCT
>CAMEPU010000053.1 GCA_945932315.1 uncultured Clostridia bacterium
ACTGGCCGGTCGCCCGCTCCTTCGACTTCGGCTACAGCCGCCCCTTCTCGGTCGGCTGGTGGGCGATCGATCCGGACGGCTGTCTCTACCGTATCCGCGAGCTGTACGGCTGCACCGGCGTGCCCAACGAGGGCGTGCGCTGGGACCCCGGCAGGATCGCCCGCGAGATCGCGGCCATCGAGGCCGACGACCCCAACCTGAAGGGCCGGAGGGTGCGCGGCATCGCCGACCCTTCGATCTTCGACGAGAGCCGGGGAGAGAGCGTCGCCCGGATGATGGAGCACGAGGGCGTCTACTTTGAGCCGGGTGACAACGCCCGCATCGCGGGCAAGATGCAGCTCCACCGCCGCCTGCGCTTCGACGGGAACGGCCGCGCCGGGCTCTACGTGTTCGACACCTGCCGCCACTTCATCCGCACCGTGCCCGCGCTGACCTACGGCCGCGCCAATGTGGAGGACGTCGACACCAGCCAGGAGGATCATATTTACGACGAGACCCGATACCTCTGCATGGAGTTCCCGGTCGGGCAGGGGACGTAGGGCGGAGAGAAAGAGAGGAAAACCATGAACGATCACACCCCGATCGGGGAAAAGCAGGTGGCCGAGGCAGGCCGACTGCTCGAGCGCTACCGGCAGGGCAAGCAGGCCCTCGACCGGCGCATTCTGGACGACGAGCGCTGGTACCGCCTGCGCTGCTACGACGGCGGGCGGCGCGAGCCCGACGATCCCGAGCCGGCCTCGGCCTGGCTCTTCAACAGCCTGATGAACAAGCACGGCGACATGATGGACAACCTGCCCGCGCCCCGCGTGCTGCCCCGCGAGGAGGGCGACCGCAGGGACGCCGAGATGCTGACAAAGGTGCTCCCGGTCATCTTCGCGCGGTCGGGCTTCGAGGAGGTCTATTCGCGCAACATCTACCCCAAGCTGCAGCACGGCACGGCCTGCTACGGCGTGTTCTGGGACAAGAGCATGAACAACGGCGCGGGCGACATCCGCGTGTCCGATATCGACGTGCTCAACCTGTTCTGGGAGCCCGGCGTGCGCGACCTGCAGGACAGCCGCAACGTCTTTCTGGTCACCTATGCCGACAACGACCTGCTCGACGCGGCGTACCCCGCGCTCCGGGGCAAGCTCCGCTCGGCGCTCACCGCGAACGACCGGCTGCGCCCCGAGGCAAAGGAACTGACCGGCAAGAGCGCGGTCGTCGACTGGTATTACAAGAAATACGACGGCGAGGGCCGCGCCACCCTGCACTACTGCAAGTTCGTCGGCAATCAGGTGCTGTACGCCTCTGAAAACGACCCCGCCCTGGCCGAACGCGGCTTTTACGACCACGGGCAGTACCCCTTCGTGCTCGACGTGCTGTTCCCGATCGCCGGGAGCCCGGCGGGCTTCGGCTACATCGACATCATGAAGAGCCCCCAGCGGTACATCGACCTGCTCGACGAGATCATCCTGCGCAACGCCCGGCTGGCGGGCAAGCCCCGCTGGTTCTACCGCGATTCGTGCGGCGTGAACGAGCAGGAGTTCGCCGACTGGGAGCGCGACTTCGTGCACGTGGCCGGGCGGCTCGAGGAGGGCGACCTGCGCCAGATCACGGTCAACCCGCTGCCCGCGTTCATCACGAACCACCGCCTGAACAAGGTCAACGAGCTCAAGGAGACGAGCGGCAACCGCGACTTTACGCAGGGCGGCGTGACCCAGGGCGTGACGGCGGCCTCGGCCATCACGGCGCTGCAGGAGGCGGGCAGCAAGCTCTCCCGCGACTGCATCAAGGGCACCTACCGGGCGTACACCGCGCTCTGCGAGCTGGCCATCGAGCTCATCCGCCAGTTTTACGACGGCTCGCGCGCCTTCCGCGTGCTGGGCGAGGACGGCGGCTACGAGTTCCTGCCCGCGCCCCGGCTGCTCGCCGGGCGGCAGGTCGGCTTTGACGTCGAGGTGCGCGCCGAGCAGGCCGCGCCCCAGACCCGCCTCGCCCGCAACGATCTGGCGCGCGAGCTCTACCAGATGGGCTTTTTCCGGCCCGATCTGGCCGATCAGGCGCTGCTCGCGCTTGAAATGATGGACTTTGAAGGCATTGCCGCCGTGCGGGCGCACATCGAAGCGAACGCGGCGGCCGCGAGAGGAGGAATGAGCCAATGATCCGCATCCGATGCACCCAGCGGGAGAATCTGATGAACCTGCTGGTCGCCGGCCACGCCGGCTACGCCCAGCGCGGACACGACGTCGTGTGCGCGGGCGTCAGCGCCCTTATCAACGCGCTCGCGAGCACGCTCGTGCTGCTCGGGGAAACGTCCGCGCAGATCGACCTCGGCTCGGCGCGCGCCCAGATCACCTGCTGCACCGACTCCGTGCTGGTCTACAGCCTGTATTACCAGACGCTGGTCGGGCTGGTCGCGATCGCGCGCGAGTATCCGCAGTATATCGACCTGCGCACCGCGGGATTTTTCTGCGGGGAGGAGAGAAACAAGGAGGACATCGCATGAAGAAAAACAAGTGTGCCACCCGTCCCGAGGACGGTCTGGATAGCGCCGTAAAGCAGGGAAGCCAGAACGGCGCGGGCTTCGACACGGGCGAAATGGGCCGGGACGCCGCCGGCGAGGACAAGACCGAACGCTTCCGCGCCCTCATCGAGGGCGAATATAAGGAGGAGTTCGGCCGCATGGTCAGCGAGATCGTGCGCCGCCGCCTGCGCGAGAACGCGGGCGCGGCCGAGGAACGCGACCGGCTGCGCGCCGATTGGGAGGCGCTGGGCGAGACGCTGCGCGAGCGCATCGCCCGGACGCAGGCCAACCGCTGGCAGCGCGAGGAGGAGGCCGTCCGCGCGCGGTACCCGTCCTTCACGCTGCGCGACGAGATGGCGAACCCCGATTTTGTCCGGCTGCTCACCGACCGCAGCCATCCGATGGAGATGCTCACCGCTTACGAGAGCGTCCACTTCGGGGAGCTGCGCGACGAGATCGAGCGGCAGGCGCGCGAACGCGCGGAGGAGGAATACCGCCTGCGCCAGAGCCGCCCGCGCGAAAGCGGCGCGGCACCCCAGGCCGGCATCCCGCAGTCCGCACCCATGACCCGCGCCGAGCGCGCCGCGCTGGCAAAGCGCGCGATGCGCGGCGAGCGGATCGTGCTGTAACGCTGAAATCCATCTTAATGAAAAGGAGAAACGCTATGAATTTTTTTGATCTGCAGAGATTCGCGTCCAACACCAACGTCACCACCGACAGCGGCATGTCGGCCGAACTCAAGACCTATTACGACGACTATCTGATCGACACTGCGACCCCCCGTCTGGTGCATGACCAGTTCGGCCAGAAGCGCCCGGTGCCCCAGGGCGGCGGCCGCAAGATCGAGTTCCGCAAGGTGAGCCCCCTGCCCAAGGCGCTGACCGCCCTGACCGAGGGCGTCACCCCGGACGGCCAGAAGCTGACCATCTCGACCGTCGAGGCCACCATCCAGCAGTACGGCGGCTACGTCGAGCTGAGCGACATGGTCGTCATGAGCGCGATCGACGACAATCTGGTCATCGCGGCCAAGCAGCTGGGCGCGCAGGCCGGCAAGACGCTGGACACCATCACCCGCGAGGTGCTGGCGGGCGGCACCAACGTGCAGTACGCCGAGGGTCAGGTCAGCTCGCGCGGCGCGCTGGTCGGCGGCGCGGCGAGCGGCAACCACTATCTGACCGTCGACGCGGTGCGCCGCGCCGTGCGCACCCTCAAGCGCAACGACGCCGAGCCCATCGAGGGCAGCTACATCGGCATCATCCATCCCGACGTGGCCTACGACCTGATGAGCGATCCCAAGTGGGTCAATGTCAAGTCCTATTCCGACCCCGACGGCATCTTCGAGGGCGAGATCGGCAAGATCGAGAACGTCCGCTTCATCGAGACCAGCGAGGCCAAGATCTTCGAGGGCGCGGGCAAGGACGGCCGCGACGTCTACGCCACCCTGATTCTGGGCGACAACGCCTACGGCATCACCGAGATCGCGGGCGGCGGCCTCGAGCTGATCGTCAAGCAGCTGGGCTCGGGCGGCTCGTCCGATCCGCTCGACCAGCGCGCCTCGGTCGCGTGGAAGGCCACCCGCGCGGCCGTCCGCCTGCAGGAGGCCTACATGGTGCGCATTGAGACCACCTCGACCTTCACCGCCGCGTAATTTCTGAAAGGAGCGATTTGACATGGCAAAGAAAACTGCAAAGGACGACGAGCTCGTCGAGATCACCCTGTTCCGCGACGGGGAGAAGTACAAGGATGACGTTTACGTCTGCGTCAACGGCGAGGGCTGCCTGATCCGCCGGGGCGAGCCGGTGCGCGTGCGCCGCTGCGTCGCCGAGGTGCTGGAGAACTCCACCCGTCAGGACGCCCGCGCCGAGGCCATGATGGCCGGGCGCGCCGCCGATTGAATGACAGAAAGGAGGGGCAGCCATGCTGAACCCCACGCTGACCGCGGGCGCGGCGCTGGACGCGGTGCGCAGCCGCTGGCCGACCGCCCACGAGGACGATGAGATCCTCGCCCTGCTGCGCGCCTGCGAGAACACGGTGCGCACCGAGGTGCTCGGGCTGCCGGGCGTTGAAACGCTCGCGTCCGACGACGTGCTCTCGGCGCCCAGCCCCTACGACGGGCTGTACGCGCACTACGCCGCCGCCCTGCTCGCCCAGCTCGACGGCGAGACCGCGCGGTACAACGAGGAGCTTGCCCTGTTTTACGCCCGGTGGAACGACTTCGTCACCGCACACCGCCGCGCCGCGCTGCCCGCCGACCGCTGCGCCGCCGGGTTCGCCAACCGGGGGGTGAAGGCATGCTGACTATGCCCGCCCTCCGGGAGCCCGCCCTCCGCCGCAAGTCGCTCTGGAAGTTTTCGGGACTCGACCGCCGCCCTGCGGCGGCCGACGGCGCGGTGCGCGAGGGGCGCAATCTGACTGCGGCCGCGCTGCCCTGTCTGGCGGCGCGCGCGCCCCGGGAGCAGATCGCCGCGTATGACCATCCGACCGATCTGATCGCCGCCCGGGGCAAGCTCGCCGTCATCGACGGCACGAATTTCCTCTATGACGGCGTGGTGCGCGGGCAGGTCTCGGCCGGGGCGCACCAAATGGCTGTGATGGGCGCCAAAATCGTTGTGTTTCCGGAAAAGGCGTTTTATGACATCGACAGCCAGGTTTTCGGCTCGCTCGAGGCGACGGCCTCGGGCGCGGCCACCTTCACCGACTGCACCATCGAGCTGCCGGGCGCGTCGGTCTTTCGCCCGGGCGACGGCGTGACCATCTCGGGCTGCGCCGACGGGGACAAGAACAGGACGGTCGTGCTCCGCGCGGTCGAGGGCGACGTCCTGACCGTCGCCGAGGGCTGCTTTGCCCCGGGCGCGGAGAGCGCCGTCACCCTGACCCGTGCTGTGCCCGCTCTCGACTGGGTCATCGAAAAGGACAACCGGCTCTGGGGCACCCACGACAACTGCATCTGCTGCTCGGTGCTGGGCGACCCCATGAACTGGAACGTGTTCGAGGGGCTGGCGTTCGACGGCTGGGAGACCGCCGTCGGCACCGACGGCCCGTTCACGGGCGCGGCCTGTCTGGGCAGCCACCTGATCTTCTTCAAGGAGGACTGCGTGCACAAGATCTACGGCGCGAAGCCGTCCAATTTTCAGGTGCAGGTCAGCCGCCTGCCCGGCGTGCTGGCCGGGTGCCCGCACGGCGTGCTCAATGTGGGCGAGCGGCTGTACTGGTGGTCGCGCGACGGCCTGATCGGTTACGGCGGCGCGTCCGCCGAGCGCCTGTCCGAGCCGCTGGGCGAGGGGAGCTACACGGGCGCGGCGCTCGGCGCGATGGGGCACGTGCTCTATGTTTCGCTCGTGCACGACGGCCTGCCCGAGACCCTGACCTACGACCTCGAACAGGGGGCGTGGATGCCCGAGGACGACGAACGGTTCACCGCGTTCGCCGCGCTCGACCGGCTTTACGGCCTGACCGCCGACGGTCTCGTCGCCCTGTCGGGCGGGGACGAGGACTTCACGTGGACGGTCGAGCTCGGGCCGTTCGACATGGAGGACCGGGAGAGCGGGCTGCTGAACCGGCTGTCCATTCTGGCTGAGTATGACGCGCCCGGGGAGCTCACCGCCGAGCTGTCGTTCGACGACAGTCCCTACCGCCGGGCGGCCGTTCGCACGGTGCGCCGGGCGGGGCGGGTGACTGTGCCCCTCCGGCTGCGCCGGTGCGGACGGTTCTGCATCCGGCTGACGCTCGGCCGGGACGCGACCCTGCGCAATGTCGCCCTGCTGGGCCGAAAGGGGAGTGGCACGCCGTGGCAGACCTGACCCTCGAGCTTCCCGACTACCGGCAGAACGACCTGCCGCGCACGGTGCGCCGCCTGTACGACCACGCGGGCGCGCTGACCGAGCAGCTCCGCTATGTGCTCATGCACCTTGACGAGGAGAATATCCCGGCGCTCGGCGGGCTGCAGGAGGAGCTGGCCGACGCCGAGGGCAACCTGTCCGTTCTGCGCCAGACGGCGGCCGCCCTGCTCGCCCGGGTGGAGAACGCAGAGGGCGACCTGTCCAGCCTGATCCTGACGGCCGACGCGCTGGCCACCCGGGTCGAGAGCGCCGAGGGCGACCTCACCACCCTGACCCAGACGGCGAACGCCCTGACCACCCGGGTCGAGAGCGCCGAGGGCAGCATCACGACCGTCCAGCAGACGGCGAACGGTCTGAGCACGACGGTCTCCGACCTTTCGGGCAAGTACACCAGCCTCAAGCAGACGGTGGACGGCTTTGACTTCACGGGCCTCGTGACCTTCACGGACCTCGAGAACGAGCTGGACGGCTACGCGACCGAGTCCGGCCTGCGGAAGGGCACGACGACGATCAGCGGCGACTGCATCACGACCGGCCTTGTTTCGCTTGAATATCTGGACATCTCGAACGGCTATGGCTCGCTGACCATTGAAAACGGCTCGACCGGCGTGAGCGGCACGAAAGGCGCCTGCCTGACCGGCCCGGACGGCGGTATCTATTTCATCGTGACGAACGCCGCCTGCCGCATGACGGCAGATGATAACAATTTCTACGTGTCGTCCACCCGCGTGCACTCGGACACCGAGATCGACGTCGGCTCGGACGCGCGGCTCAAGAACACGGTTGAATACGACCTCGCCGGGCAGTACGGCGGATTTTACCGGCGGCTCCGGCCCTGCCGCTTCAAATACAACAACGGCACGAGCGACCGGTTCCACACCGGCTTTATCGCGCAGGAGGTCGAGCAGGCGCTCGGCGAGAGCGGGCTGACGGGTCAGGAGCTCGCGGCGCTCGTCCAGGGAGAGGACGGGATGTACGCGATCCGGTACGCCGAGCTGATCGCCCTCAACACGGCCATGATCCAGCGCCTGATGGAGCGGGTGGACGCGCTCGAAGCCACCAAAACAGAGGGAGTGAATGAATGACCTATCAGAACTATACCAAGGAGATCGACTACGCCGAGCAGATCGCCAAGATGATGGCGGGCGGGGCCTCGGCCGCCGAGGTCGAGGATATGCTGAACCGCCGCGTCAACAAGGCGCTCGACAACGAGGAGCTGCGCAAGTACGCCTACGACGATTTCTACAAGACCGCCCGCGCGTACATCGACAGCAAGCAGGCCGAGGAGCTGGGCATGGCGGGCTCGTCCGCGGGCGCGGCCGGGGGCAGCTACCAGAGCGAGAGCTTCACCGACCCGTACGCCGGGCAGCGCGCCGCGCTCATCGACAAGCTGGCGAACCGGGAGTTTTCCTACGACCCGGACACCGACCTGGCCTACCAGTCCTATGTCAGCCAGTACCGCCGCGAGAGCGAGCGGGCGGGCAAGGACGCGCTCGCGCAGGCGGCCGCCCTGACCGGCGGACAGGCGAGCACGGCGGCGGTCACGGCCGCGGCGCAGGCCGCCGACTACTACAACAGCAAGGCGGGCGACGTGCTGCCCGACCTGTACAAGCTGGCCTACCAGATGTACGCGGGCGAGAACCAGACCCTGCTCGACCAGCTCGACCTGCTGACCGGGCTGACCGAGCGGGAGTACAGCCGCTGGAGCGCGGCCGACAGCGCGGGCTACGACCGCTGGAAGGACAGTCAGGAGACCGCCTACCAGCGCTACCTCGACACGATGGAGCGCGCGCAGCAGGACGACAAGACGGTCTCCGACAACCGCCGGAAGGACAGCGACACCGCCTACGAGCGGGCGATGGCCTTCCTGAGCCAGGGCGTCATGCCGACCGACCAGATGCTGGACGCGGCCGGCATCACTAAGGCGCAGGCGCAGGCGCTCCGCGCGAACGCGCTGCGGAATATGAAGTGAGAACAGAAGGCGGGGCGGTGCTCCGCCTTCTTCCGCAAACGGGCGGATTGTGATAGAATAAAGAAACGGAGAAAGGGGCCGCGAATATGAACAGAAAAGCATGGACACCGGTCGACGGTAGCCCGACGATCCTTGATTTTTCAAAATGCCGGTACGTCAGCGAATTTCATCAGGTTTTGCGCAAGGCGTTTGGCTTTCCTGCGTATTACGGAGAGAATCCGGACGCGCTTTGGGATCTGCTTGATGGTTTTTTTGGAGATCGGGAGGAAGAGCCATGGGAGGTTCATGTTTTTGGATGGGCAAATCTTGAAAACAGGTTCAGCTTGGAGTTCAGGAGGATGTATTGGTCGGTATTTGAGGATGCAGAAAAGGAATATCCGAATGTCCGTTTCATCCTGAAATCCTGACAAAAGCCGTCCACGGACGGCTTTTGTCTTGCAAAGCGCGAAAGCGCAGGGTATAATAGAACCCGATAGAAAAAACGAGCATCCGGGAGGAAAATCACCATGTCGATCGAACGCGCCAAGGCGCATCTGGAAAAGAAGGGCTATCTCGACCGCCTGATCGAGCCGGACGAGCCGACCTTCACCGTCGAGCAGGCGGCGGCCGCCGTCGGCTGCGAGCCCGCTCACATCGCGAAGAGCATGTCCTTTGTGGGCGCGCACGAGGGCGACCCGGCCATCATCGTGGTCGCGGCGGGCGACGCCAAGGTCAGCAACCGCAAGTTCAAGGATGCCTTCGGCTGGAAGCCCCACATGCTGCCCTTCGACCGGGTCGAGGCGGTCATCGGCCACGCGCCCGGCGGGGTCTGCGCCTTCGGCGTCAACGAGGGCGTCAAGGTTTACTGCGACGTGTCCCTCAAGCGCTTTGAGTGGGTCTACCCGGCGGCGGGAAACGACCACTCGGCGGTCAAGCTGAGCTGCGACGAGCTGTTCGACGCGTGCGACGCGGTCGCCTGGGTGGACGCTTGCCAGAACTGGGAATGAAGCGCGAAGCGCATCATTCCCAGTTCTGGCACTTCTTCACTTTTCCTTCTTCATTCTTCACTTTTAGAGGTGATAGTGAATAGTGAATAGTGAATAGTGAATAGTGAATAAGTATGGTGTCCCTGCGGGACGGATCTCATGAAAAGCGCTGCGCGCTTTTTCTCTTCCCCTACGAAAAATTCAAAAAACAGCGAAAAACCGCTTGACAAACCGGGCACTGTCCGTTATAGTAGATAGTGCCCGCGGGTGAACTGCGGGAAAAATGCGATGAAATCGGAGATTGCCGGTGAAAGCCGGGTAACTTCGATGGAGTATGTCCGACAATCGGGCGGTTGAGTAACTGCTAAGATGCCTTGCGCATCTCAGAACGCAAAACACAATGTTCTTGTGTAAGCTCGGAACTTCCGGCGCTTTGGCCGGCAAGCCGATTTCAAGAACCAACTGTGTTACTTTGACCGGTCATTTTTGCATCCTGTGCAGCCGGTTATTTTCATGCCCAAACCGCGATACGCGGGGCGGGGTTGCAGTTCTCTCCGTAACGAGTCACACATTATTATAATGTACGGCTGAAACGTACGAGGAGGAAAAACACAATGGCAAATGCAGAAAAGATCCGCATCAGACTGAAGGCCTATGACCACGAGCTGATCGACCAGAGCGCAGAGAAGATCGTCGAGACCGCCAAGCGCACCGGCGCCAAGGTTTCCGGCCCCATCCCGCTGCCCACCGAGAAGGAAGTCATCACCATCCTGCGCGCTGTACACAAGTACAAGTACAGCCGCGAGCAGTTCGAGCGCCGCACCCACAAGCGCCTGATCGACATCCTGAATCCGGCTCCCAAGACCGTAGAGGCTCTGATGACCCTCGACCTGCCCGCTGGCGTCGAGATCGAGATCAAGCTGTAATCTCCCTTACTACCAAGCCAACATTCCGCAAGGTCCAACCCAACCTGCGGATTGTCACCTTTGCCGCGGTTTGAGTCGCGCGGCGAGGTCATGTTGGTCCGCGGACGAACGCGCCCGGATCAACCAATAACCTTTAAGGAGGAAAAATGTCATGAAAAAAGCACTCATCGGCAAGAAGGTCGGCATGACCCAGATCTTCGACGCTGACGGCAAGGTCATTCCGGTTACCGTTATCGAAGCCGGTCCCTGTGTCGTAACTCCGGTCAAGACCGCTGAAAAGGAAGGCTACAACGCCATCCAGCTCGGTTTTGCAGACGTGAAGGCTTCCAAGCTGAACAAGCCCGAGGCCGGCCATCTGAAGGCTGCGAACGTCCTGAAGAAGTACCTGAAGGAGTTCCGCCTGGACGATTGCTCCGTATTCGCAGTCGGCGACGAGATCAAGGCTGATATGTTCGCTGCCGGCGATTACGTAGACGTAACCGGTATCTCCAAGGGCAAGGGCTACGCCGGCGTTATCAAGCGCTGGAACGCTGGCCGTTCTCCCATGAGCCACGGTGCCGGCCCGATGCATCGCCATCAGGGTTCCATGGGCGCCTGCTCCGATCCTTCCAAGATCATGAAGGGCAAGATGATGCCTGGTCATCTGGGCGCTGAGCAGGTCACTGTTCAGAACCTGGACGTTGTCAAGGTTGACGCCGAGCTGAACATGATCGCTGTTCGCGGCGCGATCCCGGGCCCCAAGGGCGGCATCGTATTCCTGAAGGACACCACCAAGAAGAACCCGATCGCAAAGGGTCCTGCGTCTTCTGTCAGCAAGAACCCGCAGAAGGCCTCTGCGAGAAAGTAAGGGAAGGAGGAAATAGAGAATGCCTACCGTTAAGGTTTATAACATGGCCGGTCAGGAGACCGGCGAGCTGGAACTCAACGCTGCCATCTTCGGCATCGAGCCCAACGTTCCCGCTATGCACGCAGTCGTTAAGAATTATCTGGCTAACTGCCGTCAGGGCACTCAGTCCACTCTGACCCGCTCCGAGGTTCGCGGCGGCGGCATCAAGCCGTGGCGCCAGAAGGGCACCGGCCGCGCCCGTCAGGGCTCCATCCGCGCTCCCCAGTGGACGCACGGCGGCATCGCCCTCGGCCCCAAGCCCCGCACCTACCGCTACTCCCTGAACAAGAAGCTGAAGCGCCTCGCGATGCTGAGCGCGCTGAGCACCAAGGCAGCCGCCGGCGAGATCGTCGTCATCGACTCCCTCGAGATGAACGAGATCAAGACCAAGTCCTTTGCAAACTTCCTGAAGGCTGTTGACTGCTCGGACGCCAAGAGCCTGGTCGTCACCCCCGAGGTCAAGACCAACATCGTCAAGTCCGCGGCCAACATTC
>CAMEPU010000054.1 GCA_945932315.1 uncultured Clostridia bacterium
CCGGTACGACGACGAGCCTGAGGAGGACCCGCGCGCTCAACTGGTTGAGCAGCTGCTGGAATACCAGCGCATCCGCCAGATGACCGATTATTTCAAGGAGGCGACCGACCGCGGGCGCGACATCTTTGTCAAGCAGCCCGATGCGTTGGACAAGTCCCAGCTCGAGTACCACCAGAAGCTGGACGATCTGGCGCGCGCCGCGCGCGCTATGCTCGAAAAGACCCGCCGCCGCGTGCCGCCGCCGGCCTCCGCCTTCCATGGAATCGTCGGGCGCGAGCCGGTGCCGGTCGGCGTCAAGATCACGATGATCCTCAAAAAATTTCTCTCGGCGCCCCGCCTGCGCTTCCGCGACCTGTTCGCGGGCGCGCGCAACCGCTCCGAGATTGTCGCAACATTTCTCGCAGTGCTGGAGCTGTCCAAAACCCGCCGCGTGCTGATCGACGGCGAGGGCGAGGACGTCGCACTCGAGCTGACGGAGGTAGAAGAATGACAGAACTGGAGGCCCGCATCGAAGCGGTGCTGTTCGCCGCCGGGGACGCCCTGCCGATCGACCGCCTGACCGCCGCCGTGGACGCGCCCGCCGACGAGGTCGCCATCGCCCTGTCCGCGCTGGCGGATAACTATGATTTTGAAAACCGGGGCATCATGCTCTGCCGGATGGGGGACAAGGTGCAGCTCGGCACCCGCCCGATTCACGCGGACGCCATCCGCCGGGCGATCGAGAACCGGCGGCCGCCCTCGCTTTCGGCGGCGGCGCTCGAGGTGCTCACCATCGTGGCCTACCGCCAGCCGGTCACCCGCGCTTACATCGAGCAGCTGCGTGGCGTCGATTCGGGCGGCACGGTATCCGGTCTGGTCGAAAAGGGCCTGATCGAGGAGGCCGGGCGGCTGGACGTGCCCGGACGGCCGATCCTGTTCCGCACGACCGACGCGTTTTTGCGCACCTTTTCCATTTCTTCGCTCGAGCAGCTGCCTCAGCTGCCCGAGTTGATTGAAGGCGAACAGATGTCCCTTGAGATGACGAACGGAGAGCAGAAGGAGGGCTGACCGCATGCACATCCTTTCCACACTGGCACACGTGCTGGGAATTCTGCTGCTTGTCGTCTTCGGACTGCTCGTCCTGTTTCAGCTTTTGCTCGTCCCGCGCACCGGCGTACACGTCTGGGCGAAGAACGGCGACCTCCGGGTGAAGGTGCGGTATGGACGGGTGCTCGTCCTGCTCTTTCCGCGTCACCGGAAGGAGGGCAAGCCAAAGCCCCAAAAGCCCGCGCCGCCGCCGAAGGAGAAGCCTGCGGAGGACAAGCCCAAGCGAACGCTCAACTGGCGCGCGCTCGACCTCGGCGACACGGTCTGCTTTCTGCTCGACCTGCTGCTGCAAATGAAGGATACCTTGCGGCTGGACATCGTCCGGGCCGATGTGGTGCTCGCCACCGGGGACGCGGGAAAGACCGGGCGATTGCTCGGCTCGCTCTCGGCGGGCGTGAGCATGCTCTACGCCTTCCTGATGGAACACTTCAACCTGAAAACCTGTCATATCGCGATCGACGGCGACTTTGAAGGCCGTGACACCCGATATGACGCCGAGGTCAGCCTGTCGCTGCGGCCGATCGCCATGGAGTGGGTGATCCTGCGCAACAGCCGCAAGCTGTACCGCTTGTATAAAACCCTGATGAAAACAGAAACAATAAAAACAGAGAAAACGGAGGCGGAAACAACATGAGCGATCATCCCATTCAGAACCTGATGACCGAGACCATGGAGAAAATCAAGTCGATGGTGGACGTCAATACGATCATCGGCGATCAGATCACCACGCCGGACGGTACCACGATCATCCCGGTCTCCAAGGTCAGCTTCGGCTTTGGCTCGGGCGGCAGTGATTTCGTCAGCAAGAGCGCCAAAGACAACACCCCGCTCTGCTTTGGCGGCGGCGGGGGCGCGGGCGTGACCGTTCAGCCCGTCTGCTTCCTGATCGTTTCGCCCACTACGGGCGCGCACATCCTGCCCGTCGACGCGCAGGCCGTCACCACGGCTGATCGCATCGTCGAGATGCTGCCCAACGCGTTTAATAAGGTTTCCGCTTTCATGGACAGCCGCAAGGGGGCCAAGGAAGCGCCGGCTGAGACGCCTGACGGCGAATAACGCACACGCATCCGCATAAATCCTCCGGCCTGCTCGTAGATTGTTTCAGCATCTGCGAGTAGGTCGCTTTTCGGAGGAGGGAAATGCGGGATGAAGAAGATTTTTTGCCTGATGCTTGTGCTGGCGCTGCTGGTGCCGGGTGCGGGCGCGTTTTCGGCGCACAGCGCGATCGTGCTGGACGGCGTCACAGGGGAGTGCCTGTTCGCGCAGAACGCGGATGAGCAGCTTCCGATGGCGTCCACCACCAAGATCATGACGGCCATCACGGCCATCGAAATGGGCAACATCGACCGGGTTTACACGGTCAAAAAGGAATACACCGGGGTCGAGGGCTCGTCCATGTATCTGCGCGCGGGTGAGCGGATCTCCCTGCGCGACACGCTCTACGGGCTGATGCTGATGAGCGGGAACGACGCGGCGGTCGCGATCGCTGGCGAGTGCGGCGGGCAGGAGACCTTTGTGGACGCGATGAACGCCAAGGCAGAGGAACTCCAGCTCTATCACACCCATTTTGAGAACCCCAATGGGCTGGATGGCGAGACCCATTATACGACCGCCCGCGAGCTGGCCAAGCTCACCGCCTACGCCATGCGCAACGAGACCTTCCGGGAGATCGTCTCGACCGCGTCCTGCACGGTCGCGGGGCGGACGATGACCAACCACAATAAGATGCTGCGGCTGTATGACGACGCTGTCGGCGTCAAAACCGGCTTTACCAAGCGGGCGGGACGCTGTCTGGTCTCGGCGGCCGAGCGGGATGGGCGGCTGCTCATTGCGGTCACGCTGAACGCTCCGGACGACTGGAACGACCACATGAGCATGCTCAGCGCGGCGTTTGACCGGTTTGAGCACGTCGCGCTCGTGAAGGCGGGGGAGACCGTGAGCACGGTGCCGGTCGAGGGCGGCTGGCTGGACGCGGTCGACCTGGTTGCGGACGAGACGGTCACGCTTTCTCTGTCTGAAGAGGAGCGGGAGCGGCTGCAAACCGTGCGTGAGGGACGGCGCTTCCTGTATGCACCTGTTGCGGCGGGGGAGTCCTGCGGCGCGCTTGTGTATCGGCTCGACGGCGTCGAGCTTGCCCGGGTCGGGCTGACCACCGCGCAGGATTCGGAGCAGCTTGCGGAAACGCCCTCGCTTTGGGCGCGCCTGTTCGGCTGGCTGCCTTTTCTATAAAATCAGGAACCACAGGAGATAAAGATATGAAGGAACGTATTCAAAAGGTGCTGGCACAGGCCGGCCTGTGCTCCCGCCGCGCGGCCGAGGAGATGATCCGCCAGGGGCGGGTCACCATCGACGGGCGGCGCGCGGAGCTGGGCGAGCAGGCCGATCCGGCGCGGCAGAAGATCGCGGTCGACGGCAAGCCGGTCGCGGCGGCTGAAAAGAAGGTCTATCTGATGCTGAACAAGCCGCGCGGCTACGTGAGCACGGCGCACGACGAGCGTGGCCGCAAGACGGTCACCGATCTGGTGCGCGGCTGCGGCGCGCGCGTCTATCCGGTCGGCCGTCTGGATTACGACTCCGAGGGGCTGCTCCTCATGACGAATGACGGCGCGCTGACCCAGAAGCTGACCCATCCGAGTCATGAGATCGGCAAGACCTATCAGGTCACGGTGCGCGGCGACCTGTCCCGCGTGCCCGCACTCGGCCAGCCGATGAAGATCGACGGCTATGAGATCGCACCCGCGACCGTGTTCATCCTGTCTCAGCAGGACGAGCACACCGCCCGTCTGAGCATGACTATCCACGAGGGGCGCAACCGCCAGATCCGCAAGATGTGCGAGCAGGTCGGTCTGGATGTGCGGCGGCTGAAGCGCCTTGCGGTGGGTGAACTCGAGCTTGACCGTAATCTCGCGCCCGGCAAGTGGCGCGAACTCACCGAAGAAGAGATCGCGTATTTGCAGGAAGCCTGATCTGCACTTGCAAAAATGTCTTGCAATTTTGCCGTCATTTGTTAAAATAGAAGGGAAGATCGGCAAAGGAGCATGACGTCAAATGAATGACTTGATGAACCGCATTCAATCCAATCTGAATGATTTTTCCAAAGGGCAGCGCCTGATCGCCCGGTACATCACCGAGCATTACGATAAAGCGGCCTTTATGACCGCCAGCAAGCTGGGCGCGAAGGTGGGCGTCAGCGAATCAACCGTCGTCCGCTTCGCCACCGAGCTTGGCTATGACGGCTATCCGCACTTGCAGAAAACCCTGCAGGAGATGATCCGCAACCGGCTGACCACCGTGCAGCGCATGGAGGTCTCGAATGACCGCATCGGCGACAAGGACGTGTTTGATTCGGTGCTGTCGGCCGATATGGACGGCATCCGCAACACGATGGACGAGCTCGACCGGGACGCGGTGCGCGCGGCGATCGACTCGATCACGAAGGCACGTCGGATTTTTATTCTGGGCGTGCGCTCTTCCACCGCGCTGGCCAGCTTCCTGAGCTTTTATTTCTCCCTGCTGTTTGACAATGTACAGCTCGTTTCGAGCAGCGCGATCGGCGAGATTCACGAGCAGATCATGCGCATCAATCAGGATGACGTTTTCATCGGCATCAGCTTCCCGCGTTATTCCAAGCGCACGCTGAAGGCGATGAAGTATTCGAAGGATCACGGCGCGACCGTCATCGCGCTGACCGACTCCCAGCTTTCGCCCCTTGTGCGCTATGCCGACCATGTGCTGATTGCCAAGAGCAATATGGCTTCCTTCGTGGACAGCCTGGTTGCGCCGCTTTCGGTCATCAACGCGCTGATCGTGGCCGTCGGCATGAGCCGTCAGGCCGAGGTTGAGGAGACCTTCAGCAAGCTGGAAAGCATCTGGGAAGAGTTTCAGGTCTATGAGAAGCTGGAGGGCGAGACTTGAAGAATATTGTGGTGATCGGCGGCGGCGCCGCCGGTCTGATGGCCGCCGGTACGGCGGCGGAGCAGGGCGCGCGCGTCCTGCTCTTTGAGCGCAATCCCAAGGTTGGGCGCAAGATTGCGATCACCGGCAAGGGACGCTGCAATGTGACGAACAACTGCGATGTGCCGACCCTGCTGGCCAATGTGCCCTGTAACCCGCGCTTTTTGTATTCAGCATTCGGACGCTGGTCGTCCGCCGATACCATGCGGTTTTTTGAGGAACTCGGTGTCCCGCTCAAGACCGAGCGCGGAAACCGGGTTTTTCCGGTTTCCGACCGCGCGACCGATATCGTGGACGCACTATGGAACTGGGTGCGCCGGCGCGGCATCGAGATCGTGCAGGAGACCGTGACCGGACTGTCCGTCGAGGACAGCCGGGTGACCGGCGTGCGCACCCGGGCGCGGGAATATCCGGCCGACTGCGTGATCGTCTGCACGGGCGGCGCGTCCTATCCGGCCACCGGCTCGACGGGCGACGGCTACCGCTTCGCCGCCGACTGCGGACATACGGTCGTGCCGCCGCGTGGCTCGCTTGTGCCGCTGGTGGAAAAGGGCGGCATCTGCAATGCGCTCATGGGACTGTCCCTCAAGAACGTGTCGATCACGGTGCTCGAAGACGGGAAAAAGATTTACACCGATTTCGGCGAAATGCTGTTCACCCATTTCGGCCTGTCGGGCCCGCTGATCCTGTCGGCGTCTGCCCACATGCGCCACTGGGACAAGAAGCGCTATCAGGTCGAGATCGACCTCAAGCCCGCGCTCGATGAAAAGACGTTGGACAAGCGTCTGCTGAGCGATTTTGAAAAGCACAAGAACAGCGACTTCATCAACGCGCTGGGCGAGCTGCTGCCCCGCAAGCTGATTCCGGTTGTCATCGAACGCTCGGACATCGACCCGCGCTGCAAGGTGAACAGCATCACCAAAAAGCAGCGCGCCGACCTGCTCCGGACGCTCAAGCACTTCATGATTGAGGTCGCGGGCGCGCGCCCGATCGAGGAGGCCATCATTACGACGGGCGGCGTGTCGGTCAAAGAGGTCTCGCCCAAGACGATGGCATCCAAAAAGTGCGACGGCCTGTATTTTGCGGGCGAGGTGCTCGACGTGGACGCTTATACGGGCGGCTTTAATTTACAGATCGCGTGGGCGACCGGCCGGTTGGCCGGGCTGTCCGCGGCGGAGGAGATGGAAACATGAAAAAGCATTTTGCCGTCGCAATCGACGGGCCTTCGGGCGCGGGCAAATCGACGATCGCCAAGGCGGTCGCGGCCAAACTGTCGATTGTTTATGTGGATACAGGCGCACTGTACCGCACCATCGGTCTGGCGGTTCGCCGCCGGAATATCCCGATGGACGATGCCAAGGGCATTCTGTCCGTCCTGCCCGAGATTCGGGTGGAGCTGGTCTACCGTGCGGGCAGCCAGCGCGTCCTGCTCGACGGGGAGGACGTCTCCGATCTGATCCGCACGCCTGAAATTTCGATGTATGCGTCCAAGGTTTCGGCACTGCCCGAGGTTCGCGCGTTTCTGCTCGACCTGCAGCGAAATATGGCGCGGGAACACTCGGTCGTCATGGACGGCCGCGATATCGGCACCGTCATCCTGCCCGACGCCGAGGTCAAGATCTTCCTGACCGCCTCGGATGAGAAGCGTGCCGAGCGCCGCTGGCGCGAGCTGGTTGATAAGGGACAGCAGGTCACCTTGACCGAGGTGCTCGACGATATGCGCCGCCGGGACGCACAGGATTCGGCGCGCGCGGTCGCGCCGCTTCGGCAGGCGGAGGACGCGCTTCTGGTGGACACCAGCGGTCTGACGCTGGAGGAAAGCATTGCCGCGGTGCTCGCCGCGATTGAACAGCGGCTGGCCTGAGCCCCAATCAGGCGAATACGTAGAGAATAGATGTGTCATATGAAAAGTGCAGTATTTCATCCCAGGTTTCAGCGGATCGCCATCGTTGCGGTTCGCCTGTCCTTCCGCCTGTTCTTCGGCTACCGGGTCGTCGGACAGGAGAATGTTCCGGACGGGGCGTGCATTGTGGTATCCAACCATGTGCAGATCAACGATCCCTGTTTTGTTGTCATCGCGGTGGGCGGCAAGGTGCCCTTCCGGGCGATGGCGAAAAAGGAGCTCTTTGAAATTCCCTTTGTCAACCGGCTGGTCACCTGGCTGGGTGCGTTCCCGGTCGACCGCTCCAGGGCCGACGTGGGGGCGATTAAAACCGCTCTGCGTGCGGTGCAGTCGGGGAGCCGCCTGCTGATCTTTCCCCAGGGCACCCGCGGCAATGAGGACACCGCGGCGAAGAGCGGCGCTGCGATGCTCGCGGTGCGGACCAAGGCGCCCGTTCTGCCCGTCTACCTGCCTGAGAAAAAGAGATTCTGGAGCCGTCCGACCGTTGTCATCGGCGAACCTTATCTGCCGGAGCAGACCCGGGATTACGACCGGGTGGCGGAAGACATGAAGGAGCGCATTTACGCGCTCCGTCAGGAGGCCAGGTGATGGGACACGTGGAAGTGGCGCAGACGGCGGGCTTCTGCTTCGGCGTGCGCCGTGCGGTCGATCTCGCCGGACAAAAAGCCGCCGAATGCCATGAGCTCTATGCGCTCGGCGAGATCATTCACAATACGCATGAGATCCGCCGGCTGGAGGGTCTGGGCATGCGCACCGTGATGACGGTCGACGAGGTGCCGGACGGCGCGCCCGTCCTGATCCGCGCGCATGGCGTCACCCGCACCGTGCAGGAGGCGCTTGAAAAAAAGGGCTGCCGGATTCTGGACGCGACCTGTCCATTCGTGAAAAAAATTCACCGGATCGTCGAGCGCGAATCAGCCGAGGGTCGAAAAATTATCATCCTCGGCAGTCCGAACCACCCCGAGGTGCTGGGCATCGCGGGCTGGTGCAAGGACGCCGTCGTGTGTGAAAACGCAGAACAACTTCAGAATATGCCCAAAAGTTGCCAACCTGACCCGGATGAACCGGTCAGTATCGTCGGTCAGACCACGCTCAACCGGCTCAGCTGGGATATTTCTGTGAAGATTCTAAAAAAAAGGTATACAAACTCCAAAATTTTTGATACAATATGTAAAGCGACGGACGAGCGGCAGATGGAAGCTCGTTCTCTTGCCGGAAAATCAGATTGTATGATCGTAATCGGCGATAAAAAAAGCTCGAATACGAAACGCTTGTGCGAAATCAGCAAAACCCTGTGTCCTCGGGTGCTCCTCATTGAGGATGCCTCCGAATTGTCGGAAACCGATGTCAGGGCGCTACACAGCGTGGCCGTGGGCATTACCGCAGGCGCATCTACACCGGCATGGATAATTAAGGAGGTCAGAAACATGATGAGCGAAGAAATTAAAATTGAAAACGGCGAAGATTTCGCAGCAATGCTGGAGGAATCCTTCAAGACTTTAAATAATGGAGACAAGGTTACCGGTACCGTTGTTGCAATCACTGGCACCGAGGTACAGGTTGATCTGGGCGTAAAGCACACCGCTTACATTCCGCTGAGCGAGATGTCCGACGATCCGTCCTATAAGGTTGAGGAGAACTTCAAGCCCGGCGACGAGATCGAGGCGGTTGTCGTTCGTGTAAACGACGGCGAGGGCACCATCACCCTGTCCAAGAAGCGCGTTGATCAGCTGAAGGGCTGGGAGACCATCGAGGCCGCCAAGGAAGAGCATACCCCGGTTGAGGGCGTTATCGTTGAGGAGAACCGCGGCGGCGTTGTCGCGATCGCTTCCGGCGTCCGCGTATTTATCCCCGCTTCCCAGACCGGCGTTCCGAAGGATGAGCCCATGACCGCGCTGGTCAAGACCAAGGCTACCTTCTACGTAACCGAGATCAACCGTCAGCGTAAGCGCGTTGTCGGCTCGATCCGTGCCGTACAGCAGGAGGCCCGCAAGGCTGCTGCTGAGAAGATTTGGGAGACCATCGAGGTCGGCAACGAGTACGACGGTGTCGTTAAGTCCCTGACTTCCTACGGCGCGTTCGTAGACATCGGCGGCGTGGACGGCATGATCCACATCTCCGAGCTGTCCTGGGGCCGCATCAAGCATCCGTCTGAGGTCGTTGCGATCGGCGATGCTGTCAAGGTTTACGTCATCGGCCTGGACAAGGAGAACAAGAAGATTTCTCTGGGCTACAAGCGCTCCGAGGACAATCCGTGGAACATCTTCACCTCCAAGTACGCTGTCGGCGATGTTGCGACCGTCAAGATCCTGAAGTTTATGCCCTTCGGCGCATTTGCTGAGATCGTTCCCGGTGTTGACGGCCTGATCCACATCTCCCAGATCGCGGATCATCGCATCGCGAAGGCTGAGGAGGCTCTGACCATCGGTCAGGAGGTCGAGGCCAAGATCATCGACATCAACGATGAGAAGAAGAAGGTTTCTCTGTCCATCCGCGCGCTGCTCGTTGGCGAGCCCGCAGAGGACGAGGAGTAATTCGTAAGAATCTGCAAGGAAGCACCTCTTGGTGCTTCCTTTTTTCTTTCCCGCATAGAATTGCAGGGGAAGAGGGTGATTGGATGGCTAAATGGCGGAGGTTTCATTGGAAGCGGTGGGCGATGGTGGCAGCAGCGCTCGGGTTGTTCGCTTTGACCGTCGCCGTGCTGCGTCCGCAGTTCTTGGCCTACGCCGAGGATCTGGTGCAGCAGACCGCGTCTTATGCGCTTTACGACGCGATGACCGATTCCATCTATCAGAGCCGCAGCGAATACGCCGGGCTGGTCGTGCTGGAACGCGACAGCGAGAGCGGCGTCACCGCCCTGCGCACGGACGGCATTCTCGCCAATCGGCTCAAGGCCGAGACCACCCGCGCGGTCTATGACGCGCTTGACAGGCTGGAGCAGACTACCCTGTCCGTTCCGCTGGGCAATCTGGTCCTGCCCGGCCTGTTCGCCGGGCGCGGGCCGTCCATTCCGGTCGGCATCGTCGGCCTGGGCTATGCCGACGCCGAGTTCCTGAGCGCTTTTACGGCTGCCGGGATCAATCAGACCCGCCATCAGGTGATTCTGGAGGTCACGGCGCAGGTGCGCCTGCTGTCGCCGCTCGGCGGCCGCACGGTGCAGGTGGAGAACCGGCTGGCCGTCAGCGATACCGTCATTGTCGGCAATATCCCGGAGCAGTACACCTATATCGACGATACCGAGCAGTCGATTCTGGGCAAAGTCGTCGATTACGGATTAAAGGGCGATTAAAACGGGTAAAAAACGGAAAAATTGAAATTGACTCTTTCTATTTAAGTCGATCTTTGCTATAATAATCGGTGTATGTGATTGAGGAGGTGTGCGATGGACGCGAAGGGCGAGATCGAATCGCTGCGCGAGCAGCTTCGCCACCATAATGAAAAGTATTATAATGAGGACGCGCCTGAGATATCGGACTACGAATATGATATGCTCCAGCGCCGTCTGCGCGCGCTCGAGGCCGAGCACCCCGAATACGACGATCCGGATTCGCCGACCCATCGGGTTGGCGGTACGGCGAGCGCTAAGTTCAGCAAGGTGCCCCACGCCTATCCGCTCGAAAGCCTGCAGGACGTGTTTTCCTTTGACGAGCTCGGCGAGTTTTTCGACCGGGTGGAGGCAACGGTCGGCGCGGCGGAATATGTGGTCGAGCACAAGATTGACGGCCTGTCGGTTGCGCTCGAGTACGACCACGGCCTGTTCGTCCGGGGCGCGACCCGGGGCGACGGTCAGGTGGGCGAGGACGTGACCGAAAATCTGCGTACGATCACGGAGATCCCTCGCAGGCTTGAGGGCGCGCCCGACCGACTGATTGTCCGCGGCGAGGTCTACATGCGCCACGCCGTTTTTGAGGAGCTGAATGCTGAACTCGAACTGCACGACAAGCCCCTGCTGGCCAATCCGCGCAACGTGGCCGCCGGCTCGCTCCGGCAGAAGGACAGCAAGGTGACGGCGTCGCGCAGGCTCTCCATTTTCTGCTTCAACATCCAGAACGCGGACGAACTGCCCCTCGAGAGCCACATCGAGGCGCTCGACTATCTGAAAAAGCTGGGCTTTCCGACCATCCCGTCCTACCGCGTGTTCACCGACCGGCAGGCGATTGAGGCCGAGATCAACCGCTTCGGCGAAACCCGCGGCGAGCTGGATTTCGACATCGACGGCGCGGTCGTCAAGGTCAACCGCTTTGACCAGCGCGAGGCGTTGGGTTCGACCGCCAAGTTCCCGCGCTGGGCGGCGGCCTACAAGTACCCGCCCGAGGTCAAGGAGACCCTGCTGCGCGACATCATCATCACGGTTGGCCGCACCGGCGTCCTGACG
>CAMEPU010000055.1 GCA_945932315.1 uncultured Clostridia bacterium
GGTGACAATACTTGGCTGGCGACGGCCCGGGAAGATAACACAACGCGCACATAAAATGAAAAGACGGCCTATATGGTCGTCTTTTTGTATCTCACTTGAAAAATTAGATTGTTTAATACATGATTGCTTGGACGAAAAACATAGTTTAATGCAAAAATTTTTCATCTGTTCTTTGTTGCTCATGAATTGTGTGGAGGGCGGTCTGCAATGAATGTGCTGATCAGCGCCTGCTTACTTGGCGTAGATTGTCGGTATGACGGCGAAAATAAGAAAATTGATAAGGCTTTGATTCAACGGTTGCAGAAAAAGTATCATCTGGTGCCGATTTGTCCGGAAATCTACGGGGGACTTCCAACGCCGCGTGAACCGGGCGAGCGTCAGGGAGACCGTGTGATCACGAAGAGTGGTTTGGATGTCACAGAACAGTATATGCATGGCGCGCATGTTGCACTTCATTTTGCGCGTTTATTAGATTGTAAGATGGCGATCTTGAAAGAGAGAAGTCCATCCTGTGGTTCTGTTCATATTTATGACGGAACCTTTACTGGCAGTTTAAAAGTTGCTGATGGTATCACAGCCGAGCTTTTGATGCAGAATGGAATTCGGGTCTATGGCGAATCTCAAATTCCACAGCTCCTGTCAGAAAAGTAATTTGCGGGCCGTCCATGTGACGGCCTTTTTTGCTGAGGTCAAAAAGATATTTTTAGAATGCTTTACTTTCTTTTTCCTTGTCATCCTTGCCGGACCGTGGTACGATGAAAATATAACACGATGCTTTGTTATGTGAATTTGGGAGAGAAGAATTATGAGAGATCTGGAGTATTTACAGCTGCTTGCGGATCAGTATCCGAGCGAGACTGCGGCGGCTTCTGAGCTGCTGAAGCTTTCCTGCAGTTTGAATTTGCCGAAGGGTACAGAATACTTTTTCAGCGACCTGCATGGCGAGCATGAAGCCTTTATTCACCTCTTGCGCTCCGCTTCCGGTGTTATTCGAGATAAGATTGAAGCGCTTTTTGAGCAGACGATCCCGGAATCCGAGCGTTCGGAGCTGGCTGGATTGATTTATTACCCGGAGCGCCAGCTTGCCTACAAGAAAAAAACCTGCAAGCGCTATGACGAGTGGTGTGAAATCGAAATCAATCGTCTGATCGCGGTCGCGCGTGAGGTTATTTCGAAGTATGGGCAGGACAAGGTGCGCCGCACGCTGGATTCGGATTTTGCGAAGGTCATCGAGGATATGCTTTATATGCATGACGACAGCGAGGATAAGCGCCAGTGTTACCGCAGTATGCTTTCTACGACGATTGAGATCGGCATGGCAGAGCCGATCATCACGGCGCTGTGTCATTTGATTCAGGGTGTTGCGGTCGATCACCTGCATATCATCGGTGATATTTTTGACCGCGGCCCGCGCGCCGACCGCATTTTGGATGAGCTGTGCAACCACCGGCATGTCGACGTCCAGTGGGGTAACCATGATATTTCGTGGATGGGCGCTATGTGCGGCAATCCGGTGAATATTGCGAACGTTCTGCGCATCGCGGTGCGGTACAACAGCTTTGATCTGCTTGAGGATGGGTATGGCATCAACCTGCGCCCGCTCTCCATGTTTGCAAATGAAGTGTACGGCGACGATCCGTGCGAGCGCTTTATGCCCGAGATTCTCGATGAAAACAAATACGATCCTGTCGATCCGGTTCTGGCGGCGAAAATGCATAAGGCAATCGCTGTTTTGCAGTTCAAGCTGGAAGGGCAGCTCATTGAGCGCAATCCGGAGTTCGAGATGGAGGACCGCCTGCTGCTCGACAAGATCGACTACGAAGCGGGCACGATCACGCTCGACGGCAAAGTTTATCCCATGTTGGACTGTCATTTTCCGACCATTGATCCGGCTGACCCCTACAAGCTGACTGACGACGAGGCGCGCCTGATGGAGCAGCTGACCGCATCCTTCCTGCACAGCCGCACGCTCAAAAAGCACATTGATTTCCTGTATGCCAAGGGCGGTATGTATAAAATCGTCAACGGCAATCTGCTCTATCACGGCTGCGTTCCGATGAATGAGGACGGTTCTTTCGCCTCATGGACCGACGGCAAGCGCTCGTATACCGGCCGCGCGCTGTTTGACCACATCGACTGGCGCGTCCGCTCCGCATATTTCACCCGGAATCAGCGTGATGTCGACCTGATGTGGTATCTCTGGTGCGGCGCGCTCAGCCCGGTTTACGGCAAGGATAAAATGACGACATTTGAGCGTTATTTTATCGCGGATCGTGACACGTATAAAGAGACCATGAGCCCGTATTACACGCATTGCGAGCGCTCTGAGGCTTGTGAACGCATTCTGGAGGAATTTGGCCTGGACGGCCGCACCTCGCACATCATCAATGGTCATGTGCCGGTGCGCCGCGGCGAGAACCCGGTCAAGGCCGGCGGCCGCCTGTACGTCATCGACGGCGGCATCTCCAAAGCGTATCAATCGAAAACAGGCATCGCGGGTTATACGCTGGTGTACAATTCGCATTATATCGCCCTCGGCGAGCACCAGCCGTTCCGCCGCGCGGAGGAGGGCGTGATGCCGACCGAGACCCATGCGAAGATCCGCATCGTGGAGATGATGCAGCGCCGTAAGCTGGTCGCGGATACCGACGCGGGCGAACGAATCCGCCGGCGGATCGAGGATCTGCGCGAGCTGATTGCGTATTACCGCAGCGGTGTGATCCGGGACACATCGGGTGACGTCACAGAGAGATAGCCTTGACTAACCAAATCGCGGCATGATAGAATAACACCACGATAAGGGAGTAGTTGGCGTCCGGTGGGCGTAACGTTGTCAACATACTGGCCGCGCGGCGGTCTGGCTTCGTTTGAAATGATGAGACTTATCTGCACACAACAGAGGTGTGCAGATAGGTCTTTTTTGTTACCTGTCTGCAGGCCGTAACAGGAGGAATTGTAAAATGAGTTTATGGGATCTTTTTATCATCGCGGTTGCGCTGTCGATGGATGCCTTTGCGGTTTCCATCTGTAAGGGCCTGTCTGTCCAGCGTCTGGAAAAGAAGCACGCTTTATCGGTCGGCCTGTGGTTCGGCGGCTTTCAGAGCCTGATGCCGCTGATTGGCTGGCTGCTCGGCGTCAGCTTTCAGAGCCTGATTACATCGATTGATCACTGGATCGCGTTTGCGCTGCTCGGAATTATCGGCGTCAACATGGTGCGAGAGGCGCTTGGCGGGGAAGAGGAGGAATGCAGCAATTCGTTCGCCGTGCGCGAAATGCTGACCCTTGCGATTGCGACTTCGATTGACGCGCTGGCGGTCGGTGTGACCTTCGCATTTTTGCAGGTTGATATCGTTCCAGCGGTGACCTTTATCGGCATCACCACCTTTTTACTGTCGATGGCCGGCATCAAAATCGGCAATCTGTTCGGCGCGCGCTATAAGAAGAAGGCTGAGCTGTTTGGCGGCGTGGTGCTCATCGCAATGGGTGTGAAGATCCTGCTCGAGCATCTGGGATTTTTAGGCTGAGAGGATTGGCTTTTTTTCGCAGAAGGGTTATAATAAACATAGAGGTGATCGCTATGAAAAAAGGTCTGTCCATCGGCGTGTTTGTCCTGGGTATCCTGCTGACCGGCGTCAGCATCACCGTAATGATCCTGGGCGCCTGCGGTATGGGAAGCAAAGATTAAGGCACCACCGCACAATTGACGCTGCGGCGCATGACTGACAATTTTCACCATAAATGTGTTGTGAAAACTTGAAATACACAAAGTATTCCTGCATTTTCACGCCTTTTTCTGACGAAAATTTTCTAGCCATCCGCTCTTGCCGAATGATACGGTGTTGCCTAAAAACGGCCGCGAAGCGGCCGTTTTTTACTGACAAAGGAGGATAAAACAGATGAAGATCGTTGTGACGCTGCCGGTGAACGGAGCGCAGCGCGCGCTGCTTGAGGCCGCAGCGCCCGAGGCGTCATTTGTGTTTGAGAGTGATAAAACGGCGGCGGGGGAAGCGCTGCCGGGCGCAGAGGTGCTGATCGGCAACCTGCCGCCCGCCGTGATTCAGGAGAAGGGCGCCGCGCTGCGCTGGGTGCAGCTCAACAGCGCAGGAACGGACGGATACTGCGTCCCCGGCGTGCTGCCTGCGGATTGCGTGCTGACAAACGCGACGGGCGGTTACAGCCTGGCCATCTCCGAGTGCATGATCGGTTACCTGTTCGCCCTCTTTAAGAAGCTGCCGGTTTATTGGGAGCAGCAGAAACGGCATGCCTGGCAGAGCGCAGGCACGGTGCGCACGGTCGCGGGCTCGACGGTTGTCTGCCTGGGGCTGGGCGACATCGGCGGGGCATTCGCGCAGCGGTGCAAGGCGCTGGGCTGCACGGTCATCGGCGTAAAGCGCCGCCCGTCCGAAAAACCGGATTTTGTGGACGAGCTGTACACAGCCGACCGGTTGGACGAGGTGCTGCCGCGCGCCGACGTGCTGGCGATGAGTCTGCCCAATACACCGGAGACCCGTCATATTCTGAATGCGCACACAATCGGCCTGCTGAAAGATGGCGCGGTCGTTATCAATGTCGGGCGGGGCAGCTCGGTCGATCAGGACGCGCTCTGCGCGGCGCTGCACAGCGGCAAGCTGGCGGGTGCGGCGATCGACGTGACCGACCCAGAGCCGCTGCCTGCGGATCACCCGCTCTGGGACGCGCCCAACCTGATCCTCACGCCCCACGTCACGGGCGGCTGGTCGATCCCGGAAACGCTCGAGCGCATCGTGCACATCTGCGTGGAAAACCTGACCGCCTACCAAAACGGACAGCCGCTGCGCAACATCATCGACTTCGAAACCGGATATAAGAAATAACAAAAGGGAGCGTGTGAAAACGCTCCCTTCTGTTGTTATGGCGTGGGTGACCAGAATACTTCGAGCGGCACACTGTCCAGATAGCGCCAGCTGCCGGAGGCTGCGTCGTACAGGCTGGAACAGTAGGAGGCCAGAAATTGCAGCCCGCTGCGGTCGAGCACCGCGATGTTATAATCCTCGGACGCGTTCCAACCCGCTCCGCCGACGACCACCAGCCGCCCGCCGTCAAAGGCGATCCGGGTGTTCTCGTCGCTGAGCTGAACGCCCGGCCAGAGCATCGTCAGGTCGCCTGTGATGACGGGCGCGTAACCGTCCTCGCCCTCGGCGATGAGCTGGAACGCACCGTCATAAAACAGGGCGAGCAGTATATTGCCCTCATAGCGCATCTGCTCAAACTGCCCATTGCCGGGCTGGTCGAGCGTGAGCATGCTCAGCAGCTCGTGCGTGCTTTCCTGATAGGCGAGCAGGGTGTACGTGCCGCCCTTGCGCGCGAGCACAAACAGCCGGTCGATCTCCTCCTGATACACAATCTCGTCGATCACGTCATACGCCGCAGGGTCAAGCGGGATTGCACAGCACAGGCCGTCCGGATCGGGTTCGCGGAAGCCCTCGTGCTTTGTGCCGTCCACGGTCGGCAGATAGTAAATGCCGTAGCCCAGCGCGATCTGGCTCACATCGAGCGCAGGTGTTCCGTCCGGGCGGGGAGAAAAGGTGAAGTAAACGCCGTCGGCCGTGCACGCGCCCGCCATGTCGAAGAGCTGATCGCGCCAGCCGGTGCTGTTCTCGTGCGCGATTGCCTCATAATTCTCGGGCCAGCCCGATCGTAGCGCCTCGTCCTGCTGGGTGGAGGCCTGCAGCTCAAGCAGAATGTGCATATCGTCGGTGACCGGGATGCGGAACACTTCGTTGAGCTTCCGGTAGAGCGCCACGCCCGAGCCGCCGCTCGTGCGGTCGGTCAGCCCGCCCGGGATGTCGAGCACAAAGTCGATGGGAACGTAAGTGAAATAGTCCGCGAGGTCGACCCGCGCGGTGTAATAGGGATCGCCGGTCTCAAAGATCGCCGTGCGCTGCCCGACGTCCTCGTATACTGCGTTCTGTGGCCAGTCCACATCGCTGTGCGGCATGTAATCACCCAGTGTTTGGAGCTGCAGCCCGCCGTATTCCCATCCGTACTCGCGGGAGACGGGGTCGGAGACGTAATGAAAGTCCACGTCATAATCGGGTTCTTCGTCGCAACGCTGGCTGATTGTCCACCAGATGTTTCGGATCGCGCCCTGATCGCCCGTCAGCATAAATTCGCCGTTGATTTGAAGGCCTTCGGCCGCCGCCCGGTCGCCCGCCAGAACGGTCTCCGTGACGGTCACGTCGTTCTTCCGCCCGTCCAGCACCGCCGCGCTCCCGCCGATCAGGCCGGCCGACAGGAAAGCCAGCAGGAGACAGAAAAGCAGTGTCTTTTTCATAACCGTCCCTCCTTCCGGTTTATTCTCCGGTCATGTCGGCGACCGCCTTGAGCACGCGGTCGGCGCGGTAGTGATAGGTCTCCTTGACATAATCCATCAGGCTGCGGCCCTGTTCGTCCAGTTCCTCGACCGTGACGTCGCCCACGATGGTGCCGCCGCGCAGCAGCACGGCCCGGCTGATGAAGTTCTCGACCTCTTCCAGCAGATGGGTCGAGAGGATGACGGTCTCGGTGGGCTCGAGGATGCCCAGCAGCACCTTGTAAAAATCCTCGCGGTTGAACACGTCGTTCCCGGCGAACGGCTCATCCATCAGGATGTAGTCCGCGCCTTGGCTGAGTGCCAGAATGACCTCAAACTGGTTCTTCTGGCCGGCCGAGAATTTACCGAGCGCCCGGCCTGCGGGCAGTTCGAAGAAGTCGAGCAGTCCCTGAAAGCGCTTCTCGTTGAAGGTCTCGAAGTGTTCCCGATAGAAATCGCGGTGCCCGTTCGCGGTCAGGGTAGGGAAGAAGGAGTGCTCGCAGGTCGCGAAGGACAGCTTCACGATGTTCTTCCTGGTGATCGGCTCGCCGTCCAGCGTGATTTCACCCTTGTAGTGCAGAAAGTTCAGAATGCACTTCATGAGCGTGGTCTTGCCCGCGCCATTCTCGCCGAACAGGCCGACGATCTCGCCGCGTGGAAGGGACAGGTTGACATCCTGCAGCGCGTGCGTGTTGTAATTGTAGGTTTTGGAAACATTTTTGATCTCGATCATACGACAGGACCTCCAATCAGGGAGCGCCAGACAGAACCGCCGTAAGAGGGATGGAGGAATCGTTCCGGCGTGACAAACACATAAATGGCCGCGTAAATCACCAGCAGAAGACCGGCGGCGAGCGCACAGGCGGCGATCCCGGCGAGCGGGAAGGCCAGACAGCGCCGGGCAAGCTCCCAGCGGCCGGGCAGGCGGCGCATCAGATAAATGCTGTGGCTGCCCTGAAAGTGATAGAAATAATGGAAAGCGGCAAAAATCAGCAGCAGCAGCGCGGTGATCCAGAAACCGACGAAACAAAACCGGATCAGCTCCGGAAATGAGGCGATGGAAATGATTTCCCCGGTTTTCTGTTCATAGCGGTACAGGTTTTGCAGCTCTTGGAAATAGCGGACGGGAAAAATCAGGCTGCAAAGTGTGCTGGCAATCAGCCCGAACAGCGTCCATTGCAGCTCCTGCTCCGGTTCGTAGCCGACCGGGAAATACCGCGTTCGGTCAAGCTTCATCATCGGTCGCCTCCCCCCAGCAGCACCAGAGCGCGTAAGTTGTGATGGCCAGCAGCCCGAGCGTCAGAATGGCGTCGAGCGCCACATCGCCGACCGGACGATCGAACAGTGCAAGAAACAGAATATAGGGCAGCAGTGCCGCGAACGGCTTGTAGTTTCGGCGGCTCAGGCAGGGAGCGCACGCCGAGCACACGCCCAGCGTGATCACAAAGGCGAACTGGCGCACCCAGCGGCTGACCTCGGCTAGCGGCAGCAGCGAATGCAGAAAATCGCTGCGGTAGAATGCAAGGAATACGGTCTGCTGGTTGATCGAAGCCGGATCGGCCGAGAGCAGGTAATATTTGCAGAGCAGAAGTGCGAAGCCGAGCTGCACGCCCCACAGGATCAGAAAAATGAGGATGCCGTACAGCGCGTTCCAGAGGGTGAAGGCGCGTTCGGAAACCGCGAGGCGGCGGATGGTGTACCGGGTGTTGGTGTCTTTGTTCCAACTGATGAGCAGGATGAAAATGGCGATGAAGGAACACCGGAAAATGAGCGGGATAAAACCATTGTCAAACGCCGATTCCAGACCGGAACTGCGGGAAAGACCAAGGTGGAAAAGCGCGCCCTCGACAACGCCCATCAGCACCAATGCGCCGAGAATCTTATAAAATGTCGCGCGTGCGGCAAGCATGGGGACGGATAGCTGTTGTTTCATATCAGGGTTCCTCCTTTTCCTCCCAAAGCCGGTCGATCAGGGTGAGCGCTTCCTCTTTTGTGAGGCCCATCTGCTTGAGCGCGCCGACGATCGCGCGGCTGTCATTTTCCAGAAGCTGGACGCGGACCTGTGCGGCGCGCGCTTCATCGGCCACCACATAGCTTTTCGCGCCCGCGTGAGAGGCGATGATGCCCTCGTCCTCCAGCATGCGGTAGGCCTTCTGCACCGTGTTCGGATTGACACCGAGCAGGGCGGAGAGCACGCGGCGGGAGGGCATTTCATCGCCGTCCCGGATCGTTCCGGCCACGATGCCGCGCTTGATGTGGCGGATGATCTGCACATAGATGGGACATCCTTCTTCCAGAACAAATTGCTCAAATGAAATCACGCGCGTCACCTGCCTTTCCATAACTGTATCACTCAAATAATACGGTTTAACTGTATTATACAGATGATACGGTTTGGTGTCAACTGCAAATGAAAAACAAATTTGCAAAACCGGTAATTCCATGGAAACGGACAGCGTGGCCTGTTTTAGAATGGTTTGTCCGCCTGCTTGCGCGCCAGAATGGTCACGAAAATTTAAAATTTTAAAGTGCACTTTCACATGTGAAAGTGTTTACTTTTGCATGCTGATGTGCTATTATAAAACTAAAGTAATGAGCAGGAGGCGCGGCATGAACAGCAAGCTCAAAGATGCGCATATGGACGCCCTTTTTAACGCGGTCCTTTCCCTGAACACTCTGGAAGAGTGCTATAATTTTTATGAAGACCTTTGCACGATCACCGAACTGCGCGCGATGGCGCAGCGGTTTCAGGTTGCAAAGATGCTGGACGACGGCCGGATCTACAGCGATATCGTCAAGGAGACCGGCGCTTCGACCGCTACGATCAGCCGTGTGAACAAATGCCTGATCTACGGCACGGACGGCTACCGCACGGTGCTTGACCGCACCCGCGAGAAGGATTGAGCATGGACAGCTATCGCGTCCTTTCCGCCTACTACGACCGATTCACTGACGATGTGGGTTATGAGCAGTGGGCGGATTATTTTGAGCAGGTGTTTGCCCGGTGCGGCTTCCGGCCCGAGCTGGTGCTCGATCTGGCCTGCGGCACGGGCACGCTGTCCGGCGTGATGGCGCGCAGGGGATATGAAATGATCGGCGTGGATGCCTCGCCCGAGATGCTGATGCAGGCGATGAACAACACGCTCGACTGCGATCCGCGCCCGGTGTTTCTCAACCAGCGCATGGAGGAGCTCGACCTGTACGGCACCATCCAGGCGGTTTTGTGCTGCCTGGACAGCGTCAATTACGTCACCGACCCCGCGGTTCTGCGCGAGGCCTTCCGCCGTGTCGCCCTGTTTTTGGAGCCGGACGGCGTTTTTGTGTTCGATGTGAACACCCGCCGCAAATTCGAGCGCATGGATGGGGAAGTCTATGTCCGAGAGGACGAGGATGTCTACTGCGCCTGGCAGGTCGCCTTTGACGGCGCGCTCTGCACCTATGATTTCGACATTTTTGAGGCCGAGGGCGACTGCTGGTATCGCAGCAGCGAGCGTCATCTCGAGCGCTATTACGCGCCCGCGGCGCTGACGCAGCTTTTGACCGACTGCGGCTTTGACCGTATTGAGATCCATCCCGAGCTGTCCTTTGGCGAGTGCACCGGGGAAGAGGATCGCATTTTTTTGATCGCAAGAAAGGGAAAATAACCACATGGATAAACTGATCCGCGCGATTACGCGCGACGCCGCCATTCAGATCACCGCTGTGCTCACGACCGACCTCGTCGAGCGCGCCCGCAACATCCACAAGACGCTGCCGCTGGCCACCGCGGCGCTCGGACGAACGCTGACGGTCACCTCGATGATGGGCAACCAGCTCAAGGTGGACGACGGCTCGATCACCGTGCAGGTGCGCGGCAACGGCCCGCTGGGCACGATCGTGTGCGTGGGCGAGGCGGACGGCTACGTGCGCGGCTACCTGCAGAATCCGGCGGCGGAGCTGCCGCTGCGCCCGGACGGCCATCTGGACGTCGGCCGGGGCGTGGGAGAGGGTTTCCTGCTCGTCGTCAAGGACATCGGCCTCAAGGACCCGGTCACCGGCACGACCGTTCTCGTCAACGGTGAGATCGCCGAGGATATCACCCGCTATTTCGCCGAGAGCGAGCAGATCCCGTCTGCCTGCGCGCTGGGCGTGCTGGTGAACCCCGACCAGTCTGTCCGTCAGGCGGGCGGCTATCTCGTGCAGCTCATGCCGGGCGTGGAGGACAAGGACATTGACCGTCTGGAGGAGAATATCGCAAAGGCGGGCGCAATGACCGGCATGCTCGACCGCGGCATGTCGCTCGAGGATATTATCCGCGCTGTGCTCGACGGCTTTGACGTCGAATTTTTCGAGGAGATCCCGGTCGGCTACCGCTGCAACTGCAGCCATGCCAAGGTCACCCGCGCGCTCATCAGCCTGGGGGAGAAGGAGCTGCGCGAGCTCGCCACGGCGGACAAGCCCGCCGAGGTCACCTGCCAGTTCTGCGACAAGGTTTATCAGTTCACCAAGGATGAGATTGATACCCTTCTGATCGCGGCTCAGAAAAAATCAGAAAATGATTGAAAAAGGTGTTGACAACTGAGGGGGTCTTCGCTATAATAATATTCGTCGCTGGTGATACGGAAGTTTAGCTCAGCTGGGAGAGCATCTGCCTTACAAGCAGAGGGTCACAGGTTCGAGCCCTGTAGTCCCCACCATTTGGCCCGGTAGTTCAGTTGGTTAGAACGCTAGCCTGTCACGCTAGAGGTCGTGGGTTCGAGCCCCATCCGGGTCGCCACTT
>CAMEPU010000056.1 GCA_945932315.1 uncultured Clostridia bacterium
ACTCTTTACAACTTGCAGCCGTGCGGCGGCAACCGGCAAAAAGCCCTTTTCATTTCAGATGCGCGATGGTATGATGGAAATAACAAAATCCGGGAGGAATTGCCGATGCGGGATGAAAAAAAGCTGCTCGACCGGGCGGAGGACGAGGCCGCCGTCGCGGCGGCGCAGAATGATCTGGACGCGCTCGAGCGGGACATGCTGGACGGCGGCGGCCGGGAAAAGCTGGCGCTGGCGCAGGCCATTCTGGCGGCGCAGGATATCACATATGAGCCGGTGCGCGCCGTCGGGCTGCTCGAGGAGCTGGTGCGCACGCCGGGCGATCCCGAGTCAGCGCGCGAGGCGGCCGAGACCCTGGGCGGGCGGTATGACGGCGCGGAGACCGTCCATCCGGCCGAATACAGCGCGCTGCTCGACGACGTCGCCCGGAGCGAAAAGAAGTACCGGAAGCAGACCCCCGGCCGCCTGACCCTGCTTCGCGTGGGACTCTCGGCGCTGCTGTGCGCCGCGCTCGCGCTGGGTGCGTGGTTCCTGCTGCCCGATGTGCTCGACCGCGTCCGCTTTCCGCATCTGCTCGCGCTGGGCGTGGCCGCGGGACTGATCGTGCTGTGCGCCGCCCGCCGTCTGGCGGTCGCGGGTCTGACGGCTGCCGCGGTGACCGGCTGTCTGGCCGCCGTCCGCTACAACGGGCGGATCGTCGCGCAGGCGCCGCTCGCGGCTGCTGCGCTGTTCGGCGCGCTGGCCGCGTTTTTCCTGATTCAGCTCGCCCTGACCGTGCGCCGCAGCCGCCAGACCGGCCGGCAGGCGCAGGCGCGGGCGCGCTGTCTCGCCGCGTACGACGCCGCAATCGCCTATGCGGCGGCCGGCATTTCAGTGGTGCAGGAGCTTGCGGAGGGACGGCCGGACGCCGCCCTGCGCGCCTACCTGATCCACTGGGAGGAAGAGGGCAAACGGCTCCGCCGGGCGCGCCGCCGGATTGAGAAAATCGAAGCCCCCTCCCACCCCGCATAGCATGGGATTTTCCATAGTTTGTCAGCATCGTAAAAGTTATACATAGTGATACTTGACATTCAGGCAAAGCGAGAGTATAATGTGCGAGAATGTATGTTGATAAGAGGTTTTTTTTGCATCAATATGGTATGCGGAAACGCCAAAAAAGACTTTTTTGCCAAAAATTTTCGTACAATTTTGTGAAAATTCTATATGCCGCCTTTTTGATGACATGGTATAATAGAAGGAGAAAAAATGAGCATGCTCAGCGCATGCAATGCAAGGAATCAGAGTACCGCATTTGTTGCCGCAGGCGTTCGGTCCGGGAGCGCTCTATCGGAGATCGGTGACAAATAAAGAAAAAGCCCGCCTTTACGGCGGGCTTTCCCTTTTCCCCGGGGGAACCAAAAGAGAGAAGTGAGAATGGTCTTATTCGTGCCGGATGGCTTCGAGCGCCGGGATCTTGACAGCCTTGTTGGCCGGATAGAAGCCCGAGATGACGCCGATCGCCATGGAGATGAAAAGTCCGGCGAAGGCCAGCCAGATTGGGATGACCGAAATGCGGCTGCCCGGCGTGGTGATCTGGGTGAACAGGTCGAGCAGGGAGGACAGGGGCATGCCCTGAAAGATGCCGACGATGTACCCGAGCGCCCCGGCGGAAACCAGATTCATGCCGACCGAGATGAGAAAGCTGACGATTACACCGGCGATGCCGCCGAGCAGGCCGATGCTGCCGGCCTCGAGCAGGAAGATCATGCGGATATCGCGCACGTAACAGCCGAGCGCCTTCATGACGCCGATCTCCCGGGTGCGCTCGGTGATCGACATGACCATGGTGTTCATGATGCCGATGGCCGCGACGAAGAGCGAGATCGCGCCCAGACCGCCGAACATGAGCTGCTGGCGGTGGGTCTCCTCCATCATGGGCTCGCGGATGCTCTCCATCGACCAGGTGTCGAAGCCCAGACTTTTGATCTCGTCCTGCACGGGCGCGACCATGCTGATGTCCGAGACCTTGACGGACGCGTTGTCGTATTTGACGTCGGCGTCCTTCTTGACGGTCTCGCCGCGCGCCTGCGCGACCTCCTTGGCCAGCGCCTGCATCACGCCGATGTCCATGATCATGCCCTCGGAGGTTTCATAGCCCTTGCCGTAGTCCTCCTTCATCACGCCGACGACCTTGATCTCCTTGGTGATTTTCTTGTTCTCATCCACGTAGATCTCCATGGTGAGCGGGGTGGTCATGGAATCGAAGTAAGGGTCGGGGATGTTCTCGGTGTCCAGTTCGCCGTTTTCATCGTAGATGTAGCGGTCGATCATGTTCTGCCCCTCGGGCCGCTTGGTGTCCAGAAAGGTGTAGGCGAAGTATTGACCGACGATGACGTTGATGGTCTTGTTGTCGGCGGTCGGGTAGTCGCCCTCGAGCAGCTCATAGCCGATGTCGTCGAGGGCGGCGGCCTCCATGCCGTAGGTCTGGCTCCACTGCTGCCGGTAGCGCTGGTCGCGCCCGGCGTACATGTCAAAGCCGAATTCACAGGATTGCTTGGGCGTGGCCGCGACGACGCCGGGCGTCGCCCGGATCTGGTCGATCACGTCGTCGTTGAGCGCGCTCTGCCCGTAGCCGTAGACCTCGATCATCGTCAGGTCACCCATCTCCTGCAGCATTTTTTCGAGCGATTCGCTCGAGCCTACGCCGATCGAGACCATGATGATGATGGCCGTGCAGCCGATCATAACGCCCAGCATGGTCAGAATGGTGCGGCCCTTGCGCCGCAGCAGATTCTGGCGGCACATGGCGAAGAGGTCACTCAGATTCATGGGCTCCCTCCCCGTCGGTTTCGGTGTGGATGGGCTGGGTCGGCTCGTCGGACGGCGCGGGAGCATCCGCGGGCTCGTCGATCATCAGGCTGTCGTCGAAGGTGAAGGAATCGACTTCGGCGGCCTTTTTCTTCTTGCGGCGGCGCAGCAGCACGAAGATGCCCACGATGACGGCGGCCGCAATGACAATGCCCACAATCAGACCCCAGTTGGGGCCGGTTTCCTCAGGCTCCATCATGCCCGGGTCTTCCATGCCGGGGTCCTCGGGCACGTACATCTCATTGACGAATACCTGGAAGGTGAACTCCTTCTGGAGCAGCTGCATCGCGTCGTCCTCGTAGGTGACGATCAGGGTGCATTCGTTCTCGCCCGCCATCTCGGGGGTGATGATGAAATCGATGGTGCCGCTCTTGCCCGCCTCGATGTTGCCCACGTTCTGGATGCGGGAGGCCGCTCCCACGTCGCCGACCAGCTCGGCCGCGACGTTGTAGACCGTGCTCTTGCCCTTGTTGACATAGCTGAGGGTGAGATAGGCTTCTTCATACTGCCATGCCTCGACCGAGGGGCTGTCCTGGGTCAGCTCGAAGCGGTCGAGCTGGTAAACGGGCAGGCTGATCGTCTGGTCGACCGTGACGTTCTGGCGGGTCGAGTTGTCCACGTACTCATAGGAGAACTTGACCGAGATGGCCGCGGGCGCGGAGGGCGCGTCGGGCAGGGCCTGCAGGTTGACGGTCTGGGAGAGCTTGCCGCCCGCGCCCAGGCTGGCGAAGTGGAACGAGTTGGACGAGGAGGTGATGGCGAGCGCCGTGCCGGTGTCCAGCGTCATGACGATGTTCTCGACCCGCTTGGAGGCCGAGGTGTTCTGGAACTCGAGCGTGAGGTCGAAGGTCGTGCCCGCGGTGACCTGCGCGCCGCCGAAGGAGTAGTTGCTGATGATGATGTTGGGGGTCGAGGCCGCGAGCTGGGTGCCGTCCGAAACCGGGGTGGCGACCGCGCTCAGCGGAATGTTTTCCTCGGTGGTGCCCTGCGTGGTCGCGCGGCCCTTCATGTAGTTGTACTTGAGCGAAACATTCAGCGACTGGGCGACCGAGTCGATGTCGCCCGGGGCCTTGACGCGCACGTCAAAGGTGACGGTGCCGCCCGCCGGGATCGCGCCCAGCAGGTAGGTGGCCGAGTTGTCGGCGATCATCAGGCCGGAGGACGGGGAGACGGTGGCCAGCGTGGAGGCCAGATCGACGTCGGACAGGTTGCGCACCCACAGGCTGACGACCTGGGTCTCGCCCTTGGCGATGGCCTTGGTCTGGCTGCGGCGGCCGATCTGGACGATGGGGGCGGTGTCGTTCTCGGGGGGCAGGGTCACGGAGAGCAGCAGGGTCTGCTCGGCCGTGCCCGACTTGAGGGTGGACGAGACCCCGTCGTCATAGCGGAAGCGCAGGCTCACGCCGATCGACTGGTTTTCGTTGTCGACCGAATCGAGCACGCGCAGGCGGACCGGGAAGCTCGCGGTCTTGCCGTCGCGCAGGCGGCCGAGCGAGTAGGACGGGCTGGCGTCCGCGACGGTCAGGCCGGACGAGGGGGAGACGGTCAGCGCGCCGCTTTCAATGTCGGCGTCGCCCAGATTCTTGACCCAGACGTTGACCGTGAAGACCTGTCCGGCGGACAGGTTTGCGGGGATGCTGTCCCGGCCGATCTGAACGACCGGCTCGTCGAGCGGGTCGTCGGGCTCCTCGGGCTCGGGTTCGGGCTCGACGTATTCCTTGCATTCGGTGATGCGCAGGTCGAGATCCTGATAGGTGCCCGTGCTCTTGTTGCCGACCTGGAAGGAGAAGGTGTTGCCCGTGCCCGAGTAGCGGGCGCTCGGGAACGCGATGCGGATGCGCAGCGCTTCGCCTTCAGCCGTCGAGAGGATGGTCACGGTCGGCGTGCCGACGCCGTTGAAGCTGGAGACCAGACCGGAGGCGTCGATGTCGTCCTTTGTGATCGCGCTGGTGTACTTGGTGTTCGGGTCCTTGAGGTCGACGGTGACCGTGACGCGGTCGTCCTTTTCGATGCGGTTGTCGTTGACCGTGTAGTTGGTGATCGACCAATCGACGTTTTTGAGAATATCGTCCGCGTCCCCGGCCGCTGCGGCGTAGGTGCTCAGACCGACCGCCCGGTCGATGGAAGCGGGGAAGGCGCCGGCGACGAGGCCGGTCACAACCAGCGCGGCGGTCAGGCCGCGCGCGAAGTGCAGGAGTTTATTTTGTTTCATCTGCGTCTTTTCCTTTCTTGCTGTCTGCAATGATCACGCCGTCGCGCAGGGTCAGAATCCGGTCGGCGTAAGCGGCGGTGTCGGCGTCGTGACTGACCATGATGATGGTCTGATGGAACCGGCGGGCGAAATTGCGGATCATCTCCATGACCTCGATGGTCGTTTTGGAGTCCAGATTGCCGGTCGGCTCGTCGGCGTAGACGACGGCCGGGCGAGCGATGAACGCGCGGGCGATGCCGACGCGCTGCTGCTGGCCGCCCGACATCTGGGTCGGATAGTGCCCCGCGCGGTTCTGCAGGCCGACCATCGCCAGCATCTGGCGGGCGAGCTTCTCGCGCGTCTCGCGGGGAATGCCCCGGAACATCAGGGGCAGGGCGACGTTTTCGGCCGCCGTCATGGTGGGCAGCAGGTTGTAGGACTGGAACACGAAGCCGAGGTGCTTCTGCCGGAAGGCGGCCAGCGCGTTTTCGCTCAGGGAGGAGACCGGCACGCCGCCGATCACGACCGAGCCGCGCGTCGGCTTTTCGAGCCCGGCGAGCTGATTGAGCAGGGTCGATTTGCCCGAGCCCGACGTGCCGAAGATGCAGACGATCTCGCCTCGTTCGACGTCCAGATTGATGTTCTGGAGCGCCACGACGACCTCGTCGCCCACCCGGTATTCCTTCCGCAGGCCGCGCACCTGGATCAGCGGTTTATTCAATGGGCGTTTTCCCCCTTTCCAAAGAAGTGCTTTCGTTACTTCCATTATATCGGAAAGATGCATACATTTGGGTAACAGAAATCTTAAGAATTCTTAATTCGGCGCCAAACGAACGGCAGGTTTTTTCTTAAGAAAACTTAATTTCACAGAAAAAACGTGAAAAGCGGCCTCCGGGCTGGTATAATGAAGGAAAAACACGGAAAGGAGGGGGCATGATGGCTGAAAAACAGCGCATTCTGTTTGCGGATGACGATCCCGAGATCCGCGAGGTCATCCGGGTCATTCTGGAGAGCGAGGGCTTCGACCTGCTCGAGGCGTGCGACGGCCCGTCGGCGGTCGCGATGGCCGATGACTCGGTCGACCTCATCATCCTCGATGTGATGATGCCCGGCATGTCGGGCATTTCGGCCTGCACCGAGATCCGCAAGAAGACGGCCGCGCCCATCCTCTTTCTGACCGCCAAGAGCGCCGATTCGGACAAGACGCTGGGCTTCTCGGCGGGTGGCGACGACTACCTGTCCAAGCCGTTCTCCTACCACGAGCTGCTGCTCCGCATCCGCGCGCTGCTCCGCCGCTACACGGTGTACGGCGCGAAGGCCGCGCCCGCGCCCGCGCTCATCCAGTGCGGCTCGATCGAGATCGACCCGGCGCGCAACATCGTGCGCAAGGACGGCGCGGAGATCGCGCTCACCGACCTCGAATACCGCATCCTGCTCCTGCTGGCGCAGAACCGGCACAAGGTCTTTTCGGCGCAGAGCATCTACGAGAGCGTCTGGCACGAGCCCTATTACTACAACTCGAACAACACCGTGATGGTACATATCCGGAACCTGCGGCGCAAGCTGGGCGACGACCCGCAAAACGCGGAGATCATCAAAAACGTCTGGGGCAGGGGGTATCGGCTTGATTAAACAGCGCTTTGGCAACCGGCTGGAGATGAAGCCGGTCTTCGCGGTGCTCCTCTCCCTCGGCGTGGCCGCGCTCGTGTTCCTGACCGCGGTCAAATGCTCGTTCGCGGTCATGGACGAGATTTTTTACAGCAGCGACTATCAGGCCTGGTCGGAGCAGCGGGGCATGACCCGGCTGCAGAAGTTCATCGACGAGAACAACGTCTCCCTCGACGACCTGTCCCCGCTCGACGAGTGGTGCCGGCAGGAACGGCAGGTCTACCTGTCGGTCTACCGGGGCAACGCGCTGGTCTACGACTCGGTGCTGACGGCCAAGGCCGATTACACGGTCTACAACACCTATTACGAAAACTATACCACCTATACCTACACCGATGAGGATTCCTCGGCGTCGGTGACCGTGGACAACGGCGGGGATGCGTTCCCGACCGTGGCCTTCGCCGACGGCGAAGCCAATGTCGATCTCTATACCTACTATCAGGACTGGTATTACGACACCGCGGTCGCCCTGTCCTTTTTCCTCGCCTTTCTGATCTTCCTCCTCGTGCTGACCGGGATCATCCGCGCCAAGCTGGCCTACATCACCCAGCTCGAGAGCGAGATCCGCATTCTCGAGGGCGGCGACCTGCGCTATCCGGTCACGGTGCGCGGGCGGGACGAGCTGGGCGACCTCGCGCGCGGCGTGGACGACATGCGCCGCTCGATCATCGAGCGGGAGGCGGCCGAGGAGAAGGCGCGCCGGGCAAATCAGGAGCTGATCACCGCGATGAGCCACGACCTGCGCACCCCGCTGACCTCGCTGCTCGGCTATCTCGACATCGTGGCGGACGGCAAGTACAGCGACGACGCGCAGCGCGACCGGTACCTGCGCGCCGCGCACGACAAGGCCTATCAGATCAAGAACCTGTCCGACAAGCTGTTTCAGTACTTCCTCGTCTATTCGCAGGACAGCGGGGAGCTGCCGCGCGAGCTGCTGCCCGCCGACGACCTGCTGGCGCAGATGCTGGGCGAGCGGCGCTTCGACCTCGAGAGCCGGGGCTTTACGGTCGAGAGCGACCTGCACGAGATCGGGCGGAGCGTGCGGGTGAACGTCGACATCCTGTGCCGCATCTTCGACAACATCTTCTCCAATGTGCTCAAGTACGCCGACCCCGAACAGCCGGTCACGATCTCGTGCGCGCCCCAGGGCAGCCGGGTGATCATCGACGTGAAAAACACGTCCGCGCCGGCCGGGCGGGCGGTCGAGAGCACGAACATCGGCCTCAAGACCTGCGAATCGGGCGCCGCCGCCCACGGCGGGCGCTTCACCGGCCGGGAGGAGGACGGCGTGTTCACCGCCGAGCTGATCCTGCCGCTGGAATAAACTGCTCATCCGGGAAGTCCTCCGCTTTGGAGGGCTTCCTTTTTTGTGGCCGCCGCCGGGCGGGGAACGTCGAAAAGTTAATCGAACTGTATTGCGTCCCTTCTTTTTTTTCGTTATAATAGTTTGGAAAAAGAAAATTCACGATCCCTGCAAAATAATAATAAAATAATCGTGATTGCGAACGATGGAGGTTTTTGCATGAAACGCACGGATATCCACAAGGTTCTGATCATCGGATCGGGCCCGATCATCATCGGCCAGGCATGCGAGTTCGACTATTCGGGCACGCAGGCCTGCAAGGCGCTGCGCAGTCTGGGCTACCAGATCGTGCTCGTCAACTCCAACCCGGCGACCATCATGACCGACCCCGAAACCGCGGATGTCACCTATATCGAGCCGCTGAACGTGGAGCGCCTGACCCAGATCATCGAGAAGGAGCGTCCGGACGCGCTGCTTCCCAACCTGGGCGGCCAGTCCGGCCTCAACCTGTGCTCCGAGCTGGCGGCGGCGGGCGTGCTGGACAAGTACAACGTCAAGGTCATCGGCGTGCAGGTCGACGCGATCGAGCGCGGCGAGGACCGCATCGAGTTCAAGAACACCATGAACGCGCTGGGCATCGAGATGGCGCGCAGCGAGGTCGCCTATTCGGTCGACGAGGCGCTGGCCATCGCCGAGAAGCTCAACTACCCGGTCGTCCTGCGCCCGGCCTACACGATGGGCGGCGAAGGCGGCGGCCTGGTCTACAATCAGGACGAGCTCAAGGTCGTCTGCGCGCGCGGCCTGCAGGCCTCCCGCGTCGGCCAGGTTCTGGTCGAGGAGTCCATTCTGGGCTGGGAGGAGCTCGAGCTCGAGGTCGTCCGCGATGCCAAGGGCAACATGATCACCGTCTGCTTCATCGAGAACATCGACCCGCTGGGCGTGCACACCGGCGACTCGTTCTGCTCCGCGCCCATGCTGACCATCCCGGAGGACGTGCAGAAGGAGCTGCAGCGGCAGGCGTACAAGATCGTCGAGGCCATTCAGGTCATCGGCGGCACCAACGTGCAGTTCGCGCATGATCCGGTCACCGGCCGCATCATCGTCATCGAGATCAACCCCCGCACCTCGCGCTCCTCGGCGCTGGCCTCCAAGGCGACCGGCTTCCCGATCGCGCTGGTATCGGCCATGCTGGCCTCCGGCCTGACGCTGGACGAGATCCCCTGCGGCAAGTACGGCACGCTCGACAAGTACGTCCCCTCGGGCGATTACGTCGTCATCAAGTTCGCCCGCTGGGCGTTTGAGAAGTTCAAGGGCGCGCAGGACAAGCTGGGCACCCAGATGCGCGCGGTCGGCGAGGTCATGAGCATCGGCAAGACCTACAAGGAGGCCTTCCAGAAGGCCATCCGCAGCCTGGAGACCGGCCGTTACGGCCTGGGCGGCGCGAAGAACTTCGCTGACCTGTCCCTCGACGAGCTGCTCCGCCTGCTGCGCAACCCGACGAGCGAGCGCCAGTTCATTCTGTACGAGGCGCTGCGCAAGGGCGCGGACATCGACGAGCTGTTCCGCCTGACCAAGATCAAGCACTACTTCCTCGAGCAGATGCGCGAGCTCGTCGAGGAAGAGGAAGCGCTCAAGGCGTACAAGGGCGCGGTTCCGCCGGCCGATGTGCTCCGTCAGGCCAAGCTGGACGGCTTCTCCGACCGCTATCTGGCCGGCCTGCTCGGCGTGACCGAGGATGACATCCGCCGCGCGCGCGTCGAAAACGGCATCGTGGAGGCCTGGGAGGGCGTCCATGTCAGCGGCACCGAGAACGCGGCCTACTATTACTCCACCTACCACGTCAAGGACGAGAGCCCCTGCGAGACCGACAAGCCCAAGGTCATGATTCTGGGCGGCGGCCCCAACCGCATCGGTCAGGGCATCGAGTTCGACTACTGCTGCGTCCACGCCGCGCTCGCGCTCAAGAAGCTGGGCTTCAGCACCATCATCGTCAACTGCAACCCCGAGACCGTCTCCACCGACTACGACACCTCGGACAAGCTCTACTTCGAGCCCCTGACCCTCGAGGACGTGCTCGCGATCTACGAGAAGGAGCAGCCGGTTGGCGTCATCGCCCAGTTCGGCGGCCAGACCCCGCTCAATCTGGCGTCTGCGCTGAAGGCCAACGGCGTCAAGATTCTGGGCACCACCCCCGAGACCATCGACCTCGCCGAGGATCGCGACCTGTTCCGCGCCATGATGGACAAGCTCGAGATCCCGATGCCCGAGTCCGGCATGGCCGTCACCGTCGAGGACGCGATCGAGATCGCAAACCGCATCGGCTATCCCGTCATGGTTCGCCCGTCCTACGTGCTGGGCGGCCGCGGCATGGAGGTCGTTTACGACGAGGAGGCGCTGACCTTCTATATGCGTCAGGCCGTCGGCGTCACCCCCGACCGTCCGATTCTGGTCGACCGCTTCCTGCACCACGCCATCGAGTGCGAGGCCGACGCGATCAGCGACGGCCACGACGTCTTCGTCCCGGCCGTCATGGAGCACATCGAGCTGGCCGGCGTCCACTCGGGCGACTCGGCCTGCGTCCTGCCGCCCTACACCCTGACCGACGAGCAGGTCGCCACCATCAAGGACTACACCTGCCGCATCGCCCGCGAGATGAACGTCGTCGGCCTGATGAACATGCAGTACGCGATCGAGGACGGCCGCGTCTACGTGCTCGAGGCCAACCCGCGCGCGTCCCGCACCGTGCCGCTGGTCTCCAAGGTCGCGGGCATCAAGATGGTCGCGCTGGCCACCGAGATCATGACCGCCGGGCTGACCGGCCGTCCG
>CAMEPU010000057.1 GCA_945932315.1 uncultured Clostridia bacterium
CATTTGTCTTTAAGACGCCCCCTTACTATACCACAGCCCCCTGCGGTTTGCAAGCCCTCCCCTTGATATTTTTCGTCTTTTCCCGCTATTTTTTGTGTGCTCAGGCAAAAACCTTTTCTCCTGTTTGTGCAAGTCGGATAAAAAAACGCCCCGCTCGACGCGGGGCGTTGGATCAGTTCGGATTTTCGGGGGATTGTGGTGCGGGAGCGGGCTTCTCCGAAGTCTGCCCGGGTGCGGGCACCGCCGCAGGCTCGGTAGTCAGCTTGAGCTCCTCGGCGGTCGCCGGGGCGCGGTCGGCAACCGGCTCGCCGTTGAACAGCTTGAGGAAGGTATCGCCGTCGATCGTCTCGTTGCGGATCAGATACTCGGCGACACGGGTCAGCTCCTCCATGTGTTCCTTGAGCAGCTCGACGCAGCGGTTGTAGGCCTCCTGAATCAGGCGGTGAATCTCGCTGTCGATCTCGGCCGCCTTGGCGTCCGAATAGCCCTTGTTCGCTGCGAAGTCACGGCCGAGGAAGATCTCGCCGCCGGTCGGATCGTAGTCGATCGGGCCGATCTTGTCGCTGAAGCCGTAGTTGACGACCATGGCGCGCGCCATCGCGGTCGCCTGCTTGATATCGCCATACGCGCCGGTGGAGATATCGCCCATGACCAGCATCTCAGCGACACGGCCGCCCAGATCGACGATCAGGTTTTCCTCCATGTAGCGGCGGGTGCGGTACGCCTTATCCTCGGTCGGCAGGGGCATGGTGAAGCCGCCTGCGCCGTTCGAACGCGGGATGATGGTGACATGGTGCACCGGATCCTGCGTGGGCAGCACGTGGAAGCAGATCGCGTGGCCGGCCTCGTGATAGGCGGTCAGGCGCTTATCCTCGGGGCTGATGACATGGGTGCGCTTCTCGACGCCCATGACGACCTTGAGCATCGCGCTCTCGATCTCGTCGCCCGAAATCAGCTTCTTGTTGCGGCGGGCCGCCAGCAGCGCGGCCTCATTGAGCAGGTTTTCCAGATCGGCGCCGGTGAAGCCTGCCGTGGTGCGGGCGATCTTGAGGAAATCCACATCGGGGTCGAACTGTTTGCCGCGGGCGTGCACCTTGAGGATGGCCTCGCGGCCGATGACGTCGGGCGCGCCGACATAGACCTGACGGTCAAAGCGGCCCGGACGGAGCAGTGCGTTGTCCAGAATGTCCTTGCGGTTGGTGGCTGCGATGACGATGACGCCCTCGTTGACGCCGAAACCGTCCATCTCGACGAGCAGCTGGTTCAGGGTCTGCTCGCGCTCGTCGTGACCGCCGCCCAGACCGGCGCCGCGCTGGCGGCCGACCGCGTCGATCTCATCGATAAAGACGATGGCGGGCGCGTTCTTCTTGGCCTGCTCGAACAGGTCGCGCACGCGGGAAGCGCCGACGCCGACATAGAGCTCGACAAAGTCGGAGCCCGAAATGGACAGGAAGGGCACGCCGGCCTCGCCCGCGACCGCCTTGGCCAGCAGGGTCTTACCGGTGCCGGGAGGGCCCACAAGGAGCACGCCCTTGGGGATGCGCGCGCCGATGGCCTGGAACTTGGCCGGGTTCTTCAGGAAATCGACCATCTCCTGCAGTTCGGCCTTCTCCTCATCCGCGCCGGCGACGTCCTTGAAGGTGACCTTGTTCTTGCTCTCACTCGCGAGGCGGGCGCGCGCGCGGCCGAACTGCATCGGATTGCCGCCGCCCCCCTGCTTGTTCATCATGAAGTACCAGACCGCCATCATGAGGACGATGAGGATCAGATACGGGATGAACGACATCCACCAGGGAACCTGGGTTTCTTCGATCTGATAATAGGAAATGACGCCCCGCTCGACCTGATCCTTGATCTCGTCGCCGAGGTCGGCGTGCAGGATCGAGTAATAGGGCATGTCGATCTGCTGATTGGTTCCATCCTTGAGCTTCAGGTTGAGGACGCCGTCCTTGTACAGCATCTCCTCGACCTTTTCCTGCTCAATGAGCTGGATCACATCTGAGTAAACGAGCTCCTGCGCGGGCTCGCTCAGCGTGAGCATATAACTGACGGCTGCCAGCATTCCCACCAGAATGATGAGATAGACGGCAAAGCCTTTCATCTTGCCTTTCTTCAATGTGCGTTAATTCCTCCTTGATGCTGAATAGAAGCAGCGGTAAGCGGAGTTTATTCGCCGTATACCGAGGGCTTCAGAATGCCGATATACGGCAGATTGCGATATTTTTCAGCGTAGTCGAGGCCGTAGCCGACGACGAACGCGTCCGGAATCTCAAAGCCGAGATAGTCGATATCCACGTGCACCTTGTGGCGCTCCGGCTTGGAGAGCAGGGTGCAGAGCGCGATCGAGTTCGCGCCGCGCGCCTTGAGCACCTTCATCAGATAGCTCAGGGTGACGCCCGAGTCCAGAATATCCTCGACGATGATGACGTCGCGGCCGTCGATCGAGGTGGCCAGATCCTTGATGATCTGCACCTCGCCCGTGGTCTTGGTGCCGTTGCCGTAGCTCGAGACAACCATGAAGTCGATGTTGCAGGGCGTGTCGATCTGACGGGTCAGATCGGCCATGAAGATATACGAGCCCTTGAGCACGCTGACGATCAGCGGGTTCTTGTCCTTGTAATCGCGGGTGATGGCGGCGCCCAGCTCGGCGACCTTCTCGCGAAGCTGTTCCTCGGTGAACAGGATGCTTTCCATATCATTTCTCATCATTTTGTCCCCCAAACGATATTTCTATTTTTTCTGAGCCGTCCCCTTCGCGGGAGCGGTCAAGTCCGATGCGCTCGACGGCGATCAGGCCATTTTTATCCTGGAGCGCGGCCAGATCCCGCCGCAGCGCGCGGGGTACCCGGCAGTCGTCGCACAGGCGGCGCACCGTGCGCGCCCCCCTGTGCCCCGAAAGCTCCAACCGGTCTGCGGCGCGGGCGCGGCAGACCGAAAGACTTGCAATATCAATTCTATCACGGCACACCCGGAAAGAGTTGAACGGATTGTTAATAACCCGGCCTTCCGCGCACGCCTTTATACATAAAATCGTTCCATTTGGCAGCTTCTGCACGCCGAAGCCGGCCGGAACCGGCCCCCAATCGGGCGTGCGGCGCATCATGCGCACCGTCCCGCCCTCCGCGCAGGCCGTCCAGCCGCCGGGCAGGTCGGTTTCCCCGTCCCGGAACAGCAGCCGGTCGAGCGCGTCGATATGCCGCTCTCCAACTTCAGAAAGGGGCAGTCCAAGCGCGTCCAGCGTCTGCCGGAGCACCCGGCTCCGCAGCGCGCCGTGCAGACCGCGCAGTGGGGCGCGGACAAGCGCCGCCTCCGCGCCGTTCAACCGGACATGGGCCTTCCGGTATCCGGCCGCCAGCCCGTCCAGACAGTCGGCGTCGGCGCGCGCCTGCGCGCTCATCCGACCGGCCGACCGGGCGGCGTATGGGAAGATCTTCCGCAACGCGGGAACGACCTCGTGCCGCACCCGGTTCCGGGTATATGCGGATGACAGGTTGGACGAATCGGTCACATACTCCTGCCCTTTTTCGCGCAGATAGGCTTCGACCTCGGCCCGGGTGACCGGCAGCAGCGGGCGGATGATCCGTCCGCGCATGGGCGGGATGCCCGCCATGCCCCGCGTCCCAGACCCCCGTGCCAGATGAAAGAGCACGGTTTCCAGATTGTCATCCGCCGTATGAGCCGTGGCGATCCGGTCGGCACCCGCTTTGTCGGCGCAGGCCTCCAGAAACCGGTAGCGCAGGACGCGCGCGGCCTCCTCGGTGCCCAGCCCGGCTTTCCGGGCGTAGCCCGCGACGTCGGCGCTGTCCACAAGCAGCGGCACGCCCAGCCGGGCGCACAGGCTGTGGACGAATTGCTCATCCCGGTCGCCCTCCGCGCCGCGCAGGCCGTGGTTCAGATGCGCGGCAGCGACGTCATAGCCGAGCGCCCGCAGGCAGAGGAGCAATGCGGTCGAATCCGCGCCGCCCGACAGGGCGACGAGCACCCGCTGTCCGGGCTCGAGCAGACGCTGCTCACGCAGATACTTTCTGACGATGCGTTCCATCTTATTCCCTGTGAATTCGGTCGGCGCTGCTGAAGGTGGTGTACTGACCCATCCACTGCAGGTTGATCGTATTGGTCGCGCCGTGGCGGTTCTTCGCGATGATGATCTCGGCGACGTTTTTGTCCTCGCTTTCATCATCGTAATAGTCGTCGCGGTAGATGAACATGACGATGTCGGCGTCCTGCTCGATGGCGCCCGATTCGCGCAGGTCGCTCAGCATGGGGCGCTTGTCGGCGCGCTGCTCGGCCGCACGGGAGAGCTGGGACAGGCAGACGACCGGAACGTTCAGTTCCTTCGCCATGATCTTCATCGCGCGGGAGATCTCGGCGACCTCCTGCACGCGGTTGTCGTTGCGGCGGCCGCCCATCGTCATCAGCTGGATGTAGTCGATGACGATCAGCCCGAGCTGTTCGCCCAGGCGGCGGCACTTCGCCTTGATCTCGGCCACCGTGATGGCCGGGTTGTCGTCGATATAGATCTGGGTGCGCGCCAGCACATTGGTCGCGCGGGCGATTTTGACCCAGTCGTCGGGCGTGAGGTTGCCCGTCTTGAGCTTCTGCGCTTCGAGCAGCGCCTCGCTCGACAGGAAACGGGAGGCCAGCTGGTCCTTGCTCATCTCAAGCTGGAACACCGCGACCGCCTTGCCCGAGGCCTTGGCCGCGTTGAGCGCGATGTTGAGCGCGAAAGCGGTCTTGCCCATGCCGGGACGGGCGGCGACCAGAATGAGGTCGGATTTGTTGAGGCCGGTCAGCGCCCGGTCGAGATCGGGGAAACCGGTCGAAAGTCCGGGGATATCGCTGTCCGAATGGGCGCGCTCATCGAGCTGGGCGTACAGATCCATGATGACGTCCTTGATGTGGGTCAGGCCCTTGATCTCCCGGCCCTGCCGGACGCTGTAAATCCGCTGCTCGGCAAGCTCGGCGATCTCGTTCGCGCCGCCCCCGCCCTCGTACACCATCTTTTCGATCTCGCTCGCCGCGCCCGCGATGGCGCGCAGCATGCTCTTGTCGCGCACGATGGCGGCGTACTCGCGCACGTTCGCGGCCGTCGGAGTCACCTCCATCAGCTGCATCAGATACGCGCGTCCGCCCGCTTCGTCATAGTCGCCCTGCGCCTTGAGCTCGTCGAGGACGGTGACCGGGTCGATCTTCTTGGCACTGTTGAACATGCCGTAGATGGTCTCAAAGATCGTTCGGTTCTCCTCCGCGTAGAAATCGGCGGCGCGCAGCTGCTCGATGACCACGGGGACGCAGGACGGGTCGATCAGCATCGCGCCGATGACGGCCTGCTCGGCCTCTATACTTTGGGGAAGCTGCCGGGTGAGCAGCTCGTCGGCCATGCCGGTCTCCTCCTTCCGAAAAGGTGAAAGGGCGTTACGCCTCCACGACGTCTACGTGGATCTCGCCCGTGATCTCGGGGTAGAGCTTGGCCTTCAGGCTGAAGCCGCCGAAGGTCTTGATCTGCTCCATGACGATCTTGTTCTTGGGGATGTCGAGGCCGGTCTGCGCCTTGAGCGCGTCCGAGACCTCCTTCGCGGTGACCGCGCCGAACAGGCGGCCGCCGGTGCCGCCCTTGGCGACGATCTTGACGCGGATATCCTTCAGCTTGGCGGCGGTCTCCTGCGCCGCGGCCTTCTCCAGCGCGATGCGGCGGGCATTCGCCTCCTCCTTCTGGCGGAAGGTGTTCAGATTATCGGCAGTCGCGAGCTCGGCCAGGCCGCGAGGCAGCAGGAAATTTCTGCCGTAGCCCTCGCTGACCTCGATCAGCTCGCCCTTCTTGCCCTGGCCCTTGACGTCGGCCTTCAGAATTACTTTCATAGTCAGATTTCCTCCAAAATGCGAATTGATAGAAATTATTCGTTGACTTCGTTATCGCTCAGATACAGCCGCACGGCCTCGGCTACCAGAGCCTCGACCTCATCGACCGAGGTGTGCATGAGCTGGGCGCCCGCCGAGCTGTTGTTGCCGCCGCCGCCCAGGTGCTCCATCAGGATCTGCACGTTGACCTTGCCGGGCGAGCGTGCGGATACGGTGACGCCGTCCCCGTCGCGGAAGGCGACGATCGAGGCGTTGACGCCCGCGATGCTGAGCAGGCTGTCGGCCGCCTTGGCCGCGTCGACCCGGGTGATGCCCTCCTCCTCGGTGGTCGCGAGCACGATACCGCTGCCGCAGTCGCGCGCGTTTGCGATGATCTTGGACTGCGCCATGTACTCGTCAAACGTGGTCTGGAACAGCGCGGTGACCTCGTTCATCTCGGCGCCCGCGCGGCGCAGGTAGGCCGCGGCCTCGAAGGCGCGCACGCCCGCCTTGACGGCAAAGCCCTTGGTGTCCAGATAGATGCCCGCGAGAAGCGCCTCGGCCTCGGCCTTGAGGATCTCGCTCGTCAGGACCATATACTGCAGCATCTCACTGACCAGCTCGGACGCCGAGGAAGCGTACGGCTCGTGCAGATTGAGCGCGAAGTTCTCGATATAGCTGGCCGCCCGCCGGTGGTGGTCGATGACGGCGACCTTGTTGATGGATTCGAGCAGCGGGCGCGACTCCACATAATCGGGGCGGTTGGTATCCACGACGATCAGCAGGGTGTTGTAATCGCAGAGCACCATCGCGTCCTCGGGCGAGATGAACACGCCCTCGTACTGGGGCAGCGCCTCCATCTTTTGGATCAGCCCGAGCGCCATGGTGCGCTCCCGGTTGACCACGATGTGCACGGTCTTTTCGCGCGCGCGCACCGCGCACGCCATACCGACCGCCGCGCCGATGGCGTCCATGTCGCTGTTCGTATGTCCCATAATCATGACCTGGGACGAATCCTTGATGAGCTGGACGAGCGCGCCCGCGACGATGCGCGATTTGACCTTGTTGCGCTTCTCGATCTCCTTGCCCATGCCGTCGAAAAATTCAAAGTTGTATTTGGTCTTGACCACGGCCTGATCGCCGCCGCGCGAAAGCGCCATGTCCATGGCGATGCCGGCGAAGCGCTGGCACTCCTCATAGGTGTCGCCGTCGCGGCCGATGCCGATCGACAGGGTCGCGGACAGGCCCGACCGGCTCTGCACCTCGTGCACATCCTCCAGAATGGAGAACTTGCCGTTTAAGAATTTATCAAAGGACGCCGAATCGGAGACAAAAATATAGCGGTCGCGGTCGTATTTGCGCATGACCGCCTGCGCCGGGGAGACCCAGGCGCTCAGGCGCTTGTCGATCTCGGCCAGCATGTTGGACTTTTCTGCATCGTCCAGCGCCTTGATCAGCTCTTCGTAGTTGTCGATGGTGATGATCGCGACGACCGGCCGGCTGCTCGCATACGATTCGCGCAGCTGAACAAGCTCGGTGCAGGGGATGAAATAAAGCATCATCATGCTGTCCTTGCTGTTCGCGCCGCCCGATGTGACCAGATTTCCGAACACCCAGAACAGCTCGTCGCCGATGCGCACCTCGCCCGGGTGGCGTCCCTTACCCTCGAGCAGCCAGCTGATCGGGAAATTGGGGGTCAGATCGTTGAGTTTTTCGTTGAGCGCGCAGTTGGTATGCCCGGTGACGGCGCCGAACTGGTCGTTCGCCCAGAGAATCTCGCCCGTGGAAGCCGCGGCCACCAGAGCGGGCATCGGCAAGCGGACGATGGTCGAATGCACCGCGTCGTCGGCCGTGATGCTCAGGTCCTTCATATATTGATCGATTTCATGCCGGCGCACGCGCTCCTGATTCAAGTAAACACCGTACATCAGCACGCAGAGCGCAACGCCGCCGATCGCCAGCGGTATGGACACGTAGGCGCAGACGCATGCAAAGATCAGGAACACCACAAAATAAAAGTTGTGCCCCGGCTGCATGATTTTTCTCAGGCGCTTTTCCACATTCATTCTCCCCTCTGCAAATGCACACAATTACACAGATACAGTATAGCAAAACCCCGGTGGAATGTAAATCAAAAGTTGTTTTTCTTCCCCGGATATGCTATGCTGAGCCCAGGATCCAACGCACTTTTCTGAGAGGAGGACTGTCCATGCAGTTCCGTTTTGACCACAATAACATCAATGTTCTCGACCTTGACCGCTCCCTCGCCTTCTACCGGGAGGCGCTCGGCCTCACCGAGATCCGCCGGACGGACGCCGCCGACGGCTCGTTCACGATCGTCTTTCTGGGCGACGGCGTCACCGGCCACCGCCTGGAGCTGACCTGGCTGCGCGACTGGGACCGGCCCTATAATCTGGGCGACAACGAGTTCCATCTCGCCCTGCGGGTCGACGATTTTGAAGCCGCCCATGAAAAGCACAAGCAGATGGGCTGCATCTGCTATGAAAATGAGGCCATGGGCATCTATTTCATCGCCGATCCCGACAACTACTGGATCGAGATCATCCCGGTTCGCTGAAACAAATGATCCCCCGGAAGCTCCGGGGGATCATTTTTATGTAGGAATTCAGTTTTTGACGATGAACGCATCGGGGAGCATGCGTCCGTCCGGGTTGCCCGACGAAGTGGAAGGCTTGGTGATGACCCGGCCGTTGTAGTACATGACCGAGGAAGAACCGCCGTCCAGATTGCAGGCCTGAATCGCGCCGTAGCGCTCGAGGATATCCTTGCAGGTCTCGATGGTCGCGCCCTGCGAATGGGTCTGGCGCCCGTCGATGACCAGCATGAGAACGGTTTTGTCGGCCGCCTGTCCGATGGCCGTGCGGGGCTGCAGGCCAAAGCCGGTATAAGCGTACTTCATCATGTTCTCGCCGTTGACGATAAGCGCCGGGCCGAACTCGATCGCATCCACCAGCTGTTCGGCGGTCGTCTGCCCGCCGATGTGCAGATAATGCTCCTCGTCGAAGCCCAGGATCTTGTAATCATGTCCGTACGCGCCCTGCATCACCTCGCCGTTTACCTTTAAATAGCCGTACGGCGTGCCGCCCGTTCCGTTGCCCTCGTCGTCGACGAAGCCCGAGGCGTTGATCAGCAGGATCGCGTCGTTGTAATCGGCCAGTTCGGGGGCGCGCATGCCGTAGCCGGTGAACAGCTTGCGGCAGGTGCCCAGATCGACCCGCTCGGCATCCTTGACAATGGCCAGCCGGCCGTTGTACAGATTGCCCTTGACCTCGCAGATCAGCAGGCTGTGCGAGGCGTTGACCGCCATGACATGATCGCCCGCCGTCGTGGTGATGCCGGTGTTCTCACCCTTGGTGCACCAGTCGATGTTGATCTTCATATAACCGTCCTCGAGATAATCCGGATGATCCTCGAGGAAGGCCTCCATGCTGTCGCGGTCGAGTTCGGGGAACAGGGCATAGAAGACTTCCTTCTCGTCTGCCTGATCGCCCTCCAGCTCACCGACCAGCTCCATCGCGGTTTTGTGCCCGTCCGACGTCCAGATGCTCTCAACGTCCTTCTGGTATTCCATGATGTTGGCACGCCCCTGCTGCACCTCGGCGATAATATCGGCCGGGATGAAAGCGGTGGCCAGCCACTGATGGGTCATGGTGCTCATCGCGGTCTCGATATAGAGGGTGCGCCACTTGGCGATAAAGGGCTGATCGGTATACAGCATGAACGGATAGACGATGGTCAAGCCGAACAGCAGGATGATCCAAAGGGTCAGCTTGACCCGCTGATGGGTGCGCATGGTTTTTCCCCACTTTCAAAAACAAAAGGATTTTATAATCAGCGGCGGCCGCGGCTGCGGGAGGTCTTTCTTCTGTTTGTGCCTCCGCTGTGCTGCGGCTGGGTGGCAGGCCGTGCGGCCGCATGATCCTGCGCGGCACGGCGCTCCGCCAGCTTGGCCTCGACCTTGGCGCGGATACGCGCCGCCGTGCTCTCGCTCAGTTCCGGGCGGACGTTGGTTGCGATATCGACCCGGGTTTCGGGCTCGCGGCTCTTCCGGCCGCGCGGGGCGGGCTTCCGCACCGCCGTCTTGCGGGACGCCGCGTGAACGGCCTCGCGGGGTGCGGGCTTCTGGGGCTCCGCTTTTCCGACTTTAGCCTTTTTCGTCCGGGCTGCGGATTCCGTCCTGGGCGCGGACTCCGCCTTGGCCTTGGCCCGCTCCCGGCGGGCGCGGAGCTGCTCGGCGGGCTTTTCCTCCCGAACCGGCTTCTCCGGCTGAGCATGCTCAGCCTTTTTGGCGGCTTTGGCGGGCGCGGCAGGCTTTGCGGCCTTCGCGGTTTTTTCAGTCTTGGCCGGTTTCGCGGCCTTCACCGTTTTCTCTGTCTTGGCCGGTTTTTCGATCTTTGCCGGTTTTTCGGTTCTCGCCGCCTTCTCCGCCGGGGCGGGTTTGGCGCTCTTCGCAGCCTGCCCCTTTTTCCGACGGCCCGGCTTGCCGGTGACCGTCGCAGCGGCCTCCTTGAGCGCAGCGGCCGTGTTCGCGACATAGCGCGCGGCGGTCGAAACCTCGCTCATTTCGATGCCCGTGGGCGGTTCCAGCGCCGGGATGGCGATGCCCGTCAGCTTCTCGATATCGGCCAGATAGGGCACCTCGCTCGGATCGCAGAACGAGAGCGCCGTGCCCTCCTGTCCGGCGCGGCCGGTGCGACCGATGCGGTGGACATAGGTTTCTGCAATG
>CAMEPU010000058.1 GCA_945932315.1 uncultured Clostridia bacterium
GGAGCTGCTCCAGCAGTTCGGCAAAGAAGTGGCCAAGGACGCAGAGATCGTCCGCGCGGCGGGCGGCCTGTTCATTCTGGGCACCGAACGCCATGAGTCCCGCCGCATCGACAACCAGCTCCGCGGCCGTTCCGGCCGTCAGGGCGACCCCGGTGAATCGGCGTTCTATATCTCGATGGAGGACGATCTGATGCGCCTGTTCGGCTCGGAGAAGCTGCAGGGCATGATGGACTCGCTGGGCATCGCCGACGATGAGCCGATCGACCAGAAGATGCTCTCGGGCGCGATCGAGTCGGCGCAGAAGAAGGTCGAGTCCCGCAACTTTGCCACCCGTAAGAGCGTCCTCGAATACGACGACGTCATGAATACCCAGCGCGGCATCATCTACGACCAGCGCCTCAAGGTGCTCCGCGGCGAGGACGTCAGCGGCAGCATCCGCGATATGATCGACAGCACGATCGACAACGCGGTCAAGGCGGCCTCGGGCGAGCACAAGGAGCTGACCGAGGAGATGGTGAACGAGGTCTGCGCCAAGTTTACCGGCGTGTTTATCGCGCAGGGCGAGATCAGGCATCAGGCCGGCATGTCGCCCGAAGCGCTGACCGCGCTGCTGCAGGAGCGCGCGCATAAGGTTTACGAGATGAAGGAAGCCGCTCTCGGCAGCGAGATCATGCGTGAGCTCGAGCGCGTCGTCCTGCTGCGGAATGTCGATACCAAGTGGATGGATCACATCGACGCGATGACCGAGCTGCGCAACGGCATCGGCCTGCGCGCGTACGGTCAGCACGACCCGGTCATCGAGTACAAGCGCGAGGGCTTTGATATGTTCGACGCCATGGTCGACTCGATCCGTGAGGACACCGTGCGCATGATTTTCCTGGCGCAGCTGCGCACCAAGGAAGAGCCCAAGCGCGAAAAGGTCGCCAAGGAGACCGGCGCGTCCGGCGCGGATGACGGCAGCCTGAAGAAGGAGCCGGTTCGCGTGGGCAAGAAGATCGGCCGCAACGATCCCTGCCCGTGCGGTTCGGGTCTCAAGTACAAGAAGTGCTGCGGCAAGAATCAGTAAAGTGAGAACAAAGGGGGTCGCAGAATGCGGCCCCTTTTTGCAAAGAAGGGGGAGAAGGAGATGCCTGTGTGGATGATCGTCCTGTGCGCGCTGGCAGTGGGCTGTGCGATCGGCGCGCTGATCCTGCGGGCGCAGCTCCGCAGCTTTTCACGCACGGCGTTCGGCACTGATTCCTTTCGCGAGGGATTGGAGCGCCAGCAGCAGGAGTTGGCTGAAACGCCCAAATCGCTTTCGGCCATGACCAAAGTGTACCTGCCCCAGATCACGCGGGACTTTCCCGAGTTTGACTGGCCCGAGATGCGCGAGCGGGCGGAGAACATCGTCCGATCCTGGCTCGCGGCGGTGGACGCGAAAAACGCCGCCTGCCTGTCGGAGGGCTCGGCCGAGCTGAGGGAGGAACTGCGCCAGCTCCTGTGCGATCAGGAAGCGTCGGATACGCGGGAGCACTTTCAAAAGGTGCGCGTGCATGGCTGCGAGATCGCGCGGTACCGCCAGGAGAACGGCGTGTGCGCGATCACGATGCAGGTGGGATTGGAGTCCATTCACACTGTAGAAGAAAACGGAAAAGTGGTGCGCGGCCGATCTGACCTGAAAGAACAAAGCATTTGGGAGACCGAGGCCGCCTATGTGCAGATTCGTGACACCGTGGGCAGTCTGGACGGCGCGGTCGGCATCCGCTGTCCTTCCTGCGGCGCGCCGGTCACCAATCTGGGCGCGAAGCACTGTGAATACTGCGGCGGCGCGGTCGCCGCACTCAATATCCGGGCGTGGCAATTTCAAAATGTGAAGAATACAGAAGCATAATCCGAGAAATAAGGAGGAAAAATCATGGGAATCATCAAAGCGGCGCTCAGCGCATTGGGCGGCGGCCTGGCCGATCAGTGGCTCGAAGTCATCGAAGCCGACGACATGAGTGACAAGACGGTGTTCACTTCGGGCGTCGCCGTGCGCAGCGGGGACAGCCGGAACAGCAACCGCAAGGGCACCACGGATACCGTGTCCGACGGCAGCGTCATTCACGTTTATCCCAACCAGTTCATGATGCTGGTGGACGGCGGCAAGGTCGTCGACTACACGGCGGAGGAGGGCTATTATAAGGTCGATCATTCCTCCATGCCGTCGCTGTTCAACGGTCAGTTCGGCGATGCGCTCCGCGAGACCTTCTCCCGCGTCAAGTACGGCGGCGTGCCTTCCTCCAAGCAGAAGGTCTATTTCATCAACCTGCAGGAAATCAAGGGCATCAAGTTCGGCACCCGCACGCCGGTCAACTACTTTGACAGCTTCTACAACGCAGAGCTTAACCTGCGCGCCCACGGTACTTACTCGATCAAGGTCACCGACCCGCTCAAGTTCTACGCCGAGGTCATTCCGAAGAATCAGGCGCGGGTCGAGATCGACGCGATCAACGAGCAGTACCTTTCGGAGTTCCTCGAGGGTCTGCAGGCGGCCATCAACCAGATGTCTGCCGACGGCGTGCGCATCTCCTACGTCGCAAGCAAGGGGCGTGAGCTCAGCCGCTACATGAACGATGTGCTCGACGAGGATTGGCGCGGCACGCGCGGCATGGAGATTGCGGCGGTCGGTCTGGCGTCGATTTCGTATGACGAGGAATCTCAGAAGCTCATCCACATGCGCAATCAGGGCGCGATGTTGGGCGATCCTACTGTCCGCGAGGGCTATGTGCAGGGTTCGATCGCGCGCGGCCTGGAGGCGGCCGGTTCCAACGCGGCCGGCAGCATGCAGGGCTTTATGGGCATGGGTCTGGGCATGAATCAGACCGGCGGCTTCATGGCGGCGGCGACCCAGACGAACGCGCAGCAGATGGCGGCGCAGCAGGCGAAACCGGCCGCGCCCACGGCGCAGGCGGACGCCTGGAAATGCGAGAAGTGCGGTGCATCCTGCACAGGCAAGTTCTGCCCGGAGTGCGGCGCGCCCCGGCCTGCACCGGAGACCTGGACCTGTCCGCAGTGCGGCGCGGTCTGCAAGGGCAAGTTCTGCTCGGAGTGCGGCACCGCCCGCCCAATCGGACCGGCCAAGTGCGCAAAATGCGGCTGGCAGGCTGAGGAGGGCGCACACGCGCCCAAGTTCTGCCCGGAGTGCGGCGCCAAGTTCTGAGTCCTGAAGCGGGGGAACAAAATTGGAAGCATTGACCTATAAATGTCCGAACTGCGGCGGCGGCCTGATCTTTGATCCGGCGAGCGGACAGTTCAAGTGCGAGTTCTGCCTCAGCAAATTCACCGAGGAGGAGCTGAAGCATCATTTCCCCGGCCAGACCGAGCCGGATGCGGCGGAACCCGAAGAAACGCCCGAGTCTGAGGCGGGCGACGAGTTCACCGCGCATTCGATGGCTTACCGCTGCCCTTCCTGCGGCGCGGAGATCATCACGGACGACACGACCGCCGCGACCTTCTGCTATTACTGCCATAATCCGATCGTCTGCGAGGGAAGGCTGAGCGGCGTGTTCAAGCCCGACAAGGTCGTTCCGTTCGAGATCGACCGGAAAACAGCCGAAAAGACCTTTTTGGACTGGGTGAAAAAGCGCAAGTTTGTTCCGCGCGACTTTTTCGGAAAAAAACAGCTCGAAAAGATGACGGGCGTTTATTTCCCGTATTGGATGACCGAAGCCGACCTGTCTGGCGAGCTCGAGGGCACCGCGCGGCAGGTGCGGGTCTGGGTCGCGGGCGACATCGAATACACCGAAACGACGACCTACCGCGTACACCGCGCGGGAAAACTGCATTTTCGGGAGTATCTCTCCCTGGCCTTCCGCAAGGGCGACCAGACGCTGCTCAGCCGCATCCTGCCCTATGACATGAGCCGGGCGGTCGATTTTGCGATGCCCTATCTTTCGGGATTTCAGGCCGAAAAGCGGGACGTCGAGCGAAGCGAAGCCGAGCTTTCCGTCCAGAACACGATTCACGCCTATTCGGAGGATCTTCTGCGCGACACGACGGGCGGCTGCGGTATTCTGACCGGGGAGAGCACCCAATTTTCGCAGGAGCGGTATGACTGGAAATACTGCCTGCTGCCTGTCTGGCTCATGACCTACCGGGGACGGGACGATAAGATGTACTATTTCGCGCTGAACGCCCAGACCGGCGAAATCGTCGGCGAGCTGCCGCTGAGCGGCAAGCGTCTGGCCGGACTGTTCGCTGGCGTGGCGGCCGCTGTTTCACTGCTCGTGCTGATCGGAGGGATGCTGCTATGAAAAAGCTGCTCCGCATGCTGAGCATGCTCACGATGCTTGCAGCCTTCGCACTCTCTCCGGCTTTCGCGCTCAGCGGCGTATATGATGCCTCCAATGTGTTTTCAGCGGATGAGGAAGCCAATCTGAGCACGCGCGTGGAACAACTGGAAGCACAGACCGACGGTTGGAAGTTCGCGATCGTGACGACCGACAACGCAGAAGGGAAGACGGCGCGCGACTACGCAGACGACCGCTGGGATGCGTCCGGGGATGCGGACGGCGCGCTTGTGCTCTTTGATTTTGACAACGGCGAGGTTTACATCTCCTGCGCGGGCGACGCGATGGCGCTCTATACGGACGCGCGCGTCGAGTCGATCCTCGACGAGATGTTCGTGTATATCACGGACGGCGCATACTACGACGCGGCGGTCGCATTTATCGACAGCGCAGCACGTTATTACGAGGCCGGGATGGAGACGGATGACCCGGTCTATCATCTTGAGCCGGGGGATTCCGTCGAGAACTATGAAAACGATCCGGAATATCAATACATACAGCCGGAGCGGAAGAAGAATGTTCTGCTGATCTCCGGCGTCGCGGTGCTCAGCGGCCTTGCGGCGGGTGGGATCGCGGTCGGTCTGGCCATGGCCAAATACCGACTGAAGTTCCCGGATCGCAGTTACAATGTTGCTAAGCATGCTCAGCTTGAGCTGACCGACCGGCGGGACGATGTGATCGGCCACATCGTCACCCATCGGCGCATCCCCCGGAACGACGACCACGGCGGGGGAGGCGGCATGGGAGGCGGCACGACCATCCATCATTCCTCGGGCGGAAGCGTCCATTCGGGCGGCGGCCGGCGCATGTGAATTCGCATAAAAAAGAGGGCGTTTTTTCACGAAAAACGCCCTCTTTTTCTCTTGAATCGGCTCGAAGAAAGGGATATAATACGGGCTGAATGCATATTTGGGGGAAATGGAAATGTTATTGGAATTCTGGGCGCAGTACGGCCGCGTGCTGCTCATCGTCTGCCCGCTGGTTTTTCTGGGCTCTTTTGTCGACTCGATCGCGGGAGGCGGGGGATTGATTACCCTTCCGGCCTACCTGTTTGCCGGGCTTCCCGTCCACATGGCGGCGGCGACCAACAAGTTCTCGGCCTGTATCGGCACGATCTGGGCGACGGTCCGCTTCTTTTTGTCGGGAAAGATCATTCTGACCGCGGCGGTTCCGGCGGCGCTCGGCGCGATCGTCGGCTCGCCGATCGGTACGATGGCCGCGCTGCATATTTCGGACCGCATTTTAAATCTGATCCTGCTGATCGCGCTGCCCTGCGTGGGTGTTTTCATGGTGCTTCGCCGCGATTTGGGCAAGGAAACCGTTGAAAAGGAGTTTTCAGCGCGAAAAACGGTCCAGCTTTCACTCGCGATCGGGTTTGCAATCGGCTGCTACGACGGTCTGATCGGTCCGGGGACAGGCACTTTTCTGATTCTGGCGTTTACCACGGTGCTGGGTTATGACCTGCTTGTTTCCTCAGGCTGCGCTAAGGTGGCGAACGCGGCGTCCAACACGTCGTCCATGATCGTTTACTTTCTGAATGGCAAGGTTTTGCTGCCGGTCGGTCTGATCGCCGCCCTTTTTTCGATTGCAGGCAGCCAGCTCGGCAGCCGCATGGCGATCCGCGGCGGCGCGAAGATCGTCCGCGTACTTATCTTTTTCGTGCTCGGCCTGCTTATCGTGAAAACTTTAGCCGGCTTCCTTGCGTAACATCTGTTTTTGTGATATCATTATAAGGTTGAAAATCACCGTTTTCGGAGGAATTATAGAATATGAAACTCGGTATCGTAGGTCTGCCGAACGTCGGCAAGTCGACCCTGTTCAATGCAATCACCAACGCGGGCGCTGAGAGCGCCAACTATCCTTTCTGCACGATCGATCCCAACGTCGGCATGGTCGCCGTCCCGGATTACCGTCTGCAGCCGCTGACCGATCTGTATCACGCGAAAAAGACCACGCCCGCCGTCGTCGAATTTGTCGATATCGCGGGTCTGGTGCGCGGCGCGTCGCGCGGCGAGGGCCTGGGCAACAAGTTCCTTGCGCACATCCGCGAGGTCGACGCGGTCGTACATGTTGTCCGCTGCTTCGACGATGACAATATCGTTCATGTCGAGGGCTCGGTCGATCCGGCCCGCGACATCGAGACCATCAATCTCGAACTGATTCTGTCCGACATCGAGCATTTGGAGCGCCGCATTGACCGCACCCGCAAGGCGGCCAAGGCCGACAAGAAGCTGAACGCCGAGGTCGAGATTCTGGAGGCGCTGAAGGCGCATCTGGAGGAGGGCAAGACCGCGCGCACCTTCCCGGGCTTTGCCGATGACGACGACGTCCGCACGGTTATCGCGGGCTGCGATCTGCTGACGGCCAAGAAGGTCATCTACGCTGCCAACATGGACGAGGCGGGATTCACCGGCAACGCGGCGGAGAACGCACGCCTCGAGGCCGTCCGCGCGATCGCGGATGCCGAGGGCGCGATGGTTCTGCCGATCTGCGCCAAGCTCGAGGAGGATATCGCGAGCCTGGAAGAGGATGAGAAGGAGATGTTCCTGTCCGAGCTGGGTCTGGAGGAATCCGGTCTCGACCGTCTGATCCGCGTCTGCTATGACCTGCTCGGCCTGATGAGCTTCCTGACTGCGGGCGAGCCCGAGGTTCGCGCGTGGACAATCGCCAAGGGCACCAAGGCGCCTCAGGCCGCGGGTAAAATCCACACCGATTTCGAGCGCGGCTTTATCCGCGCCGAGGTCGTATCCTATGACGATCTGATGGCGAACGGCTCGTTGGCCGCTGCCCGCGAAAAGGGCCTTGTCCGCTCGGAGGGCAAGGAGTATGTCATGCAGGACGGCGACGTCGTACTGTTCCGCTTCAATGTCTGATGGCGGCGCATTTGTCATTGCTTTGTTATTGTATTTTCCGCTAAAGTGTCATACAATAGTCTCGATATACAAGATATAGACAGGAGGTGACCTGGATTGGATGACGAAAAGAAGGAATCTGAGTTTTCCATCACGCAGATTTTGAATGAATACAAACCCACACAGGAAACAACGCATACTGTGGCGTCCGATCCGGCGGAACCGGTAAGTCCACAGCCCGTGGACGAGCTGCAGCCGACGGCTGTATTTCAGCCGGAGCGGGGCCCAGAGAAGGAGCAATTACCCGTGGAGAAAAAAGCAACAAAGAAACCGGCGGCACGCCGGAAGAAAAAGAAAAGCAGTCGTGCACCCAAAATTGTGGCGCTGCTCATGCTCGTGGTGCTTGTCATCATGTGCGGTGCGGCGGCTGGCTACACCTTTACAACGGATACCATTTATGAGGGTGTATCCGCCGCAGGCGTTGAACTGGGCGGCATGACCCGTGTGCAGGCCGTGCAGGCGCTCCAATCCCATGAGCAGGAGATCGGCGCCGGTAAAATCCAGCTCGATATCAATGGAAAAATATATGAGGTGGATGCTGCGGAAGTAACCGAAGGCATCGACGCGAATGAGACCGCGCAGGCGGCGTATACTTATGGCCGCACCGGCAATCCGATTCGTCGGATTCAGGAAGCGCTTTCCGCGCGATTCAATGGTGTGGAGATCGAGTTTTCGGTTTCCGTCGATAAGGCGGCGCTGGAAACCCGTCTGGACGAGATCGCAGCCGACGCGCTGACGGTTCCGGTTCAGCCCACCTATGAAATCATTGAAAGCAATCTCGTGATTACGAGCGGCAAGGTTGGCGTCGATTTTGACCGGGATGCGCTGGAGGAAGAGATCGTCTCCCGCATCGGTCTGATGGATTATTCGCCCATCACGGTAGAAGTCGAGACCGCGCAGCCCGATCCCATCGATCTGGAGGCCATTCAGAAGGAGATTGAGTGCGAACCCGCTCCGGCCACGGTCGATAAGTCTGACGGCAAGACGGTCATCGGCGGCGTGACCGGCATCAAGATGGATCTTGCGGCGGCCAAGGCGATCGTGGGCGACGGCACCGAGCCGACCTACACGATCCCGCTGGAGATCACCGAGCCCGCCGTGTCGGCCGAGGAGCTCGAGGAGCTGCTGTTCCGCGACACGCTGGCATCCACATCGACCTCGCTCAACGCGGGCAATAAGGCCAGAACCAACAATGTCCGCCTGGCGGCTTCCCATATCAACGGAACCATTCTGAACCCGGGAGAGGAATTCTCCTATAACGGCGTGGTCGGCGAGCGCACTGCGGCGCGCGGCTTCCAGTCCGCGGGCGCGTATGTGTCCGGCCGTGTTGTCGATGAGGTCGGCGGCGGCGTCTGCCAGCCCTCGTCCACCCTGTATATGGCGGTTCTGCGCGCTGACCTTGAGGTGACCGAGCGCAGAAACCACTCCTTCACCGTTTCCTATACGCCTCTGGGCGAGGATGCGACGGTGAGCTGGGGTACACAGGACTTCAAATTTGTCAACAATACCGATTACCCGATCAAGATCTACGCCGAGCAGTCGGGCAGCTCGATGAGCGTCCGGATTGTGGGCACGAATATCGACGGGAAAAAGGTCACGACAAGCCATAAGGTGCTCTCGACGACCGATTACACCACCGTTTATAAGAACGACAATACACTGCCTGCGGGAACGACGCAGGTCGATCAGACCGGTTCCACCGGCTACAAGGTCGTCACCTATAAGACGATCACGGTAAACGGCGAATCGACCACAGTGGAGGCAAACCGTTCGACCTATCAGGTCCGCAACAAGACGGTTCTGCTCGGCCCCGGTGTCACAGTGGATGCGGATGGCAACATTGTGAAGGAGACTGACCCGGCGACCAAGCCGGCAGAGCCCGAGACGCCAACGGCGCCGGCTGAGCCGACAACCCCTGCGCAGCCGGAAACCCCGGCCGAGCCGACCGCGCCCACCGAGCCCTCGGGCGGCGATGTGATCTCGATCCCAACGGTTGATCCGGAAAGCTGAGAAAGGATAAGACGTGAACGATCCGATCTTTCTGCGCATGCAGAGCAAAGCGGAAGCAAAGGCACGCATTCAGGAAGCGTTCTGGCCGACGTTTGCGGCCGGCGCCATTTATGTGCTGCCGATCACGGCATTGACGATGCTGTCCATGCTGCTTCCATTTGTCATGGAAAACTATCCGATCTGGCTGGATGCGGTGCTGTATCTGGTGGAGCTCGTTTTTGTCGCACCGCTCGGATATGGATTTGGCCTGTACTGTGTCGGCCGGTCGCGGGGCATGCAAGTCTCCGCCTTTGCGATCTTTGAGCCGCTCGGCAGTCTGCATGAGTTTGGCCGAGCGCTCGGGGTATCCCTGTCGATGGCGGTGCGTCTGCTCCCGCTGACGGTGATCCGCGTGCTGCTGATCTATGCGGTACCCGCGGAGTCTGCGCTTGTTGCGGTGGCGGACATCCTGATTCTGGTCGTCTCGCTGGCTGAATCCTGCCTGCAGCTCGCCATGTCGGCCGCCTACAATCTGATCTATGACGACGGAGCGATCGGAAGCTGGCGCGCAGTTGGAGAGGGCCTGGCTTTGTATCGGGGCCGTTTGCTCTCCGTTTTCGCTTTCCTGTTTTCCTTTTTGGGCTGGGCGATCCTCGCCAGCATCAGTATGGGTGTGCTGCTGCCGTATGTGACAGCGTACCAAAGCGTGGCGTTCGCCCGCATGACCGACCATCTGCGTTTCCCGGAGCAGAATCAGGAGCAGCCGCTGTAAATCAGATCAGAAAGTCCGTTCCATTCAATGGGACGGGCTTTTTTTGTGCAAAATAGCGCAAAGCTATTGATTTTATCAGGCATTTTCGATAAACTAAAAGATAAGCTAAAATGTTCCGGAGGGAAAGAATGATGGAAAAGAAACCTTATTATATCTCGACCGCGATCGCTTACACTTCGGCCAAGCCCCATATCGGCAACACCTATGAGATTGTCCTCGCCGACGCCATTGCGCGCTACAAGCGCATGACCGGCTACGAGGTGTATTTCCAGACCGGCACCGATGAGCATGGCCAGAAGATCCAGCAGAAGGCCGAAGCGGCGGGCATCACCCCGCAGCAGTATGTCGACAACGTCGCGGGCCAGATCAAGGATATCTGGGATCTGATGAACACTACCTACGACAAGTTCGTCCGCACCACCGATCCGATGCACGTGGAAAAGGTGCAGAAGATCTTCAAGCGCCTGTACGATCAGGGCGATATCTACAAGGGCTCCTACAAGGGCAAGTACTGCACGCCCTGCGAGTCCTTCTGGACCGAGAGCCAGCTCGTCGACGGCAAGTGCCC
>CAMEPU010000059.1 GCA_945932315.1 uncultured Clostridia bacterium
CCAAGTATCCGCTGGAATATCTGGACGCGGCCGGCCGCATTGAGGCGGGCAAACGCCGCATCCTCGACCGGCTTTACCGCATATCCACTCCCTGAGAACGGAGGTTCTTATGATCAAAACGTATCTGCTGCAGGAAATCAATGAGCGCGCCGCGCGCGAGCCGGGCGCTTTCATCGCGGAAAGCGAGAAGAACTATCTCGACCAGATCAACCGGGCGGCCGAGCAGGTCGCCGCTGCGCAGAAGACCCGTCCGATCCTGCTGCTCAACGGCCCGTCCTCGGCGGGCAAGACCACGACGGCCGACCGCCTGTGCCGCGCGCTCGAGCGCCACGGCGTCCACGCCCGCGTGATCTCGATGGACGATTACTACCGCACGCGCGACCCGGAGAACATGCCCTTCGACGAGGAAAACGGCGTCACCGACCTCGAATCGCCCCTGTGCATGGACCTCGACCTGCTGAGCGCCGACCTCGTCCGGCTGGCGAACGGCGAGGAGATCCGCATGCCCCGTTTTGACTTTGAGACCGGCACCCAGTACCTGAACCAGACCCCGCTCCACCTCGGCCGGGACGACATCGCGATCATCGAGGGCATCCATTCGTTCAACGACGTCATCACGGGCGCGCTCGACGAGATGTCCACCGCGATCGCCCTCCGCCTGAACGCCCAGGTCGACTGCGGCGACGGCCTGATCCTGCCGCCCGAGACCCTGCGCTTTGCCCGCCGCGCCCTGCGCGACAGCCGCTTCCGGGGTGCACCGGTTGAGCAGACGATCACCCAGTGGAAGTCGATCCGCCGGGGCGAGCGCCTGTATATCAACCCCTATGTCGGTCAGGCCGAGGTGCTCATCAGCACCTACCTGCCCTATGAGAGCTGCATTCTCTACCCGGCGATCCGGGAAAATCTGCACGCGCACGCGGACGCGCTGACCGCCGCCGGACTGGCGGACGCGCTGGCAGCCGCCGACCGCTTCGCGCCGATCGACTACGAACCCTATATTCCGGAGGAGACGCTGCTCCGGGAATTCATCGGCTGAGGCCGAAAACCAACTGTAAAGGATGACTTCTCGCGTGAACGCTCCCAAAAAACAGACATTCATGCAGGGCGCGCTGATCCTGCTGATCGCCAATCTGGCGGTCAAGGTCATCGGCGCCCTGTTCAAGATCCCGCTCCAGCACCTGATCGGCGATGACGGCATGGCCATCTTCAATCAGGCGTACCAGATTTACACCGCCCTCTTCGTCATCTCGACGGCGGGCGTGCCCGTCGCGCTCAGCAAGCTGATCTCGGAATCGAACGCGCTCGGCCGCACGCGCGAGGTCGGACGGCTGATCCGCATTGCGGCCTGCCTCTTCCTGACGATCGGCGTGCTCTGCACCGCCGGCATGTTCTTCGGCGCGGAGCAGCTCGCCGCTGCCATCGGCAATCCGCCGGCCGCCGCCGCGATGCGCGTCATCGCGCCCTCGGTCGCGCTCGTCTGCCTGGTCGCCATCGTGCGCGGCTACTTCCAGGGCATGTCCAACATGGTGCCGACCGCCGTTTCACAGGTCATCGAGGCCATCTGCAAGCTGGGCATCGGCTACTGCGCGGCCTATTGGGCGATCGCACAGGGCTATGACCTGCCCATGGTCGCGGCCTTCGCCATCTCGGGCGTCACCGTCGGCGAGCTGCTGGCCGCCGTTTACATGCTCCTGCGCGCCGCGTTCGCGCGCCGCCCGCAGACCGAGCTGAACGACTACTGCCGCTCGAACAAGGTGCTCTTAAAGACGATCATTCTGATCGCCGTCCCGATCACGATCACCTCGGCCATCACCAGCGTGACCACTTTGATCGACACCGCGCTCGTCATGCGCCGCCTGCAGGCGGGCGGTCTGGCGCTCGAGGAGGCCAACCTGCTCTTCGGCGCGTACACGACCAAGGCGTTCACCCTGTTCAACCTGCCCCAGACCCTGATCACCGCGCTCTCGGTCGCGCTGCTGCCCTCGATCTCGTCGGCCTGCGCCCGCAAGGATTACACGCTGGCCTCCCGCACGATGGGCTCGGCCATGCGCATCGCCATGCTGATCGCCCTGCCCTGCGCCACCGGCTTCCTGACCCTGTCGCAGCCGGTCATCGCGCTGCTCTTCCGGGGCGACACGGCGGTTTCGGGACGGCTGCTCCAGATCCTCGCCTTCGCGGTGCCCTTCGTCGCGCTGGTCGGCCTGACCAACTCGATTTTGCAGGCCACCGGCCGGGTACATATCCCGGTGCTCGCCATGTGCTGCGGCGCGGCGGTCAAGCTGACCTGCAACTGGATTCTGGTCTCCAACCCGGCCATCGGCATTTACGGCGCGCCCGTCGGCACCCTGCTGTGCTATCTGACGATCACCTGCATCAACCTGACCTGCCTGCGCCGCCAGCTCACCATGCCGAAGCTCGACAAACTGCTGATCCGCCCGCTGCTGGCCTGCGTCGGTCTGGGCGCGGCCGCGGTCATCGTCTACCGGGTGGCGCAGCCCGTGCTGGGTGCGCGGATCGCGACCGTGGGCGCGATCGCTGCCGCGGCGGTCGTCTACTTCGTCCTGCTGGCCGCGCTGCACGCCTTTGAAAAAGAGGATATCCTGCTGCTGCCCGCCGGAAAGCGGCTGGCCAAGCTGCTCCGTCTGTGAGAGGGAAAAGATATGATTGATTTTACATTCAAAGACACCTATGATTTCGATGACCTCGTCGAGATCACCCGCATCCTGCGCGCCCCGGGCGGCTGTATGTGGGACCGCGAGCAGGATCACCATTCGATCCGCCGCAACTTCCTCGAGGAGGCCTATGAGGCCGTCGAGGCCATCGACAACGACGACCCGGTGCTGCTCCGCGAGGAGCTGGGCGACGTGCTCTTTCAGGTGACCTTCCACTCCCAGATCGAGCGCGAGGCCGGGCGGTTCACGGTGAACGAGGTCATCGACGGCATCTGCAAGAAGATGATCTACCGCCATCCCCACGTGTTCGGCACGGTCGAGGTCGCGTCGACCGGCGAGGTGCTGCAGAACTGGGACGAGCTCAAAAAGACCGAGAAGCATCAGGAGTCGGCGGCCGACACCCTGCGTTCGGTCGCGCGCAGCCTGCCCCAGCTCATCCGCGCCGACAAGGTGCAGTCCAAGGCCGCCAAGACCGGCTTTGAATGGCCGGGCATCGAGGGGGCGTTCGCCAAGCTGCACGAGGAATTGGACGAGCTCGAGCGCGCCGTACAGGGCGACGGCGACCCGGCCGAGGAGCTGGGCGACCTGCTGTTTGCGGCGGTCAAGGTCGCGCGCTTTCTGAAGGTCGACCCGGAGGAAGCCCTCGAGCGCACGACGGACAAGTTCATCTCCCGCTTCGCGGCCGTCGAGGACGGCGCGGCGCAGCAGGGGCGCACGCTCGGGGAGATGACGGTCGACGAGATGATGGCGCTCTGGAACGCGGCCAAGGCCGCCGGAAAGGGCGGGGAAGAGGCGTGAACCGCACCGAATGGATCGCGGCGGTCGCCCGTAAGACCGGCCTGACCAAAAAGGAGGCCGAGCGGGTGCTGACGGCCGCGCTCGACGTCATCGGGGACACGCTCGCACAGGGTGAGCCCGTCCGGCTGACCGGCTTCGGCCAGTTCGAGACCCGCGTCCGCGCGGCGCGCACCTGCCGGGGCTTTGCCGACGGCGCGCCCGCCCAGACGGTCGAGGAAGCCGTCCTGCCCGTGTTCCGCCCGGGCGCACCACTAAAGGAGAAGGTAAACAAAAAATGAGACTGGATAAATTTCTCAAGGTGTCCCGCCTGATCAAGCGGCGCACCATCGCGAACGAGGCCTGCGACGGCGAGCGCATCATGGTCAACGGCCGTCAGGCCAAGGCCTCCTATCAGGTCAAGGTGGGCGATATCATCGAGATCGCCTTTGGCCAGCGCACGATGAAGGTCGAGGTGCTGAACGTCGCGGAGCACGTGCTCAAGAACGACGCCTCCGGCCTGTACCGTGAAATCGAATAACATAGATCGCATGTCCCGCTCATAGCATGATAGAGCAGGACATGCGATTTTCTTTTTGACGGAGGTGGGAACGATGGCGACAGAGAAGCAGCTCACGGACAGCCGCCACACCCTGACGGTCGAGGGGCGGACGCGTGCGGCGGTGACCGGCGTGACCGATGTGCTCGGCTTTGACGAAGGGCTTGTGACGATGGAGACCACAGCGGGAGCGCTCACCGTGCGCGGCGAGGGGTTGCATATCGAGGAGCTCAATCTGGAGCACGGCCGCGTCATCCTGACGGGCGAGGTCACCGGGCTGGAGTACGGCGAGGAGACCGGCGCCCGCGCGGGTCTGTTCGGGCGGCTGTTCGGATGAATGTTTATTTTATCCCGCAGACCCTGCTGTCCGCCGCCTTTCTGCGGGCGGTACTGCTCGGCTTCGCGGCCGGCGGGGTGTACGATGTGCTGCGTGCACCCCGCCGGGCTTTCCGGCTGGGAAAGCTCCCCACGGCCGTGCTCGACGGGGTGTTTGTCCTCGCGCTCATCGGGAGCGGCTTCTGGTTTTTCGTCGTCTGGGCCTATGGGATTCCGCGCGGCTTCATCGTGCTCGGCGTGTTTTTGGGACTGCTGCTTTATTTTGAGACGCTGAGCCCGCTCGTCCTGCTCCTTTTGGTCGCGGCGCTGACCGTTCTGGCCAAAATATTTGTCCGGGCTGCTGGCGTGGCGCGAAAAATTTTGTCGGCCGCCGGAAGAATCCGCCGGGTATCCGTGCACCACGAAAAAATCAAAAAAAAATCAAAATCCCTCTTTCATTTCCGGACAAAATAGTTTAACATATATGTGTATAGTTATTTGTACGAATATGTGATGCTCGGGCTGGGAGGGTGAAACACATTGCAGAACCGGCGGAACACGAACAGAAAAAGAGGTCTCTCGGCCTTCGTGCGGATCGGTGTGCTTTGTCTGGCGTTTTACTGTGTGATCTCATTCCTGCAGCTGCGGGAGGAAATCGCCGGGAAGCAGGCGCGCATCTCCGAGCTTGACACCCAGATCGAGGAGCAGACCGTCATCAACGACGCGCTGCGCGACCAGATCGAAAACGGCGTTTCCGATGAATACATCGCATCGGTCGCACGCGAGAAGCTGGGCTATGCGCTGCCCGGCGAGCGGGTTTTCATCGATTCGTCCAGCAAATAACAATCCGCAAAATCAACGGAGGATAGAAAGAAACATATGGGTTTGGCTGTTGGAGAAATCCTGGAGGGCAAGGTCACTGGCATCACCAAGTTTGGCGCCTTTGTCGCCCTGCCCGAGGGAAAGTCCGGAATGGTGCACATTTCCGAGGTCGCGAATTCTTACGTCAATGACATCAAGGATTTCATCAAGATCGAGGACACCGTCCGGGTGAAGGTCATCAATATTGACGACCAGGGTCGCATCAACCTTTCGATCAAGCGCGTGCAGGAGCAGCCGCGCGCGGAGCAGGCGCAGCCCGAGTTCCGTCCGCGTCCGGAGCGGCGTCCGCCGCAGCGCAATTTTGCGCAGCAGCCGCGTGAGAACAAGCCGCGCGACCCGGGCAGCATGACCTTTGAGGATAAGCTCAAGATGTTCATGGCGGACAGCGAAAGCCGTATGGCCGATATCCGCCATAACACCGACCGTAAGAACGGCTCCCGCCGCCGCAAGTGATCCGCGGCCAAAGCTCTTGTTCGGGGAAACCGCCGGGGCGCGCCTGCGTCCCGGCTTTTTTTGTCTGCAGGCAAAAAAATGCGTCCGCCGGAGCGGACGCCAATGCAAAATAAAGATTGTGGGGATAAAGATATGAACGGTGCATGGTGATGATTTTCATCACCGGGATTTATGTTACCACACCGAATATTCCCTGTCAATCGCGAAAAATGTAAGGTTTTGGAAGGTTTTCTATGAAAAAAATCCTGATTCGTTCGGCGCGGGTGCTGCCGGTCGACCGCGCGCCCATCGAGTCCGGCTTCGTTCTGGTCGAGGGGGACAAGATCGCGGCCGTCGGCCCGATGGCGGACTGCCCGGCCGGTTCCTGCGCCGATGAGATCATCGACGGCGCGGGCTGCTGGCTCCTGCCCGGTCTGATCGACGCCCATTCCCACCTCGGCCTGTACGAGGATTCGCTCGGCGTCGAGGGGGCCGATGGCAACGAGGACTCCGACCCCGTGACCCCGCAGCTCCGGGTGATCGACGGCGTCAACCCGATGGAGCGCGCCTTCGCCGAGTCGCTCGCCGCGGGCGTCACCACCGTGGTCGTCAGCCCGGGCTCGGCCAATCCGGTCGGCGGGCAGATGGCCGTCCTCAAGACGATGGGGCGGCGGATCGACGATATGATCGTCCGCGAGCCCGCCGCGATCAAGTTTGCGCTGGGCGAGAACCCCAAGATGGTCCACCGCGACAAGGAGGAGGCCCCGGTCACCCGCATGGCGACCGCCGCGCTCATCCGCGAGACCCTGCGGAAGGCCGTCGAGTACGACGCGCGCAAGCGCCGCGCCGAGGCCGATCCCGACGAGGACGAGCCCGATTACGATATGAAGTACGAGGCACTGCTGCCTCTGCTGCGCGGTGAGATCGCCGCCCACTTCCACGCCCACCGCGCCGACGACATGTTCACCGCCCTGCGCATCTGCAAGGAATTCAGCCTGCGCCCGGTGCTGGTGCACGGCACCGAGGGGCATCTGGTCGCCGACCTGCTGGCCGAAGAACATGTGCCCGTTATCAGCGGCCCGTTTCTGACCGACCGCTCCAAGCCCGAGCTGTGCGCCCTGACCGAAAAAAACCCGGGCGTGCTGGCGCGCGCGGGCATTCCGACCGCGATCACCTGCGACCATCCCGAGACCCCGCTCAAGTACCTGTGCCACGCGGCGGCCATCGCGGTGCGCGCGGGCATGGACGAAAGCGACGCGCTGCGCGCGATCACGCTGACCCCGGCCGAGATCGCCGACGTCGCCGACCGGGTCGGCTCGATCACCCCGGGCAAGGACGCCGATCTGCTGCTGCTGACCGGCAATCCGTTTGATTATAAGACCGCCGTGCGCGCCGTTTTCTGCAACGGACAGCTCGCGTACCGGCAGGATTGACAGAGGAGAGAATACCATGAGAGAGATTCCTGTAAATGAAGTCACCGCACTGGTCCGCCGCCTGTGCATGGAGGCGAACTATTACCTGCCCGCCGACGTGCGCGCCTCTTACGAAAAGGGCATGGCGGAGGAGAAGTCCCCGCTGGGCCGGGAGATCTTCGCCGAGATGCTCCGCAACTGCCAGCTCGCGTGCGATCACGACGTGCCGATCTGCCAGGACACCGGCTCGGCCATCATTTTCGCCGAGGTCGGCCAGGACGTACATCTCACCGGCGGCGCGTTTGAGGACGCGGTCAACGAGGGCGTGCGCCAGGGCTATGTCGACGGATACCTGCGCAAGTCGATCGTCAGCGACCCGCTCCGCCGGGTCAACACCGACGACAACACCCCGGCCTTCCTGTACACCCGCATCGTGCCGGGCGACCAGATTTCGATCACCTGCGCGCCCAAGGGCGGCGGCAGCGAGAACATGAGCGCGCTCAAGATGTTCACCCCGGCCGCGACCAAGGAGGACATCGTCGACTGGATCGCGCAGACCGTGGTGAGCGCGGGCTCCAACCCCTGCCCGCCGGTCATTCTGGGCGTCGGTCTGGGCGGCACGGCGGAAAAGGCCTGCCTGAACGCCAAGATCGCGCTGCTCCGTCCGGTGGACGAAGCGAACGCCGACCCGCTCTACGCGGAAATGGAGAAAGCCATTCTGGACAAGGTCAACGCCTCGGGCGTCGGCCCGCAGGGCCTGGGCGGCACGGTCACGGCGCTGTCGTGCGCCATCGTGCCGGGCGCGACCCATATCGCCAGCCTGCCCTGCGCCCTGTCGATCGGCTGCCACGTCACCCGCCACGCTTCCGGAACGATCTGAACATAAAAACAAAGCGGAGCCGCGCGCGGCGGCCCCGCTCCTCTCCGCTCAGCCGAGCGGCTGGTCCTCGTGGGTCAGATACTGCACGCACCGGCGCATATCGGCCTCGGTGCGGAATACGACCCCGCTCTGCATGATATTTTCCTGCAAACTCTTGGGCAGGGAGCGGAAATACCGCCCCAGATCGCCCTCGAGGGCGCTGTAATCGGGCATGGGATCACTCCTTTCCTATGTGAAAAGTGTGGCCCGTTTTGGGAAAAGCTATACCGCGCAAAAAAATCTGAAGGAGAAAAAATGGGACTTTGTGATATTGCGGAGATCCGCGCCATTTTAGGACGGCACGGCTTCCATTTTTCAAAATCGCTCGGCCAGAATTTTCTGACCGCCGCCTGGGTGCCCGCCCGGATCGCGGAGGAATGCGGCGTGGACGCCGGTTCGTGCGCGCTTGAGGTCGGCCCGGGCATGGGCTGCCTGACCGTCGAGCTGTCGCAGCGCGCCGGACAGGTCGCCGCCATCGAGCTCGACCGCGCCCTCTTCCCGGTGCTCGAGGAGACGCTGGCGGGCTGCGATAACGTCGAGGTCGTGCAGGGCGACGTGCTCAAGACCGACCTCGCGGCGCTCTGCCGCGAGAAATTTGGCGACCGACCGGTCTACGCCTGCGCCAACCTGCCCTACTACATCACCACCCCGGCCATCACCGCCCTGCTCGAGAGCGGCGCGTTCCGGGCAGTGACCGTCATGGTGCAGAAGGAGGTTGCCGAGCGCATCTGCGCCCGCCCGGGCACCCCGGCCTATTCGGCGTTCTCGATCTATGTACAGTACCGGGCGAAGGCCGAGATACTGTTCGACGTCCCGGCCGACTGCTTCGTGCCCCAGCCCAAGGTCGATTCGGCGGTCATCCGCCTGATCCCGCTGGCCGAGCCGGCCGTCGCGGTGTCCGACTCCAAGCTGTTTTTCGCCATTGTGCGCGCCGCGTTCAACCAGCGCCGCAAGACCCTGTCGAACGCCGCCGTCGCCGCCTTTAACGGCAAGCTCGATAAAAACGACGTCGCCCGCCTGCTCGAGTCCTGCGGCCTCGACCCCCGCGTCCGGGGCGAGCGCCTGTCGCTCGAGGAATACGCCGCGCTGACCGAGGCCGCGGCCGCATTGCTCGCGTCAAAGGCCGAGCAGGAATAAAACGATCACCAGCACCATGAGGTCGGTCTGCACAAATGTGCCGTCCGACAGCAGGAACCAGATGACCGCGAGGATGATCAGGGTGTCGGCATCCGGCTTGCCCGTCCGCAGACGCCCGCTCAATAATTGCGCCAACCCTCCGAGGCCCGAACCGCTTCCGCGGTCCGGGCCTCTTTGCGGCGGGGGCTCGGGTGCGCGGGCGGGCTCGGGCAGATAGCGGTTATACATTCTGCCCGTCCTCCCGCATCTCCTGCCCGAGCTGGCCCATGACCGCGGCCGCGACATGGGCCAGCATGACGAGCCGCATGCCGTGGTCGATCTGCTGAACCGCCTCTTCGCTGACAAAGGGCTTGACGGCGTTGAGCAGGTTGCGCTTTTCGGGGCTGATCGCGTGCTGGCTGCTCTCGGTGATCTGCCGCATCAGGGGCAGGGCGCGCGCGAGCAGGTCGGCGGTCGGGTCGTAAGCCGGCGCGGGTTGGGGAGCGGGAGCGGCCGGCGCGGCCGGCGCGCCCGGGGACGCCGTGCCGCTGAGCAGGGAAGAAACCATCGCGATGGCGCTCTGCAGTTTTTCGGGGTCATTCAGCACGGCCTGCAGCATTTCGTTCTGATCCATGGAAACCTCCTTATTTCCCGAGGGCCTGCCGGAGCTGCTGGGCCAGCCGTGCGCCCTCGGGCGTCGCCAGAAAGCTGCCGACCGCCTGACGGATCTGGTCGGCGTCCCCCTGTTCCACGGCCTGCCGGAGCTCGCCCGCGGACAGCTGCTGGCCGAGCTGCGCCGCCAGGGACTGGCACTCCGCGTTTCCCGCGAGGGCCTGCACCTGTGCCAGAAGCTGCGGATCGGCCCCGCGGCCGCCGGTCAACTGGGATAAAACCTGGTTCATATCGCTCATAACGTACCCTCCCAAATCAGTCTAGTTCCCTTTAATCTATGCGCGCGCCCGAGAATTTGTGCATTTTCTCGCCCGAAATCTCTTTACAAAGGGGCGCTTTTCCTGTATAGTTACACTGAAATCCCAAGAAGTATTACGAAAGGCGGCGAATCGCCATCAAGCTCCTGGTTTTTTCGGATTCCCACCGGCGAAATCTTGAAATGTACGGCGCGATCGAGCGTGAGCATCCGGACGCGGTCATCCACTGCGGGGACTGCTATGAGGATGCGTGCGAGCTCCGGCGGGCCTATCCCAACCTGACCGTTTACGCGGTGCTGGGCAATAACGACTGGGGCGGCGATGCGCCCCGCGAGGCGACCGTCCGCTGCGCGGGCGTGCCCATCTATTTTACGCACGGCCACCGCGAGCGGGTCTCCCGGCTGAACCCGGGCATGGTTCCGGCGCACGCCGAGGCGCAGGGCTGCCGCGTCGCGCTGTTTGGGCATACCCACCGCGCATTCCGGGGACAGTTCGGGCCGGT
>CAMEPU010000060.1 GCA_945932315.1 uncultured Clostridia bacterium
CTCGAAAACGCCCACTCGACCGGCAACGTTCTGCCGCTCGAGAACATGCAGGAGATCTACGCGATCGCGCACGCGCGCGGCGTGCCCGTCCATCTGGACGGCGCCCGCCTGTTCAACGCCAAGGAGGCGCTCGGGCTGTCCGACATCAAGGAGCTGACCGCGTGCTGCGACACCGTCAACCTCTGCCTGTCCAAGGGCCTGTGCGCCCCGGTCGGCTCGGTGCTGGCCGGCCCGGCCGAGACCATCGCCCGCGCCAAGCGCGTCCGCAAGCTGCTGGGCGGCGGCATGCGGCAGGCCGGCTTCCTCGCGGCGGCGGGCATGGTCGCCCTGACCGAAATGACCGGCCGCGTGGGCGAGGATCACGAGAACGCCCGCTATCTGGCCGGGCTGCTCGAGGAGATCGAGGGCGTGCACGTCAAGTTCGACCGCCTCAAGATCAACATGGTCTTCTTCACCACTGACTGGGACGAAGACAAAATCGACCGCTTCCCCGCCGCCATGCTGGACGCCGGGATCAAGGTCACCGGCCTGCACGACGGCGAATTCCGCTTCGTCACCAATCACGACGTGTCCCGCGCCGACTGTGACACCGTCGCGGACGCCGTCCGCGCCTTCTGCGCAGAGGGCTGAGCCATGCGCCGCAGCTACCCCGCCCGGTTCGCCCTGCTCGTCGCGGGCACCGCGCTCACCGCCGTGCTGCTCGGCTCCATGATGGATCTGACCTTCCGGCTCGTCCGGTTCCGCCCGGTCGAGCTGCGGCAGGAGACCGCCGCCGAGACCGTCCGCGTCCTGCTGCACCGGTCTTAAAAATGCACGAAAAAAGCGCTTCCCGGGTCGGGAAGCGCTTTTTTCATGCTTTTATGTACGGATTTTACGCCTTCGGGCCTGCAGCGACAACCTCGGCGCTCATGTGGGTGTACTTCTTGAAGTTCTCCACAAAGCTCTCAGCCAGCTTCTTGCAGCTTGCCTTGTAAGCGTCCTTGTCCTCCCAGGTGTTCTCCGGGATCAGCAGCTCGCTCGGAACGCCCGCGATCTCGGTCGGAACCTGTACGCCGAAGGTGGGATCGGTGACGAAGGGAGCCTTCTCGATCTCGCCGGTCAGGGCTGCGGTTACCATCGCGCGGGTGTAGCTCAGCTTCATGCGCTTGCCGGTGCCGTTCCAGCCGGTGTTGACCAGATAGACATGGGCGCCGGACTTCTCCACCTTTTCCGCCAGCATGGAGGCGTAGACGGAGGGGTCCAGGGGCAGGAAGGGCTCGCCGAAGCAGGTGGAGAAGGTGGGCACGGGCTCGGTGATGCCGATCTCGGTGCCGGCCACCTTGCTGGTGAAGCCGGAGACGAAGTAGTACATGGCCTGGTTCTTGTCCAGCTTGGAGATGGGAGGCAGCACGCCGTAGGCGTCGGCGGTCAGGAAGATGACGGTCTTGGGCACGCTGGGGCTCATGCCGGAGAGCTCCGCATTGGGGATGTACTCCACGGGATAGCCCACGCGGGAGTTCACAGCCAGGGAGTCGTCGTCGAAGTCAAACTCCCGGGTCTCGTCGTCCATGACCACGTTCTCCACCAGAGCGCCGAACTTGATGGCGTTGTAGATCTCCGGCTCGCCCTCGGGGCTGAGGTTGATGCACTTGGCATAGCAGCCGCCCTCGAAGTTGAACACGGAGTCGTCGGCCCAGCCGTGCTCGTCGTCGCCGATGAGCAGGCGGTTGGGGTCGGCGGACAGGGTGGTCTTGCCGGTGCCGGACAGGCCGAAGAACACGGCGGAGTCGCCGTCCTTGCCGATGTTGGCGGAGCAGTGCATGGGGAACACGCCCATCTTGGGCAGGACGTAGTTCATGACGGAGAAGACGGACTTCTTGATCTCACCGGCGTACTGGGTGCCGCAGATGACCACCAGCTTGGCCTCGTAGTCCACCAGGATGGCGGCCTCGGAGCGGGTGCCGTCGATCTCGGGGATGCACTTGAAGCCGGGAGCGGCGATGATGGTGTAATCAGCGGTGAAATCAGCCAGCTGCTCGGCCGTCGGGCGGCGCAGAAGCTGATGGATGAACAGATTCTGGGATGCCAGCTCGTTGACGATGCGGAAGCCCTTGGTGTACTTCGGGTCAGCGCCTGCGAAGCCGTCGAAGATGAAGATCTCCTTGCCCTGCAGGTAAGCGACAACCTTGGCGCGGATGGCGTCGTACTTGGCCTTCTCGATCGGGCGGTTCACCTTGCCCCAGGCGATCTCGTCGTGTACCGCGGGGGTGTCCACGATGAACTTGTCGTTGGCGCTGCGGCCGGTGTACTTACCGGTCTTTACAACAAGCGCGCCGGTGTTCGACAGCGTGCCCTCGCCGCGGCGCAGCGCGTGCTCCGTCAGCTGCGCGGGGGTCAGGTTGCGGTAGACAGCGGCGGCATTGATGATGCCGAGTTTTTCCAATCCATAAGTTTGCATGATGCAACTCCTCCTTGAATTTGATGTCTATGTATATCATACTTCCAAACAGGGAATTACGCAAATGTTTTTCGCAACGAATTTCCTCATTAACGCATTAAATTGCGCTGAACACCGAAAGAACGCCCGAGGCGATGACCGACATGATGAGTCCGGCCGTGATGACGCCGAGCGCGATCGAGATAAAGGCCCGTCCCCGCTTCATTTTGAGCAGCGAGGCGATCGCCGCGCCCGACCACGCGCCCGTCCCGGGGATCGGGATGGCGACAAACAGGAACAGGCCGAACCGCGCGTATTTCGTGATGCTGTTTTTCTTCCGGTTGAGCCCCCGCTTGTAGCGGTCGGCGAAATCCCGGAGAAGGGGCAACTTGGCCAGCACGTCGAGCAGCCACTCGGCGAAGAAGAGCACGACCGGGATGGGCAGCAGGTTGCCCACGACGCAGATGGGCAGCACCTCATACCAGGGCATGCCCGCCGCGATGCCGACCGGCACCGCGCCGCGCAGCTCGATGAGCGGCACCATGGAGATCACGAACAGCGCAAGCTCGCGTCCGCCCCCCAGCAGCCAGTCAAACAACATCTCGATCATCTTTTGCTCCCCTTTTTGCACAAATCATATGTTCTTTTAGTTTACCTTATCTCACCGTCCCAAATCAATACCCAAAGTGTTAAATCTCCCATAAAATTCCCTTCGTTTCTTGACGGGGGCGCCGCCGTGCATCTATAATGAGCATGCTTACAAATTCAACCGGCAAGGAGACGCTGTACCATGCAACAAATCCGTTTGGTGGCGACCGATCTGGACGGCACCCTGCTCTACGACCGTTTTCATATCACCCCGCGCGACCGGGCGATGCTGAACCGCTTGCGCGCGCACGGCATCGTGTGCTGCGCCGCGACCGGCCGGGAACTGGCCGCCGTGCGCCCCGCGTTCGACCGGCTGGCCCTCTGGGACGACTTCGACTACATCATCCACTCGGGCGGCGCGGGCGTCTACGACGTGGCCCGGGGCGAAAACGACATGCGGGGCATGCTTTCGGTGGACGAGCTCTGCGCGCTGATCGAGCGCTACCAGGACGCCGACATCGCGATGGTGCTGCCCATGGACGGACATTATTACGCCTCCCGCCGCACCGATATTCTGGATCACGAATGCGCGCTGCTGGGATACGAGCTCGAGGTCTTCCCCGATCTGCGGGACGCCGTCACCCATCCGAACAACAAGCTGATCATGAACGGCTCGTTCGAGCAGATCGAGGCCATCCTGCCCACCGTGCTCGCCGACCCCGATCCGGCCTGCAAATGGCACCGCAGCCACGACAACTACATCGACTGCTACGCGCGCGGTGTGGACAAGGGCGCGGCTCTGGCCGGGCTGTGCGAGCGGCTGGGCTTCCGCGCCGAAAACGCGATGGCGATCGGCGACAACGAGAACGACCTGCAGCTTCTGGCTGCGGCCGGCATTGCGGGCTGTCCGGCCGACGGCACCCCGAACGCCCGGGCCGCGGCCGACTACGTCGCCTGCCCGGCCGCCGAGGGCGCGTTCGCCGACTTCTGCACGCACTATCTGTTCCCCGCCTCCCTTTAAAATCCGAACACAAAAGCTGCAGCGGCCCCTGGCTTAGGAAGGGCCGCTGCGCTTAGAGAGATTAGAGAGATGAGAAATAAGAGATAAAATGTGATGAGATTTGAGAGATCAATATAATTTTTTTGTGTTAAGGGAATCTCCTGTTCGGCGGGATTCCGCCGGCCTCCTTCCGTACTTTCTGTTTACAGTTTATCAACCGCGCCCGGGAAGAACAATTGTAAAATCAAGGTAAAACATGGACTTATGTTGCATCCACATCGGGCGCCGTCAGGTTGTCTGATGAACCAAGCACGCGAAAAAGCGTCGGCGTCATCTGCTGGCGCTTTTTAAATTGCCTGGAAAAGTCCGAAAAATCCTTGAATCCCGTCTGAAACGCGATTTCTGTCACGCTTTTGTTGGTGGAACGCAGCAATTTGCAGGCCTGGGAGATCCGGTAGTTGATCAGGTAGTTCTGGGGCGAGACGCCGATGTTGCTCATGAAGATCTTGTAGAGATAGGTGCGCTCGATCGCGGCGTGACGCGAGATGTCGGCAACCGTGATCGGTTTGGCGTAGTTCTCGTGGATAAAATCGAGGCAGGTCTGGATATAGCGGGAGCGTTTGATCGCATCATTCCGCAGCGGCACGATCTTCTGAAAGAGATCCTGCAAATAGTATTGCAGCACATTCTCGGCCGCCTCGGGCATCATCGCCGCAAGACAGATATCGGTCATCAGCATCCGCATTTCCTCCGGCGGGCGAATGCTCTGAAAAGCCGGGGAATGCTGGGTAATTCCGGTATTTTCCACCAATTTTTGCACAATTTCCCCTTGAATCCCCATCCAGATATACTCCCAGGGATTGTTCCGCTCCGGATAGTAATTGGGGATGGTGCCGGGGAAGATCAGAAAGCCCATGCCCTCGCTGACAAACAGGTCCTGCCCCGGCGTTTTCAGATGTCCGCTGCCGGCGGTGATATAATGAATGCGGAAATGGTTCCGCGCATAGGTCGGGAGAATGCGGTCGGGGTCGGGGCGCTCCCAGCCCAGACCGGAAAGGTAAAGTTCCTCGGGCGACGGCGTGCCCTGTGCAATCGATTCCATACGTGCCTGCCTCCTCTTTTGCTATCACTGTACCACGTCCCCTTTGAAAATGCAACATAAAACGATATCCCTTCAACATGAAAACAAGAAAACCCTCCGTCCGACACGGTATACTGGATTTAACTGGAAACATACTGCATGTTATTTGAATGGAAGGGAGATTCTGATCTCTGTGGAATCGACAGAAAACAGAACGCTGGTCATCGCCCACGCGGGCTGCGAGCACACCGTCCCCGGCTCGGCGGAAAACCTGCGCCGGGCGGCCGCGTGCGGGGCGGATGTGATCGAAATGGATCTGCAGGTTTTTGAGGGGGAGGTCTACCTCGCCCACGACCCGGTGAGCGCGGCAAACCGCGGGGAACTGCTCACGCTCGATCAGGCGTTCGACCTGCTGCAGGACACGCCGGTCCGGTTCAACTGCGACCTCAAAACAGCCGAGACCATGCCCGAGGTCGTCCGGATCGCGGACGCGCACGGGCTGCTCGACCGGGTGATCTTCACCGGGGAGTACACGCCGAAGGCCCAGCCGGACACCGCCGGGTACCACCATTTCCGCAACACCGAGCACCTCGGCATCGTCGCGCCCCACGAACCGATCACGCGGGAAAAGGCTCTCCGGCTCATCGACGCCTTTCAGAACGCCGCCGACCGGACGCTCGAGGCCTACAACATCGAATACACCACGCTGACCGAGGAGGCCGCCGCGCTGTTCGCCCGGGCGGGCGTTCCGGTCTGCTGCTGGACGGTGGACGATCCCGAACGTCTGCAGCGGCTGATCCGTCAGGGCATCTACGCCGTGACGACCAACCTGCTGCAAAAAGCATACGAAGTAAGGGGGAACTAAAACGATGGATTTTTCGCCCGAATGGGAAAAGCGCATCCAGATCTGGATCGACGAGCTGCCGCGCTATTTTTACCGGCCGCTCGGCGAGGTCGAAATGCAGGGCTTCACCACGCTGGAATCCCTGCCGCCCGAGCAGGCGGCAAAAGGCAGCTTCGCGCCGATGGCGGCCGGCTGCCCCTGGGGCGCCAAATGGGAATACGGCTGGTTCCGCGGCAGTCTGACCCTCCCGGCGTCCGCGCAGGGCAGGCGGATCGTGCTGCGCCCCGACGTCGGCGGCGAGAGCCTCGTGTGGATCAACGGCCGGACGGCGGGCGCGAAGGACAAATTCCACACCGAGATTGTGCTCAGCCCGGACGCTGTGCCCGGGACGGTCTATGACATTCTGATCGAAAGCTACGCCGGCCACGGGCCCCGCCTTGAGAACGGCGCGCCCTGCCCGCCCGGCACCGTGACCATCCCCGAGCCGCCCGCCTGTCAGGTGCGCGTCGGCCACACGACCTACGGCGTTTGGAACGAGGCCGCCTATCAGCTCTGGATGGACGCGCAGACCCTCTTCCAGCTGCGGAACAGCATCCCGGACCGCTCGCTCCGCTACCAGAAGGTCGAAAAGGCGCTGCGCGACTTCACCCTCGCGGTCGATTTTGAGCTGCCCGAGGAGGAGCGCGACCGCAGCTTCGAGGCCGGACGCGCCGTGCTCGCGCCCGCGCTCGCCTGCCACAACGGCTCGACCGCGCCCGAGATGTTCGTGTTCGGCCAGTCCCACCTCGATCTGGCCTGGCTGTGGACGCGCGCCGAGACCTGGCGCAAGAGCGGCCGCACGGTGTCCAACCAGATGGCGCTGCTCGACGAATACCCGGAATACCGCTTTTTCTGGTGCGAGCCCCCGCTCTATATCGCGCTCAAGGAGCGCTACCCCGACCTGTACGCCCGCGTCAAGGAGAAATTCGCGAACGGCCAGATGACGGCCGACGGCGCGATGTGGGTGGAATCGGACACCAACCTGCCCTCGGGCGAGAGCCTGATCCGGCAGATCCTGTACGGCCGCCGCTTCTACCGCGAAGAGCTGGGCGTGGACAGCAAGATAGTCTGGCTGCCCGACTGCTTCGGCTTCTCGGCCTCCCTGCCCCAGATCATGAAGGGCTGCGGCGTCGAGTATTTTGCCACCCAGAAGATCATCCGCAACTACAACGGCGGCGACCCCTTCCCCTACAACCTGTTCTGGTGGGAGGGCAACGACGGCAGCCGCATCCTGACCCACATTTTCAAAAAGAACAACGCGCACATCGACCCCTCGACCATGATCACCCGGTGGAACGAGGACCGCAACCAGCAGGAGGACATCGACATCTTCCTCTACCCCTTCGGCTACGGGGACGGCGGCGGCGGGCCGACGCGCGACTTTGTCGAGTTCATGCGCCGCATGGACGATCTGGAAGGGGTGCCGCGCACCCGCCGGGCCTTCCCCGAGGCGTTCTTCCACGAGGTCGAGGCGCGGGGCGGCACGCAGAACCGCTACGTCGGCGAGCTGTACTTCCAGAACCACCGCGGCACCTACACCAGTCAGGCGCGCATCAAGCGCGGCAACCGCAAGGGCGAGCTCGCTCTGCGGGAGGCCGAATTCTGGAGCGCCGCAGCCTCGCTGCGGGGCGCGGAATACCCGGCGCAGACGCTGGAAGAGAACTGGAAGAAGCTGTTATTCGGCCAGTTCCACGATGTGCTGCCGGGTACCTCGATCACACGGGTCTGCGAGGAAGCGGAAGCCGATTGTGACGAGGTGCGCCAAGCCGCCGAACGGCTCGCCGGACAGGCGGCCGGGGCGCTGGCCGAATCTTCGGACGCGCTCACCGTATTCAACTCGCTGAGCTGGGCGCGCACCGTTTCCGTCGCGCTGCCGGAGGGCTGGCGGGGCGCGGCCGACGCGCAGGGCAATGCCCTGCCCGTGCGGCGGGAGGGCAGCCGGCTCATGGCACAGGTTGCCGTGCCGGCCTGCGGCTCAGCCGTGCTCCATCCGGCTGACTCCCCGGCCGCAGCTCCGCGCGAAGCTCAGGCCTTCGTGCTCGAAAACGAACATCTCCGCGCCGAGCTGGACGAGCTCGGGCGGCTGACTGCCGTCTGGGACAAGGAGACCGGCCACCAGTGGCTGACCGCGCCCGGCAACGACCTCAAGCTGTACAAGGACATCTCGGTCAAGTACGAGGCCTGGGACATCGACAGCATGTACCGCTCGCTGCCGGTCGAGCTTGAGCCGCACGCCGAGCTGAGCTGGCTCGCAAACGACGCGCTCGGGCAGGCGGTGCGCGTGCGCCGGAAGATCGGAAATTCGGAACTGGAACAGGTCATTTCGCTGCGTGCGGACGCGCGCCGGATCGAATTCGATACCAAGATCAACTGGCGGGAGCACCACAAGCTGCTCAAGGTTGATTTCCCGACCGACCTGCACTGCGACAACGCCCTGCACGAGATCCAGTACGGCTATCTCGAGCGCCCGACCCACGACTCGCGGCAGTACGACAAGGACCGCTACGAGGTCTGCAACCACAAGTGGACGGCGCTGGCCGAGGACGCGCGCGGCGCGGCCGTGCTGAACGACTGCAAGTACGGCGTCAGCGTCCGGGAGAGCACGATTTCCCTGACTCTGCTGCGCGCGCCCAAGGTGCCCGACATGTACGCCGATCTGGGCGAGCAGCACTTCACCTACGCCTTCACCGTCTGGAACTGCCCGTTCGCCGAATCGGACGTCGTGCGGCAGGGCTATGAGCTGAACGTCCCGGCCTTGACCGCGCCCGGTGCGGCCGATGTGCAGCTCGTCACACTGTCCGACCCCAATGTCATTCTGGACGAGGTCAAGTGCGCGGAGGACGGCAGCGGCGCGCTCATCCTGCGCCTGTTCCAGTCCAAGCGCACCCGCTCGGCCTGCACGGTCACGCTCGGCTTCGACGCTTCGGCGTGCTGGAAAACCAACATGATCGAGGAAAAGCGCGAGTCCGTGCCGGTGAACGGCCGCGAGATCGCGCTGACGGTCAAGCCGTTTGAGGTCGTGACCCTGTACGTACAGCCGAAATAAAATCAACCCGCAAAAGGCGGCCGGAGAGAAATCTCCGGCCGCCTTTTGTTATTCTGAGATATCAGGAGAGGTCAACCGCATGGCAGAGCGGCACAAACTTGCCGTCCTGCAGCAGGAAGACCCGGTAGGTGCTGCCCGCCGCGTGGGTGAAGCCGGTGAGCCGGCCGCTCACCTTGTCCGACTGGACGTCGGTCACGTCGCTCTGCTTCACGTCCACCAGCCTGCCGCCCTGATACTGGGCCGCAAACACGGAAACAGAGGCCGCCGTGCCGCCGGGCAGGATGGTATAGCGGATCGCGCCATCGTCGCGGGAGACCGCGTCCAGATCCAGCTTGCCCGCCGCCGCGAGCTTGCCGCGCAGATAGACGGTGTAAACGATTTTGCCCTCCGCGTCGGCTTCCCACGTAAAGCAGCTGACCAGCCGGTTCGCATCGGAATCGCCCGTCTCCGGGATCGTTTCGCCGTTGGCCGTGACCGTCATGCCGGCCCCGGGGAACCGGTAGTTCGCGTCGCTCAGGGCGAACTGCACCCGGCACTCGTAGAAGTGCCCGGCCTCGAACTTGCTCTCTGCCGTCATGGCGTCGGCGCCGGTTCCGCTGACGCCCAGATCGCTCCATCCGGTGACGGTGGCTTCCAGTCTGGTGTCGGTCACGTCAGCGGTCATGTCGGGAGATTCGCCCACCGCCGCCTGGTCAATCCCGAAGTCGATGGCGGAGACGGTGGGGATCGGGTCCGCCGCCTTGCCGAAGGTGTAATGCACGGAGACGATTTTGTCCTGCGTGCTGCCGTACAGACTGCTGATGGGCACGGCATTGCCGTTGACATAGGCCGCTATCAGGCCGCTGCTGGCCGGATAGGCTCTGACAGCGTCCGTTTCCCGGATGTCGATGTTCACCCGGTAGAACAGGCCCTCCTCGAAACGCGCGCCGTCGGCCATGGACGTCCAGTCCTCCGCCGGGCTGTTCCGATAAGACCAGCTCATATTCCAAACGGTGAACCCCTCGTCCACAACGGCGGTGGCGGCGGGTTTCTCACCCACCACCGGAGCCTCCACCTGGGCGGACACCTCGTAAATCAGGCTGTCATCCAGCGTCCCCACGGTGACGACGGTGGAGCCGGTGACCGAGCTGTCATACTTGGCGGTCGCGGTGAGCACCGCCTTGCCCGCGATGTCGCCGGTGGAGACCCTGCCATCGGCGTCGATCGTCACATTCGAATTGCTGGAGCTCCACACCACGCCGGGATAGGTGGCGTCATCGGGCGTCACTTTGGCGGCGGCTGTGGTGGACCCGCCTGCCGGCAGCGTGTCGTCGGCAGCGGTTACGGTGACGCCCGTCACCGCCGTGGCGCCGCTCTTGCTCATGTAATCGAAGTCGGCGTACAGGCTTCCGTACAAATCGGCTTCCAC
>CAMEPU010000061.1 GCA_945932315.1 uncultured Clostridia bacterium
CAGCCGGTTCATAGGTTTCGTCCGACAGCTTTTCGAACACCGGCAGGACGATCTCCTGCGCCGCGTCGGTCAGCGCCGGCGCGAAGATCCGGTAGCTGCAGATCTCGCTGTTCTGCGCGGTGGTTTTCCGGTATTCAGATGGCGGCATACCGATCAGCCGTTTAAACTCTTTGGAAAAATAGAATGGATTGGCATAGCCGACCGTTTCAGAGATCTCCTGAATCGACTGGTCAGTCGTTTTGAGCCGCTTACAGGCTTTCTCCATCCGATAATAAATCAGATACTGCTTGGGAGAAATATGAAATACATAACGGAATACCGCGTACAAATGTTTCCGCGTGATGCCGAGCGCCTGGGCGATGTCGTCAACGGTGACATCGTTGGCATAATTGCAGTGGATATACTCGATCGCGCCCGCCGCATGTATCTCTGTATTTATCCCTTGGGCTGAACCTGCTCTACGCGGTGATGAAGCTGATATATGGCGTCTGCTATCGCTCGGTTTGGTTTGGAACATTGGCCGTTTACTATATTATGCTGGCGCTGATGCGCTTTTTGCTTTTGCATCATGTGAACAAAGTCGGCTTTGGGACAGAAATTTTATCGGAGTTAAAACAGTACCGACTGTGCGGCGTCATTTTGATGCTGATGAACATCGCTTTGGCCGGCGTCGTAATTTTGGTAGTGCGTAAAAACGAGGGCTTTGAGTACGCAGGATATCTCATTTATGTGATGGCGATGTACGCTTTCCTTGAGAAAACAGAGGACGGTGAATTTTCTGCCCAGGCAGATGCCGCCGCAGAGGACGCAGAATAATTCTTTCAAATCGGAGGCATGGACTGATCGGTCCATGCCTTTTTGTATCAGGCAAAATCTGTCGGAGGAAGAAGAAAAATGGACAGAAGCATAACCAGATTTGAAAATTATTCCGCGTTTGAAACCGGATTGGAATGCGCGGTGACTCGTAGGATCGGGACTGCTTTGATCCAAGCGGAAAACGATTTGAAAAACAATGGTTGTTATCGCTGAAGCAGCAGTCGTGATGAGTGTCATGCTTGCTATTACGAAAAAAAGCCGCATGAGATGACGAATTAATGTTTCACCAACACAAGCCAAATATTAATCAAACATTTCGTCTGTATGATTTTTTTATCACAAAGAAATGTGAAATTGCTCCAACAGAAAGAATTCAGTAAAAGGAGAATGCCGCAATGAGCAAGATGTCAGATAAAGTCCAGACTGCAGTTTTGGATCAGATCATGGACTATGTACTCAAAGATCCCGCCCGGAATTTTGTCAAGCTGGTGGATTGGGCGGAGCGTTTTGATGTCACAGGCGAGCACGCAAGCCAAATCGCTGCCGTCCGCCCAGCAGCCGCGGATCCGGAGAACAACTGGAACAAATTCGTGGTCAAGCTGTGCAAAGAAGTGGATCACGAGGTGCTGAAGGCCACTGTTTATAATTTCTTTATCAATGCCAGCATGGCTGGGATGCGGAAGCAGGAGGAAAGCCGCCAGAAATATGGCTGTAATGTGCCCTGGGCCATCCTGATGGATCCTACCTCTGCCTGCAATCTCCACTGCACGGGCTGCTGGGCGGCCGAGTACGGCAACAAGCTGAACATGAGCTATGAGGAGCTTGACTCCATCATCAACCAGGCCAACGAACTGGGTACATACATGTTCCTTTACTCGGGCGGCGAACCGCTGGTCCGGAAGAAGGACATCATCCGGCTGTGCGAGGCTCACCCCGACTGCCAGTTCACCGCCTTCACCAACGGAACGCTGATCGACGAAGCCTTCGCCGACGAAATGCTCCGGATAAAAAACTTTATCCCCGCCATCAGCGTGGAGGGTTTTGAGGAGGCTACCGACTTCCGCCGGGGCGCGGGCACCTTCGCTCAGGTGGAGCGGGCCATGTCGATTCTGCGGGAGAAGAAGCTGCCCTTCGGCATCTCCTGCTGCTACACCTCCAAAAATGTGGAGGTCATTGGCAGCGAAGAATATTTTGACCAGATGATCGAATGGGGCGCCCGGTTCTGCTGGCTGTTCACCTATATGCCTGTTGGCAAGGAAGCGGTGACCGATCTGATGGTCACCCCCGAGCAGCGCAAATTTATGTATGAAACAGTGCACAAGTTCCGGGAGACCAAACCGCTGTTCACGCTGGACTTCTGGAATGACGGCCAGTATTCGGAGGGCTGTCTGGCCGGTGGGCGGCTTTACCTCCACATCAATGCCAACGGCGATTATGAACCGTGCGCCTTTATTCACTACGCCGACACCAATATCCGCACCCATACCCTGCTGGAGGCGCTGCAGGCGCCGCTGTTCACCGCCTACAAGGAGGGCCAGCCCTGGAACCAGAACCACCTGCGTCCCTGCCCGCTGCTGGACAATCCTCAGGCGTTGGTAGACGCAGTAGAGCGCTCCGGCGCCCATTCCACCGACTTACAGGATCCGGAGAATGTGCGGGAGCTGGCCGCCAAGTGCGAAGGTCCCGCCGCAGCCTGGGCCCCGGTAGCCGATGAGATATGGGCCTGCTCCCACAGCTGCGAAAGCTGTCAGGGCTGCAGACAGGAGGCATAAGACAACCTCATAAAAGTACAGCAAATTGCCTTTTATTGCATAATGAAATGTCAAAGCAGCCAGACGGCAAAGCTGTCTGGCTGCTCGTTCATGCAAAAATCAGTATTGTTGCAGTATTCCCACAGCTTCAGATCGAAGAGCTGAAACTGCAGATCACTGAAGCCAATGCAGAATTAACGCAGAACACTGAACGGGCTAAAAAAGCCGGTGCGGATGCGAAACAGTCGGAGTGCTATTCAGCCACACTTACCCAAACGATTGAACAAGCGGAGACTTCCTTAAGCGAGATCAAGGATTTTTCACAATACCTGAACGCTGCTGAAAAGTGCCGCGATCTTTTACAACGTATTTTTGAGGTCTTCACCGAACATTTCAACCGCTCTGGAATGCTTCGCGACAAAACGGCCGAGCAAACACTGCTTGAAAAAATACAGGCTGACTTCAAACGCTTTTTAGACGAGCTTAGAGGCGGCAAGAATATCTGTTCTTGCCGCCTCGGTTCCTTTTGCCGTTTACCCTCGGATGCTGTGAGACCGCCTGCGCGCAGGGTGCGCTCCCGGAAACGCCGGGTCACAGGGGCTCATTCAAGGGTTAAGCTCTTTGCCGCGCACAGGGGCGCGCCGGCACTGCTCAGCAGGAAGACCTTGTAGCTGTCGCCCTCGGACGCAGTGAAGTTGAAATCCTCCTGGATAACCTGGCAGGCGCCGGTAATGGACTTGGCCCGCGCATCCACCATCTGGGTGTCTCTGTACTGCGCCGCAATAATGGTGATCTCGACGCCTTCGGCAAGGTCCAGCGCGGCGACGGAGATGGTAACGCCGTCACTGCCGCCGGAGATGGTGTAGGTGTATCCGCCGGAGAACTCCACATAGGTGTGGTCTGTGCTGTATGTATACGCCTCTTCAGTGCACAACTTCAAAGGATCATCCGAGCTGATGCGCCAATAGTAACCGGTACAGGCGCTCAGGTCCGGCTCTTTATCCAGGGCCATGCGCGTTGTCGTGGCGCTCTCTTTGGCCAATGTCTGGGCAATCAAATGGCCGCCGGAGATTTTGATCGATCGATAAGCATGGATGCTGATGCTTTTACCATTTGTACCTGTCACTGCGCCGCTGGTAGCGGTGACGATTCCGCCCCTAATGTATACGGTTGCATAGCCCGAAGCGATGCCGAGGCTTTCTATTTCCGCCTCGCTGCTGGTGGCGGTGACGATTCCGCCGTAGCAATTGACGTTTCCATAAGACGAATAGATGCCGAAGCTGCTGCGCGTCGACTTGCCGCCGGTGGCTTTGACGCTGCCGTCTTTGAGGGTGATGCTGGATACGGCAAAGAGGCCATAGCTGTAGTTTGCCTCGTTACCGGTGGCGATGACAGTACCGTCGTAGATGGCCAGGTACATGTCTGCACTGATGCCGTAGCTGCGCTCACCGGTGCCTCCGGTGGCTTTGACGGTGCCGCCGTAGATTAATGTTTCTCCACCTCCAGATGATGGGAATTCTGAAGAGATGCCGTGGCTGCCGTACGTCGACTTGCCGCCGGTGGCTTCGACGCTTCCGTCATAGATGTATATCTTTCCTTTGGTTGTACCGATGCCGCAGCTTTGACTAAAGCCGACTTGATCAAATCCACCTGACGTCTCGCCGCCCTTTGCGGTGACGTTGCCGCCGTAGATCTTCACTGTGACGACTGCATAGATGCCGCAGCTTTGACTTTGTTCCCCTGTCGCCTCGCCGCCCTTTGCGGTGACGTTGCCGCTGAGGATGTCCACGCTGTTGCCTGCATAGATGCCATAGCTTTGACTTTGTTCCCCTGTCGCCTTGCCGCCCCTGGCGGTGAGCGAGCCGTCGCCCTGGATCTCCAGATCTCCCTCGGTGTAAATGCCGTAGCTAACGTCCGTGTTTTCACTCATGCTGACGATGGTGTTGTCACCCTTCAGGACGATGGTTGTGCCTTCGGGAAGCTTCACCGCGGTTGCGGCGGAGGTGGTAAAGTTCACGCCTTTGAGGGTGAGGGTGCTTGTGCTGCTGTTCCACTCCGCCACGGAAGTACCTCCGAGCAGCTTCTGCGCCGTGGAGGGATCATCGGTGAAGTCCACCGCATCATCGCAGGGGGAGAACTCCACATAGGTGGGCGCTACGTCGTAAGAATACGGCTCGGCCGTGGAAACGGTATACTCTTCCTCCGAGTTGGTGCGCCATTTGTAACCGGTATAAGCGCTCAGGTTCGGCTCCTTATTCAGAGCCATGCATTTTTCGCTGCTCACTTCGACCAATGTCTGGGCAATGACATGGCCGCCGGAGATCGTTATGGATCCTCCCGCATAGATGCCGTAGCTATTCAGATAGTCATATTTCTTGTCGCCGCCGGTGGCGGTGACGGTTCCGCCGGAGATGGTCACGTTTCCTTTGGGTACATAGATGCCGTAGTCATGACCCTGCCCTTCGCCGGCGGCATTGACTTGGGCGGCATCGGAGATGGTCATGTTTCCAGATTCTACACGGATGCCGCAGCTATAAGACTGCCCCGGGGCGCTGTTGACGGTGAGCTTGCCGTCGCCCTGGATGGTCAGGCCGTCAACGGCGTAAATGGCGCTGCTTGCGAACGCGTCTTCACACAGGCTGGTGATGGTGTTTTCACCCTCCAGGACGATGGTCGTGCCTTCGGGAAGCTTCACCGCGGTTGCGGCGGTGGTGGAAAAGTTCACGCCTTTGAGGGTAAGGGTGTTTGTGCTGCTGTTCCACCACGCCACGGAAGAACCTCCGAACATCATCCACGACTCGCCTGGTCTATTGACGAAGTCCGCCGTATCCGCCACCGGATCCGCCGCCAGCGCGGTGGCAGGCTGCAGGATCAGACAAATCGCCAGGGCAAACAGAATGCCCAGTCCCCGCCGCAGAGTTTGATAGTGTTTCATGTGGTTTCCTCCTCTTCTTTTTGAATTCAGTGTTCCCGCTCCTGTTATCGCTTATTAAACAATGCATTTTATCAAAAAGCAATTCACCGAAGGTTCGTTTTCTTTTGAGAAAGGAGCTCCGGCAGCCGCTTGCGGAAAGCGCCGATTCTTTGTGTTTCATGCCTTTTTTCCACTTCATGATTCGCGTTACAGACCGGCGGCGAAGCGGGAGCTTCGCAGCGCGCATAAAAACACTATTATATAATATAACTATACAGGGATATTTTTGAATTAGATAGGGTAATGATTGCCCCATTGCTGGCTGCAATTATGAATTATTTTGAACTTGTCCAGTGCCTGACGCTTGTTTCTCCTTTCGCCAGCTCGTCCAGCAGCCTGTCCAGACAGGGATCGCTCTCGGCGAAGGACAACAGGATGCCGTCCGCTCCGCCAGAGGCCACGCCTCACAAAGCACTTGCCGTGCAGCCGCTTTCTTTCCGAGATGCATCAGCGCCACGGCGTTTTGCAGGTGGGCATAGATGCCGCACAAGGCAAACCGGGCAGCGGCGCAGGCTCGGAGCAGCCGGGGCGTCCGAGCAGCTGCCTGCGCCCACTGGCTTCGCTCCAGCAGCACGCGGCCCACAATCACCTGGCGGTCAATACGCTCAGCAATTTACTCTTATCACCACAGGAAGGAGTTGACACAAATTGATGGAACTGAATACAAGCAATGCAAATGGTGGTGGGTTGAAAATTGCCGCTGGGTATGAAAAAAGCCCGAAAACCTCGCAAAACAAGGCTTTCGGGCGTGGTGCCGGTGACCGGACTCGAACCGGTACGCTGTCGCCAGCGGTGGATTTTGAGTCCACTACGTCTACCAATTCCATCACACCGGCATGATATCCGTCCATTAGTATACCGCAATGGACGGAAAAAAGCAAGTCTCTTCTCGGATTTATTCGACCTCGATCAGCACCGGGCAATGGTCGCTGCCGAACACATCGGACAGGATGCGCGCATCCTTGACGCGCGGGAAAAAGCGCTCAGATACCAAAAAATAGTCGATACGCCACCCTGCGTTCTTCTCACGCGCCTTAAAGCGGTAGCTCCACCACGAATACGCTCCCATCAGGTCGGGATAAAAGCGGCGGAAGGTGTCTGCGAAGCCCGCGCCGAGCAGCTCGGTCATCTTGGCGCGCTCCTCGTCGGTAAAGCCCGCGTTTCGGCGGTTGGTCTTGGGGTTCTTGAGATCGATCTCCTGATGCGCCACATTCATGTCGCCGCAGATGATGACCGGCTTCTTCTTATCAAGCGCACAGACATAGGCACGGAAAGCGTCCTCCCAGGTCATGCGATAATCCAGACGGCGCAGCTCATCCTGCGAATTGGGCGTATAGACGGTCACGAGATAAAAATCCTCATACTCCGCCGTGATCACGCGGCCTTCGTGGTCGTGTTCCTCAATGCCCAAGCCATAGGTGACCGAAAGCGGCTCAGTTTTGGAAAACAGCGCTGTACCCGAATAGCCCTTCTTCTCGGCCGAGCACCAATATTCATGATAATTCTCGACTTCAGGCGCCTGTTCGGGCTGGAGTTTTGTCTCCTGCAGGCACATCATATCGGGCTGCTCGGCAGCCAGAAATTCAAAGAATCCCTTGCCCACGCAGGCGCGCAGGCCGTTGACATTCCACGAAATCAGTTTCATAGCATCCTCCTTATCGGATGAGTCCGCTTTCGCCGATGCGGCGGACGGCTTCCTGCAGGCGTGCGGCCGGAACGGTCAGCGCGAAACGGACATAGCCCTCGCCCAGCTCGCCAAAGCTGGTGCCGGGCACGCAGATGACGCCGGTCTTGTCCATCATTTCGATCACAAAATCGGCTGAGGAAGCAAACTTCTCCGGGATCTTCGCCCAGACGAACATGGTGCCGTCGGTGTCGGGCACGTCCCAGCCGATCGACCGCAGGCCGCCGCACAGCGCGTTGCGGCGTTCCTCATAGCCCGCGCGGTTCTGCTCGACCAGTTCCTGCGGGCCGTCGAGCGCGGCCTGCGCGCCCGCCTGCGCGGGCAGGAACATGCCGTAGTCGATCTGGCTGCGGAAGGCGAAGAACTTCTGCACCACGTCGCGGTTGCCCACCAGGAAGGAGACACGCATGCCGGTCAGGTTGTAGGTCTTGGACAGCGAATTGAACTCGCAGCCGACCTCCTTCGCGCCCGGCACAGACAGGAACGAGATGCCCCGGCGGCCGTCGAACGTCAGGTCGGAGTAGGCGTTGTCGTGCAGGACAATGATGTCGTGCGCCTTGGCGAACGCGACCAATTCTTCATAGAACGAAATGTCGGCGCTGACGCCGGTCGGATTGTTGGGATAGGACACGATCATGATCTTCGCGCGGTCGGCCACGTCATCCGGGATGTCGGCGAAGTCGAGCACCCAGTTGTTCTCGGGACGGAGCGGATACATGCCGAGTTCACAGCCCGCCATCATCGGCCCAAAGGAGAAGATCGGATAGCCCGGATCGGGCGCGAGCACCAGATCGCCCGGGCGGCAGAACGGGAAGCAGACGTGGGCGATGCCCTCCTGCGAACCCGAGACCGACATGATCTCATCGGCTTCCAGCTTGACGCCGTAGCGGCGGTCGTACCAGCGCTGGACAGCGGCGGTCAGGCCGTCGGTATTGCGCAGGGAATATTTGTAGTTCTCGGGCTTGGACGCCGCTTCAGCCACCGCGCGCATGACGTGCTCCGAAGGCTCAAAGTCAGGCGTGCCGATCGACAGGTCGATGACGTCGACGCCGCGCGCCGCCAGTTCGCGCTTACGCGCATTCAGAATATTGAAAATATTGGACTCGACCGATTCGCCGAGGCGCATGAATCTCATGTTTTCGCACTTCCATTCAGAAAAAGTCAATTTGTTGTTATTATAGTACAATACGCGGGGAAAAGCAACCGTTTCAGCCGATCATGCCGCCTGTGCGCCGTCATGGGACAGCAGGACGCGGCAGCTCCGGTCGATGCCGATTGCCCCGAGCGGCGCGGTGATCACGATGGCGAGGACGGCGACCGAGAGGACGATCTGACCGCAGGGCAGGCCGAGCGCCAGCGGCACCGAGCCGATCGCGGCCTGCACAGTCGCCTTGGGCAGATACGAAACGATGCAGAACAGGCGCTCTTTCGGGCTGAGCGGTGTGCCCAGCACACACAGGAACACACCGGCCGAGCGGAGCAGCAGTGCGAGCGCCAGCAGACAGACGGCGGGCAGGCCGGCCGCGAGCGTATACCGGATATCGACCGCCGCGCCCACGAGTACGAACAGGACGACCTCGGCCGCGATCCATAGCTTGCCAAACTTTTCACTGAGCCGCGCCGACACCCCGGCGGGCACATTGCCGCGCAGGGCGCAAGCCATGCTCATGACCGCGAGCAGCCCGGAGAGCGGTACCAAATTTTCCAGACAATCTTCGACCGTGAGCAGCAAAAATGCGACGCCCAGCACCAGAATGACCTTCATGCTGCCCCGGATCAGCCTTCCGTGCGCAAAGGAGAACTCAAAGAAGCGCGCAAGCAGCCAGCCGGTGAGCAGACCGAACGCCACACCGAGCACGATGGCCACCGGAATGCACAGGAAGTCGGATGCGGCCGCCGATCCGCCCTGCGCCATGCCGACAAAGGTCGAAAACAGGACGATGACGTACACATCGTCGAGCGACGCGCCCGCGAGGATCATCTGCGGGATGCTCTTATCCGTTCCAACCTTCGTTTCGATCAGGCGCACCATGCGGGGCACGACGACGGCGGGCGACACCGCGCTCAGCACCGCGCCCAGAACAGCGGCCTCCAGGCGGGTGACGCCGAGCAGGCGAGGCGCGAACAGCACGACGGCCAGCAGCTCAAACGAGGCCGGCAAGAAGGCCAGGAGCAGCGCCGGACGCCCCACCCGCCGCAGGTCGGCCGGGTTGAGCGACAGGCCGGCTTTAATCAAAATGATGACGAGTGCCATCTGGCGCAGGTCAGCCGAAACCGACAGGATGGACGGATCGAGCAGGTTAAGCGCATACGGGCCGAGGATCACACCGGTCAGCAGCATGCCGATGATGCGGGGCAGTCCAATGCGGACGCAGACGGCAGCGAGCGCCAAGCCCACCAGAAAAATCAATGCAAGTGACGTCAACATAAGCAAATCTCCTTTAAACACGCAAAAAGCCGATGCTTTCTGCGAAAAATCACAGAAGTCATCAGCTCGTACAAGCAGTTCTGGTTTCCCAAGGGAGAACTTCATTCCCTGTTATTCCGTACCTCATTATAAATGCCCCGTATCCGGTCGTCAAGAGGACTTTCCTGTTCATCTGAACAAAAATCAATTTTTCGTAAAGCTTTTGTGCCCGGCATTGTATCCCGACCGGTTTTCTGCTAGACTGATACCAGAAAGGAAGTGCTTGTGATGGAGCCGACTCCCCGAAAACAGAAATTTCGCTTGATCGACCTACTCACCGCCTGCGCGGTGCTCTCCGCCGCAGTCTGGATGGCGCTCATCCTGCTCGGCGGCCTGTCAACTTCCGCCCACGTGGCAGCGGCCTGCTTCATCATCTTTGCAGCCGCATCCTCCCTGCTACATTGCCGCGTGCAGTCGGACGCGCCACCGTCCGAGGAAACGCCCGCTCCCCTGCCCTCTTTCCGCCGTTTCGTCAAAGCGGACCGCTATTGCGCAGCCTGCGGCGCGCCGCTCCGAAAGGGCGACCGGTTTTGCGCAAAATGCGGCAGCAGA
>CAMEPU010000062.1 GCA_945932315.1 uncultured Clostridia bacterium
GCGTGTCCTTCGGACCCGACCTGTTCGACATCCACACCTTCCGGGAGCGGATGCCGGTCAGCTCGGTGCAGCGCACCTGGAAGCTGGTGCTCGAAGTGCTGCGCCGCATGAAATAAGAACAAAACAAAATGCGCTCTGCGGTTTTCCCACAGAGCGCATTTTTTCGCATGTTTTACTTGGCGGCCGGATACTCGTTGCAGAGCAGGCGGTAGGGCGGCTCGTCCTCCTCGATGGCCGGGAAGCGGCCGACGCCTTCGTAGAAGCGGTTGTCGGTGTTGTCGTCGTTGCACTGGCTGACCTCGCCGATCAGGACGGGGCCGGTGCCCGGCTCGACCTCGAAGTCGTGGTACATATACTGCTGGATCGAGATGCTCTGGCCGGGCGCGACGCGCACCTGGGTGCCGGCGGGCACGATGTACTCAACGCCGTCCATGTGGACGTGCACCGGGTTGACCTTGTCGAGATCCTCGTCCGGGGTCGCGTTGTAAACGCGGATCAGCATGGTGCCGCCGCCCCGGTTGATGATGTCCTCCATCTTGTTCCAGTGGAAGTGCATGGGGGAGTACTGGCCTTCCTTGATGTAGAGCAGCTTTTCAGCGTAGGTCTTGGTGTACTTGTCGGGCATGGACAGGTTGCCGTTGCGCAGGGTGATGAGTGAGAAGCCGACCTTGTCAAAGTCGCCGAGGCCGTAGTCGGTGATGTCCCAGCCCAGCATATTGTCGCGGATCTCGTCGCACTCATGGCCCTTGGTCTGCCATTCCTCGGGCGTGAAGTGGCAGAACGGCGGGAGCGCGAAGCGATACTCCTGGATCATCGCTTCCATCTCTTTGAGGGCGGCGTTGATTTCACTGCGTTTCATGGATCGGATAACCTCCTATTGATTATAATTGATCATAAGAATTAATATGTGATGCGAAGGGAGAAAAATGCGGGTTTTTTCTTTTCTTCATCATATCATAGAAAGAATGTTTTGTGAATATATAATTTAATATAATTCTGAATATATTTTTTAAAACGGGACAAGAAACGGGCCTGCCGCTTTGCGCGGCAGACCCGTTTCCGTTCATGAGGGGAAGCATCCACTTCCAAAGAGAGAAAAGAGAGAGGCTTATTCAAGGCAGAGGCAGTTTTCCTTTTCAATTGCGAAGAAGACCTCGCAGCCCTTCTGCAGGTCGACCGCTTCATCGAAGAGCTGGTCGGCGTGAATGGTGACGCCGTTGCAGGCGATCGAGTGGCGGACGACGTTGCCGTGCGGCACGCTGCCCGCGATGATGCCCTTGCCAAGATAGGCATTCGGGGTATTGAGCGGGCTGCGCGAGAGAGCGATGACCTCGGGGCGGATGGCGATGTGCTCGGCCTCGCCCTTTGCGCCGGTCAGCGCATGGAACTCGCCGGCCGTCAGGATGTTGTAGTTGCCGATGAAGTTCGCGGCAAAGCGGGTGCGCGGGTGGGTGTAGATCGCGGTCGGGGTGCCCGACTGCTCGATCTGACCGACGTTGAACAGGTGGATGGTGTCGGACATGACCATGGCCTCGTCCTGATCGTGGGTGACGAAGATCGTTGTGATGTTGAGCTCCTGCTGAATGCGGCGGATCTCGATCTGCAGGTTTTTGCGGAGCAGGGCGTCGATCGCGCTCAGCGGTTCGTCGAGCAGCAGAACCTTGGGGTCCATGACGATGGCGCGCGCCAGCGCGACGCGCTGCTGCTGGCCGCCCGAGAGCTGGCGGGGGTACTGGTTGATCTTATCGCTCAGGCCGACGATTTCGAGCATATCCTTGACCTTGTTTTCGATCGTGGCCTTGTCGAGCTTCTGAATCTGCAGGCCGAAGGCGACGTTCTGGCGGACGGTCATGTTGGGGAACAGGCTGTACTGCTGGAAGACCATACCGATGTCGCGCTGCTTGGGGGTCAGGTTGGTGATGTCCTTGCCGTCGAGGAAGATTTTACCCTCGGAAACCTGTTCGAGACCGGCGAGACAGCGCAGCAGGGTCGATTTGCCGCAGCCCGAGGGGCCGAGCAGGGTGACAAGCTCGCCGTACTCCACGCCCAGATTGATGCCCTTGAGGACATGGGCGGCGCCGAAGTACTTGTGGATATTTTCAAACTGAATATAAGACATCATTCATTACTCCTTTGCTGCCTTGGAATCTTGTTCGGCCCGGCGGTCTGCCCGGTTCTGCATGGCGAATGCGACGCCCGAGATGAGCAGGGTCGCGAGGAACATGATCAGGACGATGGCACTGGTGTACTGGCCGGGGTTGTTGCGCGCGTTGTACAGCAACTGCTGTGCGGTGAGCCATTTGCTGCCCGCGACGATCTTGATGATGGCGAAGTCGGTGAAGATCGTGGACATGGCGAGCAGGGAGGAGATCAGAATGCCCGAGAGCATGTTGGGGATGATGATGCGGACGAAGGCGTACAGCTTGCCGGCGCCCAGAATCTCGGCCGCCTCGATGAGCTGCTGCACGTTGATCGCGCGCAGGTTGTTGCGGATGCCCTGATAGATGAAGGGCAGGATGACGATGCAGTAGACGAAGGTCAGCATGACGATGCGGTTGCCGAGGACAGGCCCCTTGCCGGCGTACAGGCCCAGAACCGAGATCGCCAGAATGACGCCCTTCAGCGTGTGCGGGATCATGCAGATGCTCTGAATGATGCTTTCAAGGCGGGGGTTGTACATGATCGAGGTGTAGAGCGCCAGAATGACGGCCGCGCCCGAAAGAAAGATCGGAATGATACTGATGACCAGACCGCGCATCAGAGAGGGGAGAAAGCGGGGGTCGGAAAAGACCTGCTTGTAGAAATCGAGGGTGTAGCCGTTCGGCGCGATGCCGTCCCAGCTTGTGACGAACGAATAGATGCCGAGGATCAGAAGGGGCAGGATCAGGAAGATGCTGACCACAAGGATCGTCAGCGCGGGAAGCCAGCGGTTCTGTTTCATCAGTTATTGCCTCCCTTGTAGAAGAACTTTTTGACCATGTTGCAGAGAAAGATCATGAGCAGCATAATGGCCATCATGGTGATCGAGAGCGCCGAGCCCAGCTCCTGCTGGATGGTGGTCTCGCCGGTGAACATGCTGGTGATCTTGATCGGCAGCAGCGGGTAGTTGGTGGACATCAGCATGAACGGGGTCGCGTAGGCGGTCAGCGCGTTGGCGAACAGCAGGGAGAAGGTGTCGGCCAGACTGGGGAGCATGACCGGGATGCCGATGTGCCACCAGAACTGGAAGGAATTCGCCTTCATGAGGGAGGCCGATTCTTTCCATTCCTTGCGGATGCTCTGGAAAGCGGGGAGCAGCACGAGGGTGCCGAGCGGGATCTGGAAATAGACGAACAGAAGCAGCAGACCGTCGGTCGAGTACAGGTTGAAATCCTGGAAGAACGGCAGGCCGAGCGCTTCAAAAATTTCGATGAGGACGCCGGTGCGGCCCAGAATGATGACGAAGGCGAAGGCCAGCGGCAGGCCGGCGAAGTTGGAGACCATGTTGAGGATGGCGAGAAATTTACTGTTCCAGCCGCGGGTCGCATAGGCGGCGGCCATGGCGGCGAAGAAGCAGATCACAATGCCGATGATTGTGGACAGCAGGGACAGGTACAGGCTGTTGCGGATCGCGGAGAGATAGATCGCCTTGGTGAAGATGGTGATGTAATTGGCGAGCCCATAGGTGCCGGTGTTCGGGGAGAAGAAGCTCCGGATGACCATGTTGCAGAGGGGAGCCGCCAGAAACATCAGCACGAGGATCAGAAAGGGAAGAACGGTAATATAGTGGGGCGTGTTTTTCAGCTTTGCTTTCACGGACGGATTCCCTCCCTTGTGCGGATATCGAGTGTTTGCAGCATCTGCCCGCCGCGCGGAATGCCGAGCAGGTCGCAGACCAGCGGGGCGATATTGAGGTTCGAGATCGCGTGGTCGGTAAAATCGCCGGGTTCGACCCGGTCGGAGACGATGTAAAGGGGAACCTCGCGCTGAAGCGGGGTGTTGCCGCCGTGCATGCCCCACTCATCCATGCCGTGGTCGCCGGTGACGATCAGGTCGTAGCCGTCCCCGCGCCAGCGGTCGAACAGGATCGCGATCTGGTCGAAGGAGACCTCGGAGGCCTGGTTGTATTCCCGGCTGGCGCAGGTGAAGCGGTGGCCGTTCAGATCGACGTTCATGGGGTGCACGAGCATGAAATCGGGGTGATAATTCAGGCGGAGCGCCTCGGCGTCGGCGTACAGGTGGCTGTCGGGGTATTCGTCGGCGATGTAAAAGATGCCGTGGCAGATGTCGCCGCAGCCCGAGAGCGTCATGCGGTCGGCCTGCAGGTCGAAGGGACAGCGGCCTGTGTACAGCTCGGAGATCCAGCCATACGCGGCGGCAGCGTTGACCAGCCCGTGCGCCCGGGTCAGCGAAAACAGGTTCTCACACCGGCTGCGTCGGACGACCGCATTGGAGTAAACGCCGTGTTCTGAAGCCGGAACGCCGGTCATCAGGGTTTCGTACATCGGGCGGGAGTTGGACGGCAGGCCGCCCTGCACGCGGTATTTGGCGCACAGCCCGGCTTCTGTCAGATGCTCAAGGAAGCCCGCGCGCCGGGTCGCGGTCTCGAAGCCCTGCGCATCAATCATGACAAGAATTACTTTATTCATGGAATTTTTACCACCTCATCACTGCGTACGCCGCGTGCGGAGGCACGGACGGGAAAATAGCGAAGTTATTCAAAACAGAGAATTCATTCAAAAGAAGCCGTCCGTTAAAAAGCGGACGGCTTCATAAGTCCGTTTGGGGAACGCGTCATTGCGTTTCCGGGATTCAGCCGGGAGGGGGAAATCAACTCATCAGCGGGAGTACTTCCTCTTCCCAAAGCTGGGCGATCTGCGAGCAGGCGGCCGCGAAGGCCTCTACGTCGCTGATCTCGAGCGTGCCTTCATAAACAGAATCGGGCAGCATCTTGTCCGCGACCTCCTGGGGCAGCTCGATGTCGGAGCGGATCGGGCGGGCATAGGACTTGGCGCGCTCGATCTGGCCCTGTTCGCTCAGCAGGTACTCGATACCGAGCGCCATCGCGTGCGGGTGGGGCGCCCACTTGTTGAGCAGGAGCGCGTAGCCCGAGGTGACGGAGGAACCGGTCGGGATGGCGGCTTCGAGGTGCATATTCGGGTTGGCGGCGGTGATCTCATCGCGCCAGCTCAGGCACTGGAAGTCATAGCGGTTGACCATGCAGGCGACATCGCCGGTGGCAACCAGATCATAGGTCGCGTCAGTGGGATCGAGACGGCCGGCCTTGGCCAGTTCCTTGCAGAAGTCAATGCCAGGCTGGACGTTGTCCAGTCCGCCGCCGTTCGCGATCGCGCAGGACAGAACAGCTACCTGCGAGGAAGCGCCGCCGACGACGTTGCCGAAGGATACCAGATAATCGCCGTTGCGGATGTCCTCCCAGCTCTGGGGAACCTGTCCGCCGGTCAGATCGGTGTTGACGAGGAACGCGTTGGTGCCGGTGTAGGTGACGTACCACTTGCCGTCTTCATCCTTGGCCCAATCGGGAATGGAATCCCAGCAGGAGACCTTGTAGCCCTGCAGAATGTCCTTCTGCTCAGCGGTCAGGGTGAACGCCTGGCCGACGTCGCCGAAGTCCTTGGTCGGGCTGTCTTTTTCAGCCTCAAAGATGGCGACGGTCTCAGCCGAGGCCAGGTCGGTGTCGTAATGCTGAATGCCGTACTTTTCGGTGTAGCTTGCCCAGCTCTCGCCCCAGTTTGCCCAGTCGTCGGGCATACCGGTGGTTTCGAGGGTGCCCTCTTCCTGCGCGGCAGCGATCAGCTCATCCATGGTCATGGAGTTGAGATCCTTTGTCTCGCCGGAGGAAGCGGAAGCGGAGCCGCCCGAGGAACCACCTGAGCTGCCGGATGCGCCTGAACCGCCGCCGCAGGCGCTGAGCAGCATGACAGCTGCCAGAAGCAGCGCGGATGTCTGGGTAATACGACGATGTTTCATGGAGTTTTCCTTCCTTTCTGTCTTGGGAGATGATCGTTTTCTACTTTCTGCCTTGCTTATATTGCGCGGGCGGCCTCGGCCGTCCGGATGCAAACAGGTTGCAGCGGATAAAGTGTGGGCTGGCGGTTTCGATAGTAGGCGACCTCGCGGAAGCCGAGCTCATAGGCTTTTTGCGCCGCATCCGGTACGGCGACGCCGACCGCATCGAGCACATGGGCGTCGCTGCCGATCGTGATCAGCCGGCCGCCCAGCTCATAATACCGGCGGAGCACCCAATCTTCGGGCTCCTGCCGCTTTTTCCAGTCCATGAAGCCGCGGGTGTTGAGCTCGAGGGCGATGCCTTTTTCGACCACCTTTTCGAGGATCGGCTCGATGAGATGCCGCCAGGGGAGCACGGTCGGCTCGCCGATCTTCCCACGCATCACGCGCAGCGGATAATCGAGATGCGCCAGACTGTCGAAGCCGCCGAAATCAATGAGATCGAGCATGTCGGTAAAGTATTCGGTGAACACCCGGTCGATGGTGGCCGAGGAGTCATAGTCGATGAGATAAATATCGCTGCCATCCCGCAAGAAGTGCACCGAGCCCAGAATGAAGTCAAACGACCGGCTTTCGAGAAAGCGGGCGGCGACGTCGGGCATCTGGTAGGGGTGGCCGATTTCCAGTCCCCAGCCGATTTCGAGCTGTCCGGCGTATTGCTCCCGCACGCGTTCGAATTCCTCCCGGCGGGCTGACTCATGGTCGAGGTAAAACTGATATCCGATCTCCGCGTCGCACAGGTCGAAGTGGTCGGTGATCGTGATCGCGGTCATGCCGCGGCGGAGCGCGGCGGCTGCGATGTTGGCGATGGGTGGGGTGCCGTCCTGAGAAAAACGGCTGTGGAGATGCTGATCAAAGTACATGGATCCTTCTCCCTTCATTCGGCGATCACGACATGGACTCCCCGCCTGGCGACTTTGTCGAGAATTTCCGGGTCGGATCCGGCGTCGGTGATGAGGTAGTCGATGTCCTCGATCGGACAGGAACAGTAGCTGGAGCGGCTGTGAAATTTGGTGTGGTCGCAGATGGCGATGACTTTCTCGCTCTTTTTGAGGAAGCGCTGCTTGATCATGCACATTTCAAAGCTGTAATCGCTGACGCCTTCCTCGGCTGAAAATCCGTCCACGCCGATGATCGCAAGGTCGATTTTATTGAAGCTGTTCAGAAAATCGGAGGCGAGAAAGCCGGTTGTGATCAGTTCGTCCTTTTTGAGCATTCCGCCCATCAGATAGATCGTGTGGTTTGTGTTGCGGGAGACCGCCATGGCGCAGTAGACCGAATTGGTGAGCACGGTCAGATCCTTTTTTCGGTGCAGCAGGCCGGCCAGCCGGTAGGTTGTGGTGCCCGAATCGAGCACGATCGTGCTGCCGTCTGGGATGAAGTCCAGCGTCCGCGCGGCGATGCGGCGCTTCTCGGCGTCGCTGACCACCGAGCGGGTCGACCAGAGCTCCATGACGTCCGCCGGGTCCCGGATCTGGTTCAGCTCTGCGCCGCCGTAGACCTTGCGGATGAAGCCTTCCTGCTCGAGGATGTCCAGGTCCCGGCGGATCGTTTCGATCGAGACCGCGAAGCGGCGGCTGAGGTCGGCGGTGTTCACACGTCCCTCATGCAGGAGAAGCTGCTTGATTTCCTGCACACGAGTGTATTTCATTCCTTCACCTCCGCCGGAGAGAAAACCGAAATGTTATCAAAAAATGATATGGTGTGATCCAATCGGTAAAAATGTCCTCACTCTTTGTAATTTGTATAATAAGGCAATAAATGCAAAAAGTCAAAGGGAATTTATGATCATAATAGACAAGAAATGAAGAATTAATCTGACACGGTATCGAAAGTTCACAGTTCAATAATGTGTAAGTTTGTCAGTTTTGCAAAAAAGTACGATAAACATTATCATTTTTTGCAAACATTTCAAAAAGTGGATTTGGGCGAAACGGCATGCAGGATTGTGAATGGAAACTTGCATCAGGATTGTCCCGTTGACCGGCGGTGCGGCGGCGCATATAATGAAAGCAAATGGAAAGGGAGAGAAAGCAGATATGAAACAGACGGTATGGTACCGGCAGCCGGCGGCGGAGTGGATCGAGGCGCTGCCGGTCGGCAACGGGCGGCTGGGCGCGATGCTCTTCGGCGGCGTCTCGCATGAGGTGCTGGAACTGAACGAGGACACCCTGTGGTCGGGCCGCCCGGAAAGCAACTGTGAGCCCGGGCGCGCGCCCTACTTCCGGCAGGCGCGCGATCTCGCCCTGCGGGGGGATTACGCGGCCGCCCAGAGCCTGATTGAGGACAACCTCCCGGGCGAATACGCCGAGTCCTATGTGCCGCTCGGCGCGCTGACGCTCGATTTCCCCGCGCTGGACGCGGAGGAGTATACCCGCACGCTCGATCTGACGACCGCGACGCACCGCGTCTCGTTCCGCGCGGGCGGCACGGCGTACACGCGGGAGTGCTTTGTCTCCGCGCCCGACCAGGCGGTCGTGCTGCGGCTGCGCGCTGAGGGACTGAGCATGCTCAGCTTCGCGCTCCGGTTGGACAGCCCGCTCCGGCGCACCGTTTCCTGCGAAAACGGCGTGCTCAGCCTGGAGGGACAGTGCCCCTCCCACGTCGAACCCGACTATGTAAAGAGTGAAAATCCGGTTGCTTATGACCCGGAAAAGCCGGGCATCCGGGTGCACGCCGCTGTGAGCATCCGCACGGACGGTACGCTGACGGCGGAGGGAGAAGCGCTCCGCGTGAACGGCGCGCGCGAGGCCGTCATCGTGCTCACGGCGCGCTCCAACTTCGCGGGCGCGGGCAAAGACCCGGAAACGAGCGGAATTCCCTATCGGGAGAACGCGCGCACCGATCTGGTGAGCACGCTCAGCCAGCCGTATGAGACCCTGTACCGGCGGCATCTGGCCGATTACCAGCCCCTGTTCGGCCGCTGCGCGCTCGAGCTGACGCCCGACCGGCACGAGCTGCCGACCGACGAGCGGCTTGCGCGCTTCCAGACCGATCCCAGCGACCACGGTCTGGCCGCCCTGCTCTTCGATTACGGGCGTTATCTGCTGCTCTCGTGCTCCCGCCCGGGCACGCAGGCCGCCAACCTGCAGGGCATCTGGAACCGCGAGATCCGGCCGCCGTGGAGCTCGAACTACACGACGAATATCAACGTCGAGATGAATTACTGGCCTGCGCTGGCCTGCGGCCTGCCCGAAGTCTGCGAGCCGCTGCACGCGCTGATCGGGACGCTCGCGGAGACCGGACGCGAGGTCGCCCGGTGCTATCACGACGCGCGGGGCTTCGCCGTCTACCACAACGCCGACCTCTGGGGCCATTGCAACCCGGTCGGACGGCGGCGCAAAAACGGCGCGGCCCACGATTTCTGGCCGGTGGCGGGCGGCTGGCTGACCACCCACCTCTATCAATATTACCGCTATACCGGCGACCGCGATTTCCTGCGGGAGACGGCTTATCCCTGTCTCAGGGAGGCCGCGCGCTTCTATCTTGACATGCTGGTCGAGGACGGCGCGGGGCATCTGGCCTTTGTGCCTTCGACGTCTCCCGAGAACAAATTCCTGCTGCACGGCGAGGAGCTGAGCGTCAGCAGAACGACGACGATGACCACCGCGATTCTCCGGGAGAACTTTACGCAGACGCTGGAGAGCGCGATACAGCTCGGGACGGACGGTGCGCTGCAGGCCGAGCTGCGGAAGGCCCTCGACCGCCTGCCGCCCTATGAAACCGGCGCGGACGGGCGGCTGCTCGAATGGAGCGAGGAGCTGGAGGAATGGGATCCGACCCACCGGCACGTCTCCCACCTGTTCGGCCTGTACCCGGCGCGGCAGATTACGCTCGACCGCACGCCCGCATTGGCGGAGGCCTGCCGCCGGTCGCTCGAGCGGCGCTCGGATGACGGCACGGGCTGGAGCCTGGGCTGGAAGCTCTGCCTGTGGGCGCGGCTGCGTGACGGCGACCATGCCCATCGCATCCTGCGCCAGCAGCTCCGTTTGACGCGGGCGGACAAGCAGGATGCGCGCCACATGGGCGGCGGCACCTATGCCAACTTATTCGACGCCCATCCGCCCTTCCAGATAGACGGCAACTTCGGTTAT
>CAMEPU010000063.1 GCA_945932315.1 uncultured Clostridia bacterium
CCGCCAAGAAGATCGCCGTTCTGGACCGCACCAAGGAGCCCGGCGCTCTGGGCGAGCCCCTCTACCTCGACGTTGTCACCGCGCTGTCCGAGGCCGGCATCACCGATAAGACCGTCATCGGCGGCCGCTACGGCCTGGGCTCCAAGGACACCCCGCCGTCCTCCGTATTCGCTGTATACGAGGAGCTGGCCAAGGATGCGCCCAAGAAGCAGTTCACCATCGGCATCACCGACGACGTAACCTACCTGTCCCTCGAGGAGAAGCCCGCGCCGAACACCGCTGCGGAAGGCACCACCGAGTGCAAGTTCTGGGGTCTGGGCGGCGACGGCACCGTCGGCGCGAACAAGAACTCCATCAAGATCATCGGCGACCACACCGACAAGTACGTACAGGCTTACTTCCAGTACGACTCCAAGAAGACCGGCGGCGTCACCGTATCCCACCTGCGCTTTGGCGACAAGCCGATCAAGTCCCCCTACTACATCAACAAGGCTGACTTCGTCGCCTGCCACAACCCGTCCTACATCATCAAGCACTTCCCGATCGTTCGCGACGTTAAGCCGGGCGGTGTCTTCCTGATCAACTGCCAGTGGACGCCCGAGGAGCTGGACAAGCATCTGGCCGCTTCCGAGAAGCGCTACATCGCCAAGAACAACGTGCAGCTCTACACCATCAACGCGATCGACCTCGCGATTGAGATCGGCATGGGCAAGCGCACCAACACCATCCTGCAGTCCGCGTTCTTCGCGCTCGCAAAGGTTATGCCTTCCGAGCAGGCGATCCAGTTCATGAAGGACGCTGCGACCAAGTCCTACCTGAAGAAGGGCCAGGATATCGTTGATATGAACCACAAGGCGATCGACGCCGGCGCGAATGCGTTCGTCAAGATCGACGTTCCCGCTTCCTGGGCTGACGCGGTTGACGAGGGCGAGAAGCCGGTTCTCAAGGGCCGCGAGAAGACCGTTGAGCTGGTTCAGAACCTGATGGAGCCCATCGGCCGCATGGATGGCGATTCCCTGCCCGTATCCGCCTTCGAGAAGTACGTCGACGGCACCTTCGAGCATGGCGCTGCCGCTTACGAGAAGCGCGGCGTAGCCGTTACCGTTCCGGCTTGGGATTCCGCAAAGTGCATCCAGTGCAACCAGTGCGCGTTTGTTTGCCCGCACGCCACCATCCGTCCCTTCGCGCTGACCGACGCAGAGGCTGCCGCCGCTCCGGCGTCCGCCAAGATCGTCGACATCAAGGCCGGCAAGGGCAAGGGTGTTTACAAGTACAGCATGGCTGTTTCTCCGCTCGACTGCATGGGCTGCGGTGTCTGCATCGGCGTTTGCCCGGTAGGCGCTCTGTCTATGAAGCCGCAGGAGGGCGAGCTGGCGCAGCAGGATGCGTTCGACTACATGGTAGCCGAGGTCGCTTCCAAGCCCGATATGGAGGGCATCGGCTCGGTCAAGGATTCTCAGTTCAAGACCCCGCTGCTTGAGTTCTCCGGCTCCTGCGCAGGCTGTGCCGAGACCTCTTACGCCCGCCTGATCACCCAGCTGTTCGGCGAGAAGATGTACATCTCCAACGCTACCGGCTGCTCCTCCATCTGGGGCGGCACTGCTTCCATCTCTCCGTACACCGTCAACAAGGACAGCGGCCATGGTCCTGCATGGTGCAACTCCCTGTTCGAGGATAACGCAGAGCATGGTCTGGGTCTGTACATCGGCCAGAAGACCATCCGCGAGAACCTGATCAAGGAGATCGCAGAGGTTGCTGGTTCCGACAAGGCTTCTGCTGAGCTGAAGGCTGCTTACGAGCAGTTCATCGCAACCAAGAACAACACCAAGGCCAACGACGAGCCCGCAAAGGCCCTGATCGCTGAGCTGGAGAAGGCTGCTGCTGCCGGCTGCGAGAAGTCTGCAGAGATCCTGAAGAGCAAGCAGTACATCGCCAAGAAGTCCGTCTGGATCTTCGGCGGCGACGGCTGGGCATACGACATCGGCTTCGGCGGTCTGGATCATGTTCTGGCTTCCGGCAAGGACGTCAACGTCATGGTATTCGATACCGAGGTTTACTCCAACACCGGCGGTCAGGCCTCCAAGGCGACCCAGATCGGCGCTGTCGCTCAGTTCGCAGCTGCCGGTAAGGCCATCGCCAAGAAGTCTCTGGCTGAGATCGCGATGAGCTACGGCTACGTCTACGTCGCTCAGGTTGCGATGGGTGCGAACCCGGCGCAGACCCTGAAGGCGATCGCAGAGGCCGAGGCTTATCCGGGCCCGTCTCTGGTCATCGGCTACGCGCCCTGCGAGATGCACTCCATCAAGGGCGGCATGGTCAACTGCCAGAAGGAAATGAAGCGTGCGGTTGATTGCGGTTACTGGAACATGTTCCGCTACAACCCGGCTCTGAAGGCCGAGGGCAAGAATCCCTTCATCCTCGACTCCAAGGCTCCGGCCGGCGGCTACCGCGACTTCATCATGAACGAGGCGCGCTACTCCGCTCTGACCCGCTCCTTCCCCGAGCGCGCAGAGGAGCTGTTCACCGAGGCTGAGGAGAATGCCCAGAAGCGTTGGGAGCACCTGCAGAAGCTGGTCGCTCTGTACAGCACCCAGGAGTAATCCCCTTCGGAACAATCGCATAGAAACACCAGGGCCGGCGCCGTCAGGCGCCGGCCCTTTTTCTCGCCAGACCGGTATCATGTCACGAAAAAGCGCGTCGCAACCGCCGGTTGACAAAAGGAAAGCCGCAGTTGGTAGTGTAAAAGCTGTGTTTTTGGTATGCTGGGCGCAGAAACCCACAGGAAAGGAACGATGAAACGATGACGATCGGCGAACGCATTGCCGCCCTGCGGCGGGGTCGGAATCTGTCACAGGAGGCGCTGGGCGAGGCGCTCGGCGTCTCGCGGCAGGCCATCTCCAAATGGGAGGCCGATACCTCGCTGCCCGAAGTAGATAAATTGGTCGCGCTCAGCCGGATGTTCGGCGTGACGGTCGGCGAGCTGCTCGGGGTGGAGGAAGGGCGGGCGGACGCGCCGCAGGCCGAACCGGACGAGCTGACCGAGCAGCAGATCCGCATGGTCGAGGAGATCGCTGCACGCTATATTGAGGCGATCCCGCAGCCTGAACCCAAGAAAACAAACAGGAAAAAGCAGGTGTTGGCGGGGGTCGCGGGCGCGCTCGTGCTGGCGCTGGTCGTCTGGCAGTTCGGCAGCATGCGCAGCGAGCTGCAGAGCTTGCGCAACCAGACGAACAGCCTGCAGAACAACGTCAGCAATATCAGCAGCAATGTTGGCTATCAGATCAGCTCGATCAGCGACCGGGTCGAGGAGGTGCTCAAGTCCCAGAACAACCTGACCGCCGATTACGGCTGCACGGCGGGCAAGCCCGACCTCGCGTCGGATACGGTCACCTTTGACGCTTACGCCGTGCCCAAGCGCTGGGTCGAGGGAATGACGGCTGAATTCCTCGTGCAGTGCGGGGAGGAGACGCTGACCTTCCCGGGTGCAGCCGCGCCGGGCAACCGCTTTGCTGCCGCAGTCACGGTGCCGCTCGATGACCTGATCACGGTCTCGGTGCGCTTCGACACCGACGGCGTGCAGGAGACCCAGTTGCTCGAGGTGTTCGAGGGGCTGGCCGCGCAGACCATCCCACAGATCAACTGGGACTTCTCCTTCTTCTTCTGGTGCGACAAGGCGGAGGAATTTAAGAACGCGCGGGAGTATGAGCTGCGGGCCGATTACTGGTGGCTCGATCAGGCGCCGGCCGACGATTACCGGCTGTCCGACGTGCAGGCATGGCTTGCGGTCAACGGCGAGCCGGTCGCGCTGGGGACGACCGGGCGCATCGTGGCAGAGGGGGAGGCCATCGTGGCGGTGTCGGGTGACACGGGCGGCGGAGAAGCCGCAGCTGAGCTGAAATCGACCCTCACCGTGACCGTTCCCGCGCTCGACCTGAAGGTGGGCGATACCATCCAGCCCTACCTGACCATGACCGACAACTACGGCCGCCGCCTGCGCGCGGACGACCAGCCGCTCTATGTCGGCGAGGATGGACGGCTCGAGATGGGCGACGGAAGCGTCGCCACCCGGCTCATCGAAGAATAAACAAGCGCCTGCCGCAAAAACGCGGCAGGCGCTGTTGTCATTTTCTGGGAATGCCCGCGAGGTCGCGGATGACCTCGCCCGCCAGAATGAACCCGGCGACCGGGGGGACGAACGAGATGCTGGCCGGGACAGGCCGTCCGGCCGTGCCCTTGCGGTCGCCCGACGCGGCCTCGTACCGCTCGGGCGGGATCTGCACGGGCGGCTCGGGGGAAAAGACCACGCGCAGCTTCTTGATGCCCCGCTTTTTGCACTCCAGCCGGATGACCTTGGCGAGCGGGCAGCCGTGGGTCTTGGAGATGTCCGCGACCTCGAAGCGGGTGGGGTCGAGCTTGTTGCCCGTGCCCATCGAGCAGATGATCGGGATGTTTTTGGCGGAACACTGCTCGATCAGGAAGAGCTTGGCCGTGACCGTGTCGATCGCGTCGATCACGTAGTCGAACTGGCCGAGGTCGAGGTCGCTCTCGGGCGTGAAAAACAGGTTGCAGGCGGTCACCCTGCAGTCCGGGTTGATGTCCAGAATGCGGTCGCGCATCACGTCCACCTTGGCTTGCCCGACGGTCGAGGCCAGCGCGATGAGCTGGCGGTTGCGGTTCGTGACCGAGACCGTGTCGTTGTCGATCAGGGTGATCGCGCCCACGCCCGCCCGGGCGAGCGCCTCGCAGGCGAACGAGCCCACGCCGCCGATGCCGAATACCGCCACGTGCGCCCGGCGCAGCCGCTCCATGGCGTCGCCGCCCAGCAGCAGCTCGGTGCGCGAAAATTCGTGTAACATAAACCGTTTCCTCCCGGGGGATTTTTTGTTATTATAGCACGTTTGCACGGGGAAATACAACATTGCCCGCCGCAGCCGTTTATGATACAATGATAAAAACGGTTTGAATGCGAAAGAGGCGGTCAGCATGAAAAGATATCAGATCGGCGTCATCGGCGCGGGCAACATGGGAATGGCGATCGTGCGGGGCGCGGTCCGGGCCGGCATGTGTCCGGCGGCCGACGTGCTGCTGTTCAACCGCTCGGCGGAGAAGCGGGCCGCGCGGGCAGCTGAGGGCTTCGCGGTCACCGACGATTATACCCTGCTGTATACGAGCTGCAAAATGGTCATCCTGGGCTTCAAGCCCCAGAACTTTGACGAGGTGCTGAGCGCGCTACGCCCGGTCGCCAACGCCAAGCCGCTGGTCGTTTCGATCGCGGCGGGCGTGCCCTTTGCCCGGATGGAGACCGTTCTGGGCGCCGACTGCCCGATCATCCGCGTCATGCCCAACACCCCGCTCATGATCGGCAAGGGCGCGTCCGTGCTGGTGCGCAACCGGGCGGCGAGCGAGGAGCAGCTGGCTGCGGTGCGCGCGCTGTTCGACTCGATGGGCGTCACAGCGGTTTATGAAAACGAGAACATGCTGAACGAGGTCATCCCGTACAACGGCTCGGCCCCGGCCTATGTCTACGCCTTCATTGACGCGATGGTGCGTTCGGCGCAGAGCCACGGCCTGTCGGCTGAGGACGCCACCCGCCTGTTCTGTTATTCCTGCATCGGCGCGGCCGAGATGGTGCTCGCCAATCACGACCAGACCCCGGCCGAACTGACCCGGGCGGTCTGCTCGCCGGGCGGCACGACCATTGAGGCGGTCCATGTGCTGGAAAAGCGCGGATTTGCGGATATTCTGGCGGAAGCGAGCGATAAATGTATCGATCGCGCGTATGAGCTGGGCAGCTGATTGTTAATTTCCTGTGAATCCGATTGACAGCGTATTTTTAGTGTGGTAAAGTTTAAGTATAATATTCGGAATCATATAAGTAAGGGTGAAAGCGAACTATGAAAAAAAACGTTGGTTTTGGTATGGCGGCGATCGGTGCGATCGCGGCACTGAGCGCGCTTACGGTCGCGGTCATCAAGAAGAAGAAGAATGAAGAGCTCTATCGCGAGGCTGAGCTGAAGGCGATGCAGGAGCTGGATGAAATGATCGGTGAGGACGACAAGTGCGCTGACTGCACCTGCGCCGAGGATTGCGCGGCGTGCGAAGCCGAGGAAGAGGAAGCCCCGGCTGAGGAAGCGCCCGCCGAGGAGGAAGCTCCGGCCGAGGAAGCGGCTGCCGAAGAGGAGCCGGCCGAGGAAGCGCCTGCGGAGGAAGAATCCGCGGAAGAAAAGCCCGCCGACGAAGCGTAAAACACAGAAAACCGCAGAAACAGACGGGGCTTCGCTCCGCCTGTTTTTTATGGCAGTACCGCTGTGCGGTGATGCCTTGAGAAAGGAGATCCCCTATGATTCATTATGAAGGCCGGGTGTTCCGCCCGCCGTCCGAGGCGTACAGCCTGATCGTCCAGGTGACCATCGGCTGCAGCCACAACAAGTGCACCTTCTGCGACATGTACAAGGAGAAGCGCTTCCGCGTCCGTCCGCTCGAGGAGGTCAAGGCCGATTTTGACGAGGCCCGCCGGATGTACCGCCGGGTCGACCGCATCTTCCTGGCCGACGGCGACGCCCTGATGTGCCGCGCCGAGCACATGGCCGAGGTGCTGCGCTATATCAAAAAGCTGTTCCCCGAGTGCGAACGGGTCACGAGCTACGGCTCGCCCAAGAGCGTGCTGGTCAAGACGCCCGAGGAGCTGAAAATGCTGCACGAGCTCGGCCTCGAGATGATCTATCTCGGCCTGGAGTCGGGCAACGACGAGGTGCTCCGCCGGATCAACAAGGGTGAGACCGCCGATGAGATCGTCCGCGCCGGCCTGATGGTCAAGGAGGCTGGCATGAAGCTCTCGGTGACCTGCATCGCGGGTCTGGGCTCGACCGAGCTGTCCGAGGCGCACGCCATCGACACCGCGCGCGCCCTCTCCCGCATGAAGCCCGAGTACATCGGCCTGCTGACCCTGCTCTTTGAGCTGGAGACGCCGCTCATGCGCGACTGGCAGGAGGGGCGCTTCTACCTGATGAATCCCGTCGAGATCGCGGCCGAGACCCTGATCCTGCTCGAGCACATCGACTGCGAGGGCAGCATTTTCCGGGCCAACCACGCGTCCAATTACGTCAACCTGGCGGGCACGCTCAACCGCGACCGCGAGGCCATGTGCAGCCGCCTGCGCCAGGCGCTCGACGGCAAGATCAAATTCCGCAGCGAGGCCTTCCGCGCCCGCTGAGCTGGGAATTTATGAAGAAAAGCTTAAATTCATAGAAAGCGGGGTGACAACCCCGCTTTTTTGTGTTATAGTAGAAGCACCCAAAGAGTTAACTGCGGTTAACCAGGGAACCCGGAGAGGAGGAGATTCCAATGGACTCGATCTCACACACGAAGGTCGGCAATCTTCTGCTGGATTATGTGGAGGATACGACCGGCGTGGCATTTGATACAAAGGCATTTCTGTATGGCAATCTGAAGCCCGATCTGACCGGCACCTATCTGACCAAGCGTCACTATCCCTCGCTCATGTTCGACGAGGTGATGGAGAAGATCCGCGCGTTTTCGGACGGCTACGAGATCGGCGCGCAGAACGGACGGTCTCTCTCGGTCGATCTGGGTGAGATCTGCCATTACATCACCGACTTTTTCTGTTTCCCGCACAACGACGATATTTACGATCACTGCCTGCTGCGCCATTATCTGTATGAAAAGCGCATCGCGATCGGCCTCCGCTACCAGCTGACCCGGGAGAAATTCCTGCGTTGGGTCGAGGAGGTTCCGGAGATCTGGACGATCGAGCAGCTCATCGCCTATATCGCGCAGGAGCACGAAGCATACCGGCTCGAGGCGCGGCACAGCATCTCGGATGATCTGGAGCACATCTGCCGGATGTGCGTCATCGTGGTCACCGGGCTGATCCATGCCTGCGGCATGAACGGCACGGCGGCTGCGACGGCCTGAACCGGGAAACAAACAATCGAATCAAAAGGGGGCATGGATTTTCCATGCCCCCCTTTCTGTTTGGCGAAAAAGTCTTTTCGCCAAACAGAAATGCCTGCCCATATCGGGCAGGCATTTCTGCGTTTGGAAAGTAATAAAGAAAGATTGGAAAAAAGGAGTGGCCTGTTTTACGCGCCCAGGCAGAGGGGAGAGAAGACCACGTAAGCCAGGAGCATGATGACCAGAGAGACAGCGGCCCAGATCTTGCCGGTCTTCCAGGGGGTCATATCGACGACCTTGGCGTCGTGCAGGACGAAATCGGTCTCGCGCGGATGTACCTTGACGATGAGGAGCATCAGCAGCATATCGAATACGAAGAGCGCGGCGGTGAAGTACAGGTAGTGGATGTTTGCCAGAGCGGCAACTTTGTTGCGCAGGTAGAACTGCAGGAAGAAGTAGAGCACAACGTGGATCGGGATGACGATCTTGGCTGCGATCGAGGGGACCTTCTTCCAGAAGAAGCCGACGAACAGGAAGACGAACAGGGGCGTGTTGAACGCCGCGAACGCCGAGTTGACCGTGGAGGTGATGCCGCCCGCATACATGAAGAAGGGGGCCATGACGGTCGAGATGACGGCGACGATGGTGCCGAAGGTCTGGCCGATCTTAACCATGTGCGCGTCGGACGCGTCGGGGCTGAAGACCGGGCGATGGATGTCGAGCGCGTAGATGGTGGACGCGGAGTTCAGGATGGAGTTAAAGGAGGACAGGATCGCGCCGAACATAACGGCAGCGAAGAAGCCGAGCAGCCACTTGGGCATAACGTCCGCGACCAGCATCGGGTACGCGGTATCGCCGTTGCCCCAGTCGGTGACGTTGGTGTACAGCAGACGGGCGATAATGCCGGGGATCACGATGATGATGGGGGTCAGGATCTTCAGGAAGCCGGCGAAGATCGCGCCGCGCTGTGCTTCCTTCAGGTTCTTCGCGCCGAAGGTACGCTGGATGATGGACTGGTTGGTGGCCCAGAAGTACAGGTTGTTGACCAGCAGGCCGGTGAACAGCAGGGGCCAGGGCAGGTAGGGCTCGTTGAGATTGGGGGCGTCAATCGCGTTGAGCAGGGTAGGATCGGTGTTGACGAAGGCGTCCACGCCCTCGAAGAAGCCGCCGCCGTGAACAGCGCCCAGTGCGCACAGGCCGAATACCGGGACGAGCAGGCCGCCGATGATCAGGCCGATACCGTTGATCGAGTCAGACAGCGCGATGGCCTTCAGGCCGCCGCAGATCGCGTACAGGGAGCCGACAATCGCAGTCGCGATGCAGACGATGGCGATCGCCCAGAACTTCGCGCTCTGGTAGAAGGGGACGCCGTCCGCCAGCGACAGACCGGTGATGTTTGCAACCAGCTGGTCGAAGGAGAAGATGTTGACGAATACCTGCGCGCCTGCGTACAGGACGTTGGGCAGCATGATGATTACATAGCTCATCAGGACGATGAAGGAGACCAGACGGCGGGTGCCCGCGTCGTAGCGCTCTTCAAAGAACTCGGGAACGGTGGTCAGACCGGTCTGCAGGTACTTGGGCATCAGCACGAAGGCCAGAATGACCAGCGCGATGGCCGAAGTAACTTCCCAGCCCATCGGGCTCATGCCGATGCGGACCGCCTGACCGTTGTTGCCGACGAGCTGCTCGGCAGACAGGTTGGTCATCAGCAGGGAGCCGGCGATGATACCGCCGGTCAGGTTGCGGCCGGCCAGATAGTAGCCGTCCTGGGTTTCCAGATTGTCGTCGCGGGTCTTCCACCAGGAGATCAGCGCGACGAGTGCAGTGAAGCCGACGAAGGTCACTGCGGTAAAGATGATGTTGTTCATGTTTACCCCTCTTCTTCTTTCATTTTATTTTTGCCGCTTTCGGCGGCGCTTCCGAAATCTCGCCCGAAAAGTGCACGCAATTTACTGCGTGCACTTTGGTCGGGCCAACGATATAAATGTACACCTGATTGTGTGCAAAATCAATGAAAAAGTGAACAAATTGTAAAAATCGGAAGATAGTACAAAAACAGAAGGAAAAAATGTG